>DASTDZ010000148.1:0-4767 GCA_035710105.1 Sphingomicrobium sp. | reverse complement strand
CCGTAGGAGTCTGGGCCGTGTCTCAGTCCCAGTGTGGCTGATCATCCTCTCAGACCAGCTAAGGATCGTCGCCTTGGTGAGCCTTTACCTCACCAACTAGCTAATCCTACGCGGGCTCATCCCTGGGCGATAAATCTTTGGTCCGAAGACATCATCCGGTATTAGCAGTCATTTCTAACTGTTATTCCGAACCCAAGGGCAGATTCCCACGCGTTACGCACCCGTGCGCCACTAGACCCGAAGGTCTCGTTCGACTTGCATGTGTTAGGCATGCCGCCAGCGTTCGTTCTGAGCCAGAATCAAACTCTCAAGTTGATGTACGATCGAGCCGCCGGGGGAATAACCCGACGCCAAGACCGGCATCTCTGGGAGCCGTTCCTGCACAAATATACAAACTGGTGTGTTTGCGTATTAGGACATTTGCTCCTCCCGCCAGGCAAGCCCGAACGGAAGTCGCATTAAGGAACGGCATAAATTTGACCGATCCGCCGATACCCAGAGGCTATCGGTGACCGGGCCGCCGCCCACATGTCCCTTCATCTAAACCGACAATGTCAAAGAGCCGACGCGCATCCTCTCCCGGTTCGATTGGTTCCGGGCATCGGTTGTACCGACTAAGAAGAGGCGCGAAACGGTCGTCGACCCCATTGGGGCCGCCGCCGTCGCTGGAGGGCCATATATGTGCGGCCCCCCGGCGCGTCAACGGGCTTTTTGCCTCAATGTGCCAAAAAACCGTCTTCGCTTCGAAAACGGCGCGAGCCCGAAGGCCGGCGCCGTCTCAATGAAGATGGGGGCGCCTGGCCATTATTCAAGCGGCCAAGCCCCTGACGGAAGGGATTTTTCAGGCGCTCTGGATATAGGAGCGAAGCGCCTCGGCTTCCTGCTCGATTCGGTCCATCCGGTATTTGACGAGGTCGCCGATCGAGACGATCCCGACGAGCTCGCCGCCCGAGACGACGGGCAGGTGGCGGATCCTGCGCTCGGTCATCATCGCCATCGCCGCGAGCACCGGGGTCGAGGGCTCGGCGGTGATCGCGGGCGACGTCATCACCTCCGACACCGGCCAGTCGAGCACCCCGGCGCCATGGCTGCGCAGGCAGTAGATGACGTCGCGTTCCGACATGATGCCCAGGATCCGGCCCTCGCCGACGACGGGAAGCGCCCCGATCCGTTTCTCGCCAAGCAGTGCGACCGCCCGCGACACCGGCTCGTCGGCGCCGATCGTGTGAACGTCGCGGCCCTTGTCCGAAAGGATCGCCTGGATGGTCATCTCAATGCGACTCCCGATCCGTTGGAGCGGACTTGATAGTGTCACCATCGGCGGCCAAAGGGAAGGCGCGATGCCCGGTTCCAGCCCGCCTCCAGGCCCCGACGCGACCCTGCTCCGCCGGTTCCGGCGGGGAATGAAGTGGGCGGCGCTGCTGTCGGTCGCCGTCGCAGCGATCGCCGTCCTGTACGTCGCCAGCGGCGGCGAGGGCGTTCATGTCCACATGATGATCGCCACCGCGCTCGGGGCCGGGCTGACGGTGCTGCTCGGCACCGGGCTGATGATGCTGGCCTTCCTCAGCGCCTCGAGCGGCCACGATGATGAGGCCGGCAAGTCCAGGGACACGTCGAAGGAATGACCGACTTCACCAAAGAGCCGATCCTGAGGGTTGTGCCCGGGCCGACCGACATCAACGCCAACAACCACATCTTCGGCGGCTGGGTGCTCAGCCAGATGGACATCGCCGGCGGTATCGTCGCCTCGCGCCGGGCGAACGGTCCGGTGGCGACGGTCGCAATCGAGGGCATGAAGTTCATCACGCCCATTCATCTGCGCGACCTGATTTCGGTCTATGCGCAGGTCGAGCGGGTCGGCCGGACCTCGATGCAGGTGCGAGTTGAGGTCGTCGCCACCCGCGACCGCGGCGCGACCGATATCAAGGTCACCGAGGGCCTGTTCACCTTCGTCGCGCTTGACGAGAACCATCGCCCGCGTCCGGTCGACGTGATCGCCTAGCGCTTTTCCGCAACGCAGAACGGCCCGCCGTTTCCAGCGGGCCGTCCGTGTTCTTGTCGAAATGCCGACGGGTCAGGCGGCGGGCGCGATATCCGTTTCATCTTCGTCATCGGAGCGGGGGCGGCGGGCCCGGCGCCGCGGCTTGGGGGCGGGCTCCTCTTCGTCGGCCTCGTCCTGGCGGATGGCGGGCGGAAGCGCGTCGAACGCAATCCGCTCGTCCTCGGCCTCGCTGGCGTCTTGCTGAGAGATTCCATTGCGCGCCGGGCGGTCGCGGCCGTTGCCGCGCGGCCGTCGCGTTTCCGGCTCGGAGCGGTCTTCCTCGCCCGCCTCGACCATTTCCTCCTCGCCTTCGCCTTCGCCCTCGTCGCCTGGCTCATCGCCGCGCTGTCGGCGCTGGTCCTCGAAGCGGACCCGGCTTTCGCCAAGGACCCGGAAATAATGTTCGGCGAACTGCAGATAATATTCGCTCTGCACACGGTCGCCGCCAAGCTGCGCGTCGCGCGCCAGGTTCTTGTATTTCTCAAGAAGCTGGGCGGCATTGCCGCGCTGGCGGTTGTCCTGCCGGTTGCCGCCGGGGCTCTGGCCCCTTTGTCCCCCGCGGCCGCGCCTGCGGCCGCCCTGTCGATTGTTGATCAAATGCCGACTTCCTTGCACAATAGAAGCTCGTTCCCCCGTTCCCTTCGTGCCGGCAGGCTGCACTTGTGCGCAGCTTCGCCTTGTTCTTCCGGTCCGGGCCTAAGCCTGGCGAACGGCCGATTGCATCGGGGGTAGGACGGGATGCGCCAAGGTCATCTCCCGCTTAAGCGGACCCGGTCCTGAGCAAAGATGTAGTGCCGATTGGCGAATATTCCAAGCGAATTCCGCTCAGCTCCATTTCAGCAGCACCGCGCGGTCGCGGTTGCCGAAGTCCTGGGCCAGCTCGCCTTTCAGTCCGTCGCGCTCAAGCAGCGCGAGCGCCGCCTTGCCCTGGGTCGCGCCGATCTCGATTGCGGCCAGCCCTCCGGGCGCCAGCAGGCGCGGGATTTCCGGCGCCAGTCGGCGAATCGAATCGAGCCCTTCCGGCCCGGCGAACAGGGCTTCCTCCGGCTCGTGCTCGGCGACCATGGGCTCGAGCGCCTCGCCCTCGGCAACGTAAGGCGGGTTGCACAGGATCAGGTCGAATTGCTCTTCGATGCCCTTGGCCCAGTCGCCGATCTTGAGCCGGGCGCGCTTCTCGAAGCCGAGCCTGCGTGAGTTGGCGGATGCATAGGCGAGCGCCCGGCGCGAGGAATCGACGCCGATCCCGGTCGCTTGCGGCCACAGGTCGAGCGCGGCGAGCAGCAGGGTCCCCGGACCGGTGCCGAGATCGAGGATCCGCCGCGGCCCTTCGCGGCCTTCGAAATGGGCGATTGCCGAGGCGATCAGCACCTCGCTGTCAGGCCTCGGGATGAGCACGCCCGGGCCGACGTGAAGCTCGATGTTCCAGAAGGCGCGGCGGCCAGTGATGTAGGCGATCGGCTCGCCTTTCGTCCGCCGCTTGACCATCGTCCAGAATCGCTTGGGCGGCTCGCGGTCAGGCGGGTTGAGTATCAGCCGGTCGCGATCGATGTGCAGCGCCTCGGCCATCAAGAGCTCGGCGTCGAGCCTGGGCGTATCGCTGGTCTCGGACAGCTGGCGCGTTGCCTCGGCAAGCGCCCGAGCGACCGCCTTCACGCCTCCTCCAAGCCAGCCAACCGCTGCGCCTCGTCCTCGGCGATCAGCGCGTCGATCAGCTCGCTTAGGCCCGGCCCCTCGAGGATCGCGTCGAGCTTGTGCAGCGTCAGGTTGATCCGGTGGTCGGTCACCCGCCCCTGCGGGAAATTGTAGGTGCGGATCCGCTCCGAGCGGTCGCCCGAGCCGACCATCGACTTGCGCGCGCCCGCGCGCTCGCTTGCCAGCCGCTCGCGCTCCATCTCGAACAGCCGCGTGCGGAGGACCTTCAGCGCCTTGGCCTTGTTCTTATGCTGCGACTTCTCGTCCTGCTGGATGACGACGAGCCCGGTCGGCAGGTGCGTGATCCGGACCGCGCTGTCGGTGGTGTTGACCGACTGCCCGCCGGGCCCGGACGAGCGATAGACGTCGATGCGCAGATCCTTTTCGTCGATCTGGACGTCGACGTCTTCGGCCTCGGGAAGCACGGCGACGGTGGCCGCCGACGTGTGGATTCGCCCGCCCGCCTCTGTCACGGGCACGCGCTGCACTCGGTGCACCCCGCTCTCGAACTTCAATTTGGCGAACACGCCGGCGCCGTTGATTGAGGCGATCGCTTCCTTGTAGCCGCCGACTTCCGACGCGCTCGCGGAAATCAGCTCGAACCGCCAGCCCTGCGATTCGGCGAAGCGCTGGTACATCCTCAGCAGGTCGCCCGCGAACAGCGCCGCCTCGTCGCCGCCGGTGCCGGCGCGGACCTCGAGCATCGCCGCCCTGTCGTCCGCTGCATCGCGCGGCAGCAGCTTGAGCGCCAGCGCCCGCTCCGCCTCCGGCAGCCGGCGCCTGATCTCCTCGATCTCGTGCTCGGCCATTTCCTTCAATTCTGCTTCGGCGGCGGGGTCGCCGATCAGGCCGTTGAGCACGTCGAGTTCGGCGCGCAGCCGGCGCACTTCGCGGGCAGCCGTCGCAACCGGCTCGATCGCCGCATAGTCCTTCGACAGCCGGACAAACTCGTCGGGCGACAGATCTTCGGCCGACATCGCCTCGGCGAGTTCGTGCTTGCGCCCCTCGATCGACGCGATCCGTTCCGACGAGAT
>DASTDZ010000147.1:0-2032 GCA_035710105.1 Sphingomicrobium sp. | reverse complement strand
GCGTGCCCTTGCCCGCAAGCTTGCCCTCGCCCATCACCACCGCGATCTTGTTCTTCTTCATCAGGTGCGTGACGCCCTGGTTCAATTGCTTGGCGACGTCGCGGCTGCGCTTCACAACCTTGGCGAGGTCGAATCCGGGCTTGCCGGCGGACAGCCCGTATTTCTCCGCGTTCTGGATCTGGTGGAACACTTCGGCCGAGCGGAGCAGCGCCTTGGTCGGGATGCAGCCCCAGTTGAGGCAGATTCCGCCGAGGCTCTCGCGCTCGACGATCGCGGTCTTTAAGCCCAGCTGCGCGGCGCGGATCGCGGCGACATAGCCGCCGGGACCAGACCCAAGGACGACGAGGTCATATTGCTCGGCCATTTAGACGATGCTCCGGGTTGCGGTGCCGCTCCCTTATTGCATCGCTTGCGAATGGCAAACGGGCGCCGGGCCGGGTCTACCCCCGCGCCTCGGGAAGGAAGCTGTCGTCGGCGGCGTCGCTGAACTTGGTGATGCGGCTGTCGAACTTCAGCCGGACCTTGCCGGTGGAGCCGTGGCGCTGCTTGGCGACGATGACCTCGGCGCGGCCGTAGGCGCGCTCCATTTCCTGCCGCCACTCCTCGATGTCGGGATGGTCGTCGGCCGGCTGCTTGGACGCCAGGTAATAATCCTCGCGATAGACGAACAGCACCATGTCGGCGTCCTGCTCGATCGAGCCGGATTCGCGAAGGTCGGAGAGCTGCGGGCGCTTGTCCTCACGCTGCTCGACGGCGCGGCTCAATTGCGAGAGCGCGAGCACGGGCACGTCCAGTTCCTTGGCCAAGGTCTTGAGGCCGCGGCTGATCTCCGAGATTTCGTTGACCCTGTTGTCGTTGGCGTTCCGGCCCGTGCCCTGCAGCAGCTGCAGATAGTCGACAACGACGAGGCCGACGCCCTTCTGCCGCTTGAGCCGCCGGGCGCGGGCGCGAAGCGCGGCGATGGTCAGGCCCGGCGTGTCGTCGATGTAGAGTGGCAGGCTCTCAAGCTCGCCCGCCGCCCGGGCAAGCTCTCGGAACTCCTGCTTGCTGATGCGGCCCATGCGCAAATTCTCGGAGCTGATCTTCGACTGCTCGGCGAGGATCCTGGTCGCGAGCTGGTCGGCCGACATTTCGAGGCTGAAGAAGGCGACCGCGGCGCCGGCCGATTTCTCCGGCTCGATCCCGTCCTCGTTGTCGCGCGTGTAGCGCTGGGCCGCGGCGAAGGCGATGTTGGTGGCAAGCGAGGTCTTGCCCATGCCCGGGCGGCCGGCGACGATCAGCAGGTCCGACTTGTGCAGCCCGCCGATCTTGCTGTTCAGCCCTTCCAGGCCCGTCGTGATTCCCGACAGGTGGCCGCCGCTGTTGAGCGCCTTCTCGGCGGTCCGAAGCGCCTCCTTCGTCGCCTCGGCGAAGCTCTGCGCCTTGCCCTCGGCGCCGCCCTCCTCGGCGACCTTGTAGAGCTCCATCTCCGCCTTCTCGATCTGCTCGAGCGGCGCCACTTCCTCGCTGGTGTCGAGCGCGCTTTCGACGAGGTCGCGGCCGACCCCGATCAGCGCGCGCAGAAGCGCGAGGTCATAGACCTGCTGCGCGAAATCGCGGGCAGCGATCAGCGTCGCGCCCGAGCCGGTCAGGGTCGCCAGGTAACCGGCGCCGCCCATCTCCTTCAATGCCTCGTCGGCCTCGAACATCGGCCGCAGCGTGACCGGGTTGGCGACCATGTTCTTGTCGGTGAGCTTGAGGATCGACTCATAGATCCGGCCGTGAACGGGCTCGTGGAAATGGTGCGGCTTCAGCTTGAGCCCGACGTCCTCGACCAGCCGGTTGTCGAGCATCAGCGCGCCAAGAAGCGCGGCCTCCGCCTCGATATTGGAGGGGAGCGAGGGGGCTCCGACGCCCTGTCCGGCGTCGGCGATTCGAACGATTTCTGCCATGGATCCGTCTTAGGCCTGGTTGCCCACCTTCCAACCGGGAACAAACATAGCACGGCTGTGGATAGGCTGTGAATCCTCCGTCCCTGTCCGCAATGTCTCAT
>DASTDZ010000146.1:0-3322 GCA_035710105.1 Sphingomicrobium sp. | reverse complement strand
AACAGGATCGCCATGGCGATGAAGATGCCGGACGGAAGCTCGAAGCTGCGGTCGTCGCAGGCGCGGGCGGGCGGCGGAGCGACGATCTCTTCGCGGGCGACGAGGATGTCGGGATTGAAGCGAGCGGTCATTGCACGAAGTCTCCTTTCGTGCGGCCCTGGCTATCGCTGGCGCCCGGAATCGCGATTGATCCAGGTCAACCGGCTTATCCGTAGATTCCCGGAGCGTTGCTGCTACACCGCCCTGTAAGAATGGCTGACGGCAAGCACCTCTATCTCGTCGACGGGTCGAGCTACATCTTTCGCGCCTATCACCGGCTGCCGCCGCTCACCAACCGGCACGGCGTGCCGGCGGGTGCGGTCTATGGGTATACGACGATGCTGTGGAAGCTCGCGCAGGGCCTCGAACAGGCCGACGGGCCGACCCACATGGCGGTCATCCTCGATGCGTCGGAGCACACGTTCCGCAACGAGATGTACGACCAGTACAAGGCTCACCGGCCGCCGCCGCCCGAGGATTTGGTCCCGCAATTCCCGCTGATCCGCGATGCGACGCGCGCTTTCTCCATCCCCTGCATCGAAGAGGCTGGGCTGGAGGCCGACGACATCATCGCCTGCTACGTCAACGCGGCGAAGGCTGCCGGCTGGAAGGTGACGATCGTCAGTTCCGACAAGGACCTGATGCAGCTGGTCGAGGACGGCCAGGTCGACATGCTCGACACGATGAATGACCGGCGCATCGACAGCGCCTATGTGCGCGAAAAGTTCGGGGTCGGCCCCGACCGGCTCGGCGACGTGCTGGCGCTGATGGGCGACAAGGTCGACAACGTTCCTGGCGTGCCCGGAATCGGCCCCAAGACCGCCTCGCAGCTGATCGGCGAGTTCGGCTCGCTCGACGCGGTGCTGGCCAATGCGGAATCCATCGCCAAGCCCAAGCTCAAGCAGTCGCTGATCGACCATGCCGACGCGGCGCGGCTGTCGCGGCAGCTGGTCGAGCTGAAATGCGACGGGGCGCTGCCGGAGCCGCTCGACGCGCTGGAGCTCAAGGGAATCCCGCCCGAGCCGTTGAAGGCGTTCCTCGAGGACCAGGGATTCAAGTCGCTGCTCGCGCGGCTCGATGGCGGCCCCGCCGCTGCAGGACGAAGCAGCAGCGGCGGCGGGCTGGACCTTGCAGGGGCCGCGATCGCGGCGGCGCCGGCGCGCCCCGCCGAGCCGGAAAAGATCGCCGTCGACCGCGCGCAATATGAAACGGTGACGGAGGAGGCTGCGCTCGACCGCTGGATCGCCGAGGCGCGCGCGCAAGGAGTCGTTGCGGTCGACACCGAGACCGACTGCATCGATTGCGTGGTTGCAAGGCTCGCCGGGATCAGCCTCGCCACCCGGCCCAACCGCGCCTGCTACATCCCCGTCGGGCACAGCGGCGCCGACCTCTATTCGGACGCGCCCAGCCAGCTGCCGATGGCTCTCGCCCTCGAGAAATTGAAGCCGTTGCTCGAGGACCCGGCAGTGCTCAAGGTCGGGCACAATTTCAAATACGACTGGGTGATGTTCGCCAAGGCGGGGATCGACGTCGCGCCTGTCGACGACACGATGATCCTGTCCTTCGACCTCGACGCCGGCCTGCACGGCCACGGCATGGACGAGCTCGCCAGGCTGCACTTCGACCACGAATGCATTTCCTTCAAGCAGGTGTGCGGCACGGGGCGCAGCCAGGTCACCTTCGACAAGGTGCCGCTGAAGGACGCCACAGAATATGCCGCGGAGGATGCCGACATCACGCTCCGCCTGTGGCTTCGGCTGAAGCCGAGGATCGCAAGCGAGAATGTTGCGCGCGTCTACGAGCGGGTCGACCGCCCGCTGGTGGCGGTGATCGGGCGGATGGAGCGGCGCGGGGTCAAGGTCGAGCGCGACTATCTGGCCAGGCTCAGCCGCGAGTTCGCCGAGGAGATCGCCAGGCTCGAGGAGCGGATCTACGAGGCCGCCTGCGGGCCGTTCACGATCGGCTCGCCGCAGCAGCTTGGCGAGGTGCTCTACGGCCGGCTCGGCCTCAAAGGCGGGCGCAAGGGCAAGAGCGGCACCTATTCGACCGACGTCACCGAGCTCGAGCGGCTGGCCGGCGAGGGCGTCGAATGCGCGCGGCTGGTGCTCGACTGGCGCCAGCTCAGCAAGCTGAAGTCGACCTATACCGACGCGCTGCAGGCGCAGATCAACCCGGAATCGGGACGGGTCCATACCAGCTTCTCGCTGTCCGGCGCGCAGACCGGGCGCCTCGCCTCGAACGACCCCAATTTGCAGAACATCCCGATCCGCACCGAGATCGGCCGCAAGATCCGCGACGCCTTCGTCGCCGAACCGGGCAACGTCCTGCTGAGCGCCGACTACAGCCAGATCGAGCTACGGCTCGCGGCGCACATGGCCGACGTCCCGCAATTGAAGGCCGCGTTCCGCGAGCATGCCGACATCCACAGCCTGACCGCCGAGGAGCTGTTCGGGTCGGCCGACCGCGACAATCGCAACAAGGCGAAGACCGTCAATTTCGCGATCCTCTACGGAATTTCGTCCTGGGGCCTGGCCGGCCGGCTCGGCATTTCGAAGGAGGAAGGCAAGGCGATCATCGACCGCTATTTCGAGCGCTTCCCCGGAATCCGCACCTATATCGAGCAGACGCTCCAATTCGCGCGCGAGCACGGCTTCACGCGCACCCTGTTCGGCCGCAAGACGCATTTTCCCAACATTCGCGCGTCCAATCCGTCGATCCGCGGCGGCGCCGAGCGCGCGGCGATCAACGCGCCGATCCAGGGCACCAGCGCCGACCTCATCAAGCGGGCGATGGCGCGCATGGACGAGGCGCTCGGCAAGGCCGGGCTGGCCGACGTCAAGATGCTTCTCCAGGTCCATGACGAGCTGGTATTCGAGGTTCCCGAAGGTCGCGAAGAAGCCGCCGCGGCGGTCATTCGCGAAGTGATGTCGGGCGCGGCCGGGCCGGGCCTTTCGCTCGACGTGCCGCTCGACGTCGATGTCGGCTGGGGCGCGAACTGGGGCGCCGCGCATTGACCAACGCTGGCCCCCACCCCGCGCCGACGGCGGACCTTGCGGCACTTGCGCGCGGCGGGAGGATCAATTTCTTCGGCTTCTGCCTGCGGCTCGCGGCGCGCCTGCCGTTCCTGTTCATCGCCGGCCGCCTGTACGGCGCCGAGGCGCTGGGCCGCTTCGCCTATGCGATCCTGATCGTCGAGTTCGCCGCGCAGCTCGCCACGCTCGGACTCAAGCGCGGGCTCGCCCAGCAGCTCGCGCACAGCGAAAAGCCGCACGTCTGCATTGCC
>DASTDZ010000145.1:0-22642 GCA_035710105.1 Sphingomicrobium sp. | reverse complement strand
TCGATCCGGCTGATCTCCCCGGTGCGGCGGTTGCGGATGTCGAGCCCGACCAGCGCCTCGGGGTCGCCGCCGCCGACGAACTCGACGACCTCGCTGTCCCAGATCACGCGGATCTTCTCATTGGCGAAGAGGCGGTCCTGGAGGATCTTCTCGGCGCGCAGGGAATCGCGGCGGTGGATCAGGGTCACGTCGTGGCTGTGGTTGGTCATGTACAGCGCTTCTTCGACCGCGGTGTTGCCGCCGCCGATCACCGCCACCTTCTTGCCGCGGTAGAAGAAGCCGTCGCAGGTCGCGCAGGCCGAGGCCCCCCTGCCCTTCATATGCTCTTCGGACGGAAGGCCCAGCCACTTGGCCTGGGCGCCGGTGGCGATGACGACCGCGTCGGCATGATATTCCGTGCCGCTGTCGCCCGTCAGGACGAACGGACGGCGCGAGAAATCGACCTTGGCGACATGGTCCCAGACGATCTTGGTGCCGACATGCTCAGCCTGGGCCTGCATTTCCTCCATCAGCCACGGGCCCTGGATGACGTCGCGGAAGCCGGGATAATTCTCGACGTCGGTGGTGGTGGTGAGCTGGCCGCCCGGAGTGATCCCCTGGATGAGGACAGGCTGGAGGCCGGCGCGCGCGGCGTAGATTGCGGCGGTGTAGCCGGCGGGGCCCGAGCCGAGCACCGCGAGGCGGGTGGAGATGCAGTTGGTCATGGGGCTCCGAATTTAGTGCGGAAAGCGGATTAAACCAGACGGCTTTGCGCCAGAGACGCCTCGATGAAGCTCGCGAACAGGGGGTGCGGGTCGAACGGGCGGCTCTTCAGTTCGGGGTGGAACTGAACGCCGACGAACCACGGGTGGTCGGGCCGCTCGATGATCTCGGGCAGGCGGCCGTCGGGCGACATTCCGGAAAAGACCAGGCCGCCCTTTTCAAGCGCCGGGACGTAGTGGGTGTTGACCTCGTAACGGTGCCGGTGGCGCTCGCTGATGGTGGTGGCGCCGTAGATGGCGGCGGCGCGGCTGTTGCCGCCGAGCACCGCCTCATAGGCGCCAAGGCGCATGGTGCCGCCAAGGTCGCCGCCGGCGGCGCGCTCCTGCAAGCCCTCCTTGCTCATCCACTCGGTGATAAGGCCGATCACCGGCTCCTCGGTCGGGCCGAACTCGGTGCTCGACGCATTCTCGATGCCGGCGGCACGGGCGCCTTCGATGCAGGCCATCTGCATGCCCAGGCAGATGCCGAAGAAGGGAATTTCGCGTGTCCGGGCGAATCGGACCGCGGCGATCTTGCCCTCGCTTCCGCGCTCCCCGAAGCCGCCGGGGACGAGGATCCCGTGGAGCGGCTCGAGCTCGCCGGCGAGGTTGGCGTCGGGATGCTCGAACAGCTCGGCGTCTAGCCAACGGACGTGGACCCGCGCGCGGTTGGCGAGGCCGCCGTGGACGAGCGCCTCGCTCAAGCTCTTGTAGGCGTCGGGAAGGCCGACATATTTGCCGACCACGCCGATCGTCACCTCGCCCTCGTAATTGTCGAGCCGGTCCATGATGTCGTGCCAGCGGGCAAGGTCCGGCGGCGGCGCGTCAGCGATCCGGAAGGCGCGCAAAACCTCATCGTCGAGGCCGCCAGCGTGGTACTGGAGCGGAACGTCGTAGATCGAACGCGCGTCGAGCGCCGGGATGACGGCGGACTTGGGCACGTTGCAGAACAAGGCGATCTTCTCGCGCTCGCTGTCGGGAAGCTCCTTTTCGGTGCGGCACAAGAGCACGTCGGGCTGCACGCCGAGGCTGGAGAGCTCGCGGACCGAATGCTGGGTCGGCTTGGTCTTCAGCTCGCCCGCCGCCTTGATCCAGGGCACGAGCGTGGTGTGGACGCTGACCGTATTGTCGCGGCCGAGGTCGTTGCGGAGCTGGCGGATCGCCTCGATGAACGGCAGGCTCTCGATGTCGCCGACGGTGCCGCCGATCTCGCAGATGACGAAGTCGAGCCCGTCGGTCTCGGCGAGCGCGAACTCCTTGATCGCGTTGGTGACGTGCGGGATGACCTGGACGGTGGCGCCGAGATAGTCGCCGCGCCGCTCGCGGGCGATGATGTCGCGGTAGATTCGGCCCGTCGTCACATTGTCGGTCTGGCGGGCGGAAACGCCAGTGAAGCGCTCGTAATGGCCGAGGTCGAGGTCGGTCTCAGCTCCGTCGTCGGTCACGTAGACCTCGCCGTGCTGATAGGGCGACATCGTCCCGGGATCGACGTTCAGATAGGGGTCGAACTTGCGGATCCTGACCTTGTAGCCGCGCGCCTGGAGGAGCGCCCCGAGAGAAGCGGAGAGCAGGCCTTTTCCAAGGGAGGAGACCACGCCGCCGGTGACAAAAATGAACCGCGCCATGGGGCTTGCGGCTTAAGGCCCTTCACGCGCAAAGGGCAAGCGCCAAGCGAGAATTTTTTTGTGGGCGGCTAGTTGGCTAGCGGGACCGCGGGCGCGTTTTCGGCCGGCGACTGGCCCGCGGGAGCCTGCTGCTGCTGCTGTTGCTGCGGTGTGAGCTGGCCTGGCACCGGAACGACCGGCGCCGCCTGGTTGGCCGGCGCGACCTCGTTGGCGAGCGAGGTGTCGATCGTCTGCGGCTGGCGGCTTACGCCGGCGATCGCGGCGAGCGCGATGGCGAGGATGATGAAGATCGTCGCCAGCACGGCCGTCGAGCGCGTGAGGAAGTCGGCCGCGCCGCGCGCGGTCATGAACCCCGAAGAGCTGCCGCCGACGCCAAGCCCGCCGCCTTCGGAGCGCTGCATCAGGATGGTGCCGACCAGCGCGGCAGCAACAATCGTCTGGACGATCAGGAGAAAGGTGAACATCGGGGAGCCTTCTATCGGGTTGGCGGCGACTTAGCGACGGCGCGTCATGCTTTCAACGCCGCCGCCTCGACGATCGGCAGGAAATCAGCGGCCGTCAGGCTCGCCCCGCCGACCAGCGCACCGTCGACATCGGCGACCGCGAAGATTTCCGCGGCGTTCGAGGCCTTGACCGAGCCGCCGTAGAGGATTCGGATGCCCTGCCCCACCTCGCCATAGGCGGCGATCAGGCGGCCGCGAAGCGCGGCATGCATATGCGCGATGTCGTCCATCGTCGGGATCTTGCCGGTGCCGATCGCCCAGATCGGCTCATAAGCGATGGCGAGCCCAGCAACGTCGCAATCGCGCGGGAGCGACGAGTCGAGCTGCTTTTCCACGGTTGGAACCGCATCGCCGGATTCGCGCACGGCGAGCGATTCGCCGACGCACAGGATGACGGAGAGCCCGGCCCCGAGCCCGGCCTCGGCCTTGGCGCGGACCGCGGAATCGGTTTCGCACTGCGCCTCGCGCCGCTCCGAGTGGCCGACGATCGTGATGCGAGCGCCGGCATCGACCAGCATCGCCGCCGAGACGCAGCCGGTATGGGCGCCCTTTTCGGCTTCGTGCACGTCCTGCCCGCCGACCGGAAAAGCGGGAACGGCGCGGGCGGCGCGCTCGATCAGCGTGGCAGGAAGGCAGAGCCCGACATCGACCTGGGGGAAACGGGCCGCGCCTTGCGCGATCTCGCGGACCTCGGCGAGGTCGACCGCAAGACCCTGCATTTTCCAATTGCCGACGACGAGCTTGCGGCGAGCCATGCCCTCTCCTCCCTGTTGCGCCGGGCCCTAGCCGCGCCGCGCTTGAAGGCGCAAGCGCCCGCCCGTAAAGCCCCCGTCAATCTTCCCGCAGCGAAAGCCAGAAACGCCATGCTGACCTCGTTCCGCAAAGCGACCAAGTCCACGATCGGGACGATTGTCGTCGCGTTGATCGGCCTGTTCATCGTCATCGGCTTCGCCATGGGCGATATCCAGAGCCTGAGCCTCAGCAATGCGGGGCTCGGCAGCTCGACGCTTGCCCGGGCCGGCTCGATCGACATCACCGACCGCGAGATGAGCGATGCCATGCAGCGGCGGCTCGCGCAGGTCCGCCAGCAGAACCCGGAAGCCGATTATGCCTCGATCGCCGGCGATTTCGAGCCGATCCTGCAGGAGCTGATCAACCAGAAGGCGCTCGAAGCCTATGCCAAGAAGCACGGCCTCGTCGTATCCAAGCGGCTGGTCGACGCGGAAATCGCCAACCTGCCCGGCGCCAAGGGCCTCGACGGACGGTTCAGCGAGCAATCCTACCAGGCCTTCCTTGCCCAGCAGCGGCTGACCGACGCCGAGGTCCGCGCGATCATCGCCGGCGGATTGCTGCAGCGGCTGCTTATCGTCCCCGCGGCAAGCAGCGCCAGGGTGCCGGTCGGGATCGCGACGCCTTATGCCGCGATGCTCCTCGAGGAGCGCCAGGGCGAGGTCGCGCTGATCCCGCTTGCGCCGTTCGAGGCGCGGCTGAAGCCGACCGACGCCCAGCTCCAGCAATTCTATTCGAAGAACCGCAACCGATACATGGTGCCCGAGCAAAGGGTGCTGCGGCTCGCCCGGCTTGGCCCCGAGCAGCTGGCGAACGTCACCGCGACCGACCGCGAGATCGAGGCCTATTACAAGGCCAACCAGGCGACCTATGGCGCCAAGGACGTCAGGGTGATCAGCCAGGCGGTGGTCCCCGACCGCAATGCCGCCAACCAGATCGCCCAGCGCGCCCGGAGCGGCCAGTCGTTCGTCGACGCGGTCAAGCCCGCCGGGCTGAGCGCCGCCGACGTATCGGTCGGGCCCCAGACCCGCCAGGAGTTCGCCTCGCTCGCCGGCGAAAAGGTCGCCGCCGAGGTCTTCAAGGCCGGGGTCGGCGCCGGGGGAATCGTCGGGCCAGTCCAGTCGGAGCTCGGCTGGCACGTGGTGAAGGTGGATTCGGTGCGCACGCAGCCCGGCAAGTCGCTGGCCGCCGCGCGCTCCGAGATCGCGACGAAGCTCACCGCCGACAAGCGCAAGGAGGCGCTCGCAGACCTGGTCGACAAGGTCCAGGACTCGCTCGACGGCGGCAGCAATTTCGACGAGGCGGTGAGGGTCGCCAACCTCGCCGTAACCACGACGCCGCTGATCACCGCCGGCGGGACCGCGCGCGGCGACGGGACCTATAAATTCCCCGAAGAACTGGCTCCCGCGCTCAAGAGCGGGTTCGAACTTGCGCCGACCGACGATCCGGTGCTCGAGCAGGTCAGCGAAGAGGCTTTCGTGCTGGTCGCTCCGGCCCGAGTCGTCCCCGCGGCCCCGGCCCCGTTCGCGGCCGTCCGAGCCCAGGTCGAACGCGACTGGCGGCGGACCGAGGCCTCCCGGCAGGCGCGCGCGCTTGCCGATTCGATCGCCGCCAAGGCCCGCGGCGGAACCGCGCTTGCCGATGCGGTCAAGCAGTCGAACGTCGCCCTGCCGGCGATCCAGAGCGTGCGCGCGCAGCGGATCCAGCTGACCCAGATGGGCGGCAACGTGCCGGCGGCGCTGCGCGCGATCTTCACCACCGCCGCCGGGCGAACCCAGGCGGGCGCGGACCCGGAAGGGCGCGGGTTTTTCGTCGTCAAGGTCAACAAGATCATCCCCGGCAACGCGCTTAACCGGCCGGCGCTGATCAGCCAGGTGCAGACCGAGTTCGGCGAGCCGCTGAGCCAGGAATATGCGCAGCAGCTGCTCGCCGCGATCCGCGACGAGGTCGGGGTCAAGCGCAACGAAGCGGCGATCGCCGAGGCGCGCAAGCGCATGGCGGGCGGTTCCTGAGTATCCTTCGCGCTTGACGCGTGGCCGTTTGTTTCCTACACGTTCTCCGTTCGTTCCACCGTCGGGGGCGTCGACATGCTAACCGCCAAGCAACGCGAACTGCTTCTCTTCATCCACCGCAAGCTCGGTGAGACGGGTGTCAGCCCCAGCTTCGACGAGATGCGCGAGGCGCTCGAGCTCAAGTCGAAGTCGGGCGTTCACCGGCTCATTTCCGCGCTCGAGGAACGGGGTTTTATCCGCCGGCTTCCGAACCGCGCCCGAGCGCTCGAGGTGGTCAAGCTTCCCGAAGGAATGGCGCCCGCCGCCCCGGCACGGCCCCTGGTCCCGGCGGCGGCCAACGACACGATCGAGATCCCGCTTCACGGCCGGATCGCCGCCGGCACGCCGATCGAGGCGCTGCAGGGCACGGAAGGCTTTGCGGTTCCCGCCGCGCTGCTCGGTCCCGGCGAGCATTATGCGCTCGAGGTGTCCGGCGATTCGATGATCGAGGAAGGTATCCTCGACGGCGATTTCGCGCTGATCCGCAAGGTCGACACCGCCCGCGACGGGGAGATCGTCGTCGCTCTGATCGACAATGAGGAAGCGACCTTGAAGACCTATCGCCGCGACGGCCCGATGATCCGCCTCGACCCGGCCAATTCGCGCTACGAGCCGCAGCGCTACGAGGAAGGCCGGGTGCAGATCCAGGGCCGGCTGGCCGGGCTGATCCGGCGGTATTGAGAGGGTGGCCCATGGCAAGGCTGGATTATGTCGAGCTGCCAGGAAGCGACATCGCCGCGACCCGCAGCTTCTACGAACAGGCTTTCGGCTGGACCCTGACCCAGTTCGCACTCAGCTACGCCGCGACCACCAGCGGCGACACCGACATCGGCATCCAGGCCGACGAAGCGGAACGGCCGGCGGCGCCGCTTCCGGTCATTCAGGTCAAGGGTCTTGAGGACGCGCTTGCCGCTGTCGAGGCGGCGGGCGGGACCATCGTCAAGCCGATCTTCGCCTTCCCCGGCGGCCGTCGATTCCAGTTCACCGACCCCAGCGGCAACGAACTCGCGGTGTGGGAAGTTACGAGCGAGTGAAGCCTATTCCGCGGTCGTCGGGTCGATGACCGACCGCACCTCGCAGATCCTGTTCGCCGGGAAGCCGCCGCGCTCCGCATGCTCGCGAATCAAATCCTCGTTCGGCGCCCGATAGATGCAGTAGATCTTGTTGTCCGTCACATAGGAGTGGACCCACTGGATCTCGGGCCCGAGCTCGCGGATCACGTTGCAGCTGGTCTGCGACGCGTTCTTGAGGTCCGCCGGCCCGAGCTGGCCGACGCCCGGCATGTCCCGTTCGATCACATATTGCGGCATCGCCGCGCCTCCTCACGCCCGTTGAAAGCGGCCCAGATAGCCTATTTCGCCGCGCTCGCCCACGGATGGCGGCCCACGCGCCCGGCGACCGTCTCCACCCGCGGCGGCGAGCGGAGGTAGATCGCGACCCCGCCGGTCCGGGTGAGCGATTCGCGGTCGAGCCTGAGCCAGCGGGGCGCGCAGCCGCGAGGAAGCCGCCGGTCCGAAACGACGATGTCGGACGAAGCGCAGGCGGCGACGAGGTCGCTCCAGGCGATCAGCGCCGACGAGCGGGTCGACAGCACCCTCCAGCGGCGCCCGCCGCGAACAATGTCGGCGAGGCACGAGTCGCGCGAACAGGAAGCGAACGGCGCCGAATCAAGCGATTCCGGCTCGCCGTCGAAGCCCGCATTCTCGGCGAACAGCTCGCGCACGAAATCCCCGCTCCGCCCGCGCAGGATCAGCGGCGCGCCGCCGTCCGTTACGACCGCCAGATGCTTGCCGTCGCCGGTCACCAGCAGGTCCGGAACCGGCGCCGCCGCCGCGCCCGCGGCGCCGATCGCGAACGGGACGAGGCCCGCGAGCCGGACTCGCCCGTTCCACAGACACAGCCACAGCCCGCCGGCGACGATCAAGGCGAACGCCCAGGGAGGCATCGCCGCGAGGGTCGCGACTGCGCCTCTGGCGCTGCCGACCGTATGCGCGATCCACAGCAGGGCATCGATGGCAAGGCCCGTCAGGAGCCACAGCGGCGCCCCCAGGCCGAGCGAATCGAGCAGCAGCGCCGCGGCCTCAAGCGGCATGATGACGAAGGTGGTGAGCGGGATCGCGACGAGATTGGCGAGGATCCCGTAGAGCCCGGCCTTGTGGAAATGATAGAGCGCGAAGGGGATCAGGGCGATCTCGACGGCAAGGCCGGTGGCGAGCATCGCCAGAATCGCCCGGCCGAAGCGCCGGAACGGGCCCTCGTCGCGGCGCATGAAGGTCCGCCTCGCCCAGGCCGTCGAATGCAGGGCGATGATCGCGGTCACCGCAGCGAAGCTCAGCTGGAAGCTGGCGCCGGCGAGCGATTCCGGGCGGACGAGGAGGATCGCGAGCGCGGCGACGGCAAGCAGCCGCAGGCTAATCGCGTCGCGGCCGAGCGCGATTCCCGCAAGCACGAGCAAGGCGATGATGCAGCTTCTCACCGTCGGCACCTGGGCGCCGGTCAGAAGCGTGTAGCCGATCCCGGCGACCGCCCCGGCGAAGGCGGCGACGAGGACGAGGTTGAGGCGAAGCGCTAGCCGCTCCGACAAGGCGAGCAGCTTCAGGGTCAGCAGCATGGTGAAGCCGACGACGGCGGCGATGTGCAGCCCGCTGACGCTGAGCAAATGGGTGAGGCCGCTGCGCCGCATCGCCTCGGCATCCTCCTCGCCGACCGCGTTCTGGTCGCCGGTCGCGAGCGCGGTCGCGATTCCGCCGGCGGAGCCCGGCAATCGCTCGCGGATGTGGCGGCCGAGCCGGCTTCGGACCCGCTCGAGCCCGGAGTCCGCCCCAGGCGCAAGCAGCTCCGCCGGGCCGAGAGCCCGGCCGACCGCGCCGATCTGCCTGAACCAGGCGTCGCGGGCGAAATCATAGGTGCCGGGAAGCGCCATTGGCGGCGGCGGAGCGAGCCGCGCGCGAAGCCGGATCCGGGCGCCGGACGACAGGCCGTCGGGGCTGTCCTCGGCGGGAAGAGAAACCCTGACCCGCGGCGGAAGCGCTGGGTCCGCGGGCGCCAGAGTCAGCCGGACGTCGCCCTTTGCGACCAGCGGCTCGACCTTCTCGACCCGCGCGTCGAAGGCGGCGATCAGCGGCCGTTCGAGCCGCGGCGCGGCGACCCAGGCCGAGCGCGCCCAGACCAGCGCGCAGCCGAGCGCGAGAGCGAGCGCGAACCAGCCGAGCGCGCGTTCGGCGCGGCCGCCGCGAAGCGTGAAGCCGGCGATCGACGCCCCGCCGGCAAGCGCCAGCAGGGCGAGCCAGTCGGTCGGCGTGTCGAGCGTGAACCAGGCGGCGATCCCGGCGGCGAAGCCGACCACGAACCACGGCGGAAGCTGCGCGCGCTCCGCCTCGAGAAAGGCTTCGACCCTTTCCCGAACGGCGGAAAATCGCGCCTTCCAATAGCCCCGAGCCCGCTGTGGAAGAGGCGCACCCTCCATGCTAGGGGCGCTCGTCCATTGCATTGCAGGACCGAAACAAGAGGAAAGCGCGCCCGAGCGCAAGCGGAGAAACATTGACCAGCGCTAGCGATCATCCCGTCGTCACCCGCTTTGCGCCATCGCCGACCGGATTCCTGCACATCGGCGGCGCCCGGACCGCGCTATTCAACTGGCTGTTCGCACGTCACCACGGCGGCAAGTTCCTGCTGAGGATCGAGGACACGGACAAAGCGCGCTCGACCCGCGAAGCGATCGACGCGATCCTCGACGGGATGCGCTGGCTTGGCATGGATTGGGACGGGCACGAATATTACCAGTCGCAATTCTGGGCGCGCCACGCCGAGGTCGCGCACCAGCTGCTCGAGCGCGGCCACGCCTATCGCTGCTGGATGAGCCCCGAGGAGCTCGCTGCCGAGCGCGAAAAGGCCCAGGCCGAGCGCCGGCCGTTCAGGATCAGGAGCCCGTGGCGCGAGCGCAGCGACGGGCCCGAGGACCAGCCGCACGTCGTCCGCCTGAAAGCGCCGCAGGAAGGCGAGACGGTGATCGAGGACCGGGTCCAGGGACGCGTCGCGGTCCAGAATGGCGAGATCGACGACTTCGTGCTGCTGCGCTCGGACGGAAGCCCGACCTACATGCTGGCGGTAGTGGTCGACGACCACGACATGGGCGTCACCCACGTCATTCGCGGCGACGACCATCTCAACAACGCCTTCCGGCAACTCGCGATTATCCGCGCGATGGGCTGGCCCGAGCCGGTCTATGCCCATGTGCCTTTGATCCACGGCCCGGACGGGGCCAAGCTTTCCAAGCGGCACGGCGCGCTGGGCGTGGATGCCTATCGCGACGAGCTCGGGATGCTCCCGGAAGCGGTGTTCAACTATCTGCTTCGGCTCGGCTGGGGCCATGGCGACGACGAGATCATCAGCCGCGAGCAGGCGATCGAATGGTTCGACCTCGACCATGTCGGCAAGTCGCCGTCGCGCTTCGACTTCAAGAAGCTCGAGCATCTGAACGGCCATTACATCCGCGAGGCCGACGACGAGCGTCTGGCGCAATTGGTGGCGCCGCGGCTCGGCGCGTCGCTCACCGCCGATCAGCGCGCGCTGCTGGTCCGCGCCATGCCCGAACTCAAGGCGCGCGCGCACACGCTGAACGAGCTCGCCGACGGCGCCCGCTTCCTGTTCGAGAAGCGCCCTCTCGAGCTCGACGAAGCGGCGCAGGCGCTGCTCACGCCGGACAGCCGGGCACTGCTTCGGACTGCGCACGCGGCCCTGGCCGAGGCTGGCGAATGGAACCATGACTCGCTCGAGCAGCGGGTCCGCGAGGTGGCGGAAGGCGCGGGCGTCAAGCTCGGCAAGCTTGCCCAGCCGCTTCGCGCTGCGCTGACCGGCCGCACCACGAGCCCGGGAATTTTTGACGTGCTCGTCCTCCTCGGGCAGGGCGAAAGCCTGAAGCGGATTGAAGACCAGACCCTGGAGCCAAGCGAATGACCGACCCCGTGACCCTCGCCACCAACAAGGGAGATTTTCAATTCCCGGTGCTCGAAGGATCGGTCGGTCCCGAAGTCGTCGACATTCGCAAGCTCTACGGGACCACGGGCATGTTCACCTATGACCCGGGCTTCACCTCGACCGCGAGCTGCCAGAGCGCGATTACCTACATCGATGGCGAGAAGGGAATCCTGCTCCACCGCGGCTATCCGATCGACCAGCTGGCCCAGCATTCGACCTTCATGGAGGTCTCCTACCTGCTGCTCCACGGCGAGCTTCCGAGCCAGCAGGAGCTCGACGACTTCACCTACACGATCTCGCGCCACACCATGCTCCACGAGCAGCTGATGACCTTCTATCGAGGCTTCCGGCGCGACGCCCACCCGATGGCGATCATGTGCGGCGTGGTTGGGGCGTTGAGCGCCTTCTATCACGACAGCACCGACATCACCGATCCCGAGCAGAGGATGATCGCCTCGCACCGGCTGATCGCAAAGATGCCGACCATCGCCGCGATGGCGTACAAATATTCGATCGGCCAGCCCTTCCTCTACCCGGATAACTCATTGAGCTATACGGGCAATTTCCTGCGCATGACGTTCGGGGTCCCGGCCGAGCCCTATGAAGTCAACCCGGTCATCGAGCGGGCGATGCGGCGCATCTTCATCCTCCATGCCGACCATGAGCAGAACGCCTCGACCTCGACCGTGCGGCTGGCCGGATCGTCGGGCGCGAACCCATTCGCGTGCATCGCCGCTGGGATCGCCTGCCTGTGGGGCCCGGCGCACGGGGGCGCCAACGAGGCTGCGCTCAACATGCTCCGCGAAATCGGGCGGCCGGAGAACATCCCGCAATATATCGCCCGTGCCAAGGACAAGGACGACCCGTTCCGGCTGATGGGCTTCGGCCACCGGGTCTACAAGAATTACGACCCGCGGGCGAAGGTCATGCAGCAGACTGCTGCGGAAGTTCTCGACGACCTGGGGATCAGCGACCCCGTCCTCGACACCGCCCGCGAGCTCGAGCAGATCGCGCTCAAGGACGACTATTTCATCGAGAAGAAGCTCTACCCAAACGTCGATTTCTATTCGGGCGTGATCCTCAACGCGATCGGCTTCCCGACGGAGATGTTCACCGCCCTCTTTGCGCTTGCGCGGACCGTCGGCTGGGTCGCCCAGTGGAACGAGATGATTTCCGACCCCGAACAGAAGATCGGCCGCCCGCGCCAGCTCTACGTCGGCCACGCGCAGCGCGACTACGTGCCGGTCGACAAGCGCTAGCCTGACGGAAGTACGAGCGTGAAGCGGGCGCCCTCGCCGGGGCGGCTGTCGAGGCGGATGTCGCCGCCCATGCCGCGGGCGAGCCGGCTCGAGATCGCGAGCCCGAGCCCACTCCCGCCGTTGCCGCCATTGGCCTGCTCGAACGGCTCGAAGATCCGCTTCTGGTCGCCGAGGTCGATCCCGGGGCCTTCGTCGGCGACATGGACAAGGACGGAGCCGCCGGCCTTCTCGAACGACACGGTCACCGCGGTCTGCTCGCGTGTGTGGCGGACTGCATTGCCCAGCAGGTTGACGAGGATCTGGATGACGCTTCGCGGTTCCGCACGAGCGAAGACCTCGCCGGCGGGTTGCACGGCGATGGCGATCCCGCGTTCGCCGGCCTCCGGTTCGACCAGCGCGACCGCTTCGCGGGTGAGCTCGGAAAGATCGACCGGCTGCTCGCCGCCGCCATGCGCCTCCTCGCCCAGGGAGCGGATCACGGACAAGAGGTGGCGCGCCGCAGTGGCAATGTCGGCGGCATAGGCCGCATATTCGTCGCGCTCGTCGCGGCCCGGATGATCAACCATTTCCTCGGCAGAGCGGATGATATTGGTGAGCGGCGCCCGAAGCGCCGTGTGGAGCGATGGGTCGACCAGCGGTGGCCTGGGCTCCTCGGCTTGCTCGGCGGCCGCGGACCCTTCGAAGCCCGCGAAGGACCCGCCGGGGCCGAGCGCAACCTCGCCGCTCAGAACGAGCTGCTGGCGGCCGTCAGCGCGGGTGACGCAGCGCTGGCCGGAAAATCCCGACCGCGAGGCAAGCGCCGCAAGCAACGGCATTTCGCCCTGCTCATCCTCCTCGAGCTTGAGGAATTTGGTCAGCGGCTGACCCGCCGCGGCGGCCGGATCGACCGAAAGCCGCTCGGCGAGCGTGGGCGCAAGTGAGACAATCCGCAGCTGTTCGTCGACCGACCAGCCGAGCGGAGTCGCGGCGAGCTGCTCATGCTCGACCGCGGCCATCGAGGCCAGCCGCGGCGGCGATGCGGGCCGGGCGCTCCATTGCTCGATGCTGATCGCAACCTCGCCGTCCTCGGGCACGGCACGGACCCACATGTCCACGTCCTGGTCGCGGCCCGCCGCGAGCACCCGTCGCGCGAGCGGGATGCGGAGGCGCTGGGCGACGCGGACCACGGCCGCCAGCTGCGGAAGAGCGAGCGAGCCGCCGAGCTTCGATCCGGCTTCGACCTGCAGCCGCTCGAGCTCCGGATCGGCGGCGACGAGCCGCCCGGCGCTGTCCACCCGGCCCAGGATCGGCCGCGGCTCGGAGGGAGCGCTAGCCACGTCCCGATCCCAGTGCGCCGATCGCGTCGCGATAGATGGGATTCAGCCGAAGCCAGCTTCGCAGATCCTCGACAGCGTCGTCGGCGAGCGTATCGAACGCCTGGATTTCCCGCTCGGCATCGGTCCCGACAATCTCGGCAAGGGCCGCGACAATCTCGCCGGCGAGGTCGCGTGTTAGGCCTGCAAGCCGCAGCAGCAATGCGACCTTGCCGGGTCCCCCGGTCAAGTGCGCCCAGGCCGAATCGAACGTGATTCCGCCCCTGCGCGCAAGCATTTCGCACAGCAGCGAGATTTCCGCTTCGGCGAGCGCAGAGCGGAGCAATGCGTCGTCGAGCTTCCCCGCATTGTCCAGCGCGTGCACCAGCGCGAACAGCCGCGCGTCGAGCCGGTTGCCCTCGTCGTGACCCGCAAGCAGAGCCCGAGCGGCTTCCGACAGGCGCTCGTCGGCCGCGCGCTCGCCGATGCGCCGGGCGAGCGTGTCGCGTAGAGCCGCGGCAATCGCGCTGACGAGCGCGACCGCCGTTTCGGCAGGAAGGTCGTCGAAGGCGATCCTCGGCCCGTCGAATCGGTCGCGCCGCCGGCCGCGGGCGAGGATCAGCGCCATCGCCGCCGCCGACACGTCGGCGTCCGGGTCGCTGACGAGCGACTGGAGGAAACGGGTCTTCGCGGCGGGACGGCCGGCGCGAAGTGCGGCAACCAGCCGCTCTTCTTCGGCGCGGTGAAGGAGGAGCTGGACGAGCTCGGCGATGTCGAGAAGCCCGGCCGCCCACAGCCGGTCGACCAGCCGCTCGCCCTCGTCGTTGGCCGGCTCCGAATCCGCCATCAGCGCGACGAACTCGTCTGCGAGCATGCCGACGAGGTCGGTCAGCATGGCGGTCATCAGCGCCCGTTCCTGCTCGGTCAGCCGCTCACTGGGATCGAGGAAGAAATCGGCGCGCGCGGTGCGCAAGCGGGCGCCTCCCGCGGCGCGCGCGGGAACTCGCCCTCCGTCTGCGGCGGGGGCTGCGATCGGCCACTCTACAGGCACCATCCCTGCCCGTTTATCGGATTGGGGTTAACGCGTGGTCAACTCGATTCCGACGCGGTGGTTGACGTGCTGGAGATAGAAGAAGCTGGCCGCCGCGTAGAGCGCGGCCGCGACCAGCAGGGACGTCCAGGCGCCGAAGATCGCGAAGGGCACGGCGGCTAGGATCGCGTTGCGGCGCGAGAACAGCCAGATTCCGCCAGGCAGGTCGAGACTGCCGCGCTCGACGCGAGCGGCTTCGGCGAACGCGGCCGTGGTCAATGCTGCGAACAAGGCGCCCCAACCGCCCCCGTGCCCAGACTGCCACCAGCCCAGCGCGGCCAGCGCCAGGCCCGCGGCGGGCCAAAGCAACCGGCGGCTCAAGGACCGCGGCGACATCGGCTTGAGCCGCAGGGCGGCAAGGCGGCGGGCGATAAGGTCGAGCGGGGTCGAAAGCACCAGCAGCGCGAGGCCCGTAACCAGCCATCCCGAAGCGAAGGCAAGAGCGCCGCCAAGCGTAAGGAGCAGCGCCAGCTGGACAAGCGCGCCCGGGCTGACCCGCGTTTCGAGCAGCCGTTCGGTGGCGAATTCCTCGACGAGCGGCAGAGCGAAGCGGCTGGCCCAATCGCGGCGCGAGCCACGCGAGGTGACGATCAGGTGCCGCTCGAGCCCGGCGAGGTCGTCTGCCGTCTGCGCAAGCAGCGGCTCGCCGACTCCGGGCGCTGCGGGCGCGGTCCTTGCGCCAGCCTGCAGGCTTCGGCGAAGCAGGGTCGATTGCAGGTCCCAGTCGCCGAGAATGGCCGCGGTCGAGCCGATCACCTGTGAATCGACCAGCGCCACCCCTGACCAGCGGCTCAGCGCATCGATCCGCTCGAACCGTTCGTGCGCCGCGTCATCGGGGACGGTGACGACCACGGCCTCGGCCTCCTCGGCCAATCCGGCGAGCAGGTCGGGAGTCGGCGCGACCCCGTCGGCGACGAGCAGCACCATCTCCCCCGCCTCGAATCGACTCGCCGCCTCGGCGGCGTCGCCGACCGTCACCACCGGCAGGCCGTCCTGCTGCAGCCGCTCGAGGACCTGGTTGAGGGCGATCGGGATACGGTCGACGACGACGACGATCGGCGCCGCGCCGGCCGCCGCGGCGCACCGCACCTGATATTCGAGCAGCGTCCGCCCGGCCATCGGCAAGAGTGCCCGGAGCGAGCCCGAGTCGTCTTCCATATAGGCTGCGATCAGGGCGCCGAGCGCCATTGCTTCCCCCCTTTTTACGCAGTCGTCGCGCGAGCGCGCGCGGCTGCCCGTTCTAATCGCTTTCGCCGCCAGACAAAGATGGTAAACTGCCTGCGCCATGACCGTCAGCCGCCCGACCGCCGTTCCCGCCGGCCAGCCCGAGCCGGAGATCCCGGCTGCCGCGGCCGAAGACCCCTCCGCAACGCTCGGGTTCGACCCGGTCCAATGGGACGAAGCTCGAGCCGAGGCCGAGCCCGCGACTCCGGGCGGGCGGGTGGTGCTCGCCACCGCGCTGATCCTGCTGGCGATTCTGTGGACCGCCTACACCGCCTGGTCGGCGGGCCGCGCGCTGGCCGACGCGCCGCTGAACTCGCCGGCGATCGCCGAATGGGTGGCGATCGCGACCGGCCCGCTGGCGCTGCTCGGGCTCGCCTGGCTGATGTTCGGCCGGACCCGGCGCCGGGAGGCGGAGAAGTTCACGCGCTCGGTCATCACCATGCGCACAGAGGCGCGGAGCCTGGAAGCACTGCTCGAGGTCCTGTCGCAGCGCATCAGCGACAGCCGCGCGGAGCTGACGATGATCAGCCAGCACCTGATGCAGCTCGGCGACGAGGCGACAGGCAAGCTGGGCGGCATCACGCGCGAGTTCGATTCGAGCGCTGAGAAGCTCCTCCATCACGGCCAGGCGCTCGACCGGGCGGCGGAACTGGCTCGGACCGACATCGCCGTCCTTCTCGACGACCTACCGCGGGCCGAGGAGCATGCGCGCGCGATCTCCGAGCAGCTTCGCGGCGCCGCAAGCGAGACCGCAAGCCGCACAGCCGAGCTCGACCAGCAGGTCGCCGCGCTGAGCGAGCGCACCCGCGAGGCGGACGAGATTGTCTCCTCGGCTGCGCAGCGGCTGGTCGCGCACCTCACGCACATCGAAAGCGCCGGAGCGGCGGCGGCGGCACGCGTTGGAGAGGCGGAATCCAACTTCACGTCCGCGGTCGATTCGCTGCTCGACCGGACCGCCATAAGCCTCGACGAGATCCGCGCCGGGATCGACGCCCATTCGCAGGCGATCAGCGCGCTTGTCGAGCAGGCCGAGGCCGGGATCGGCCGCGCCGGAGTCGAGGCGGCCGAAGCGCTGGGCACGAACGTCAGCTCGGCCAATTCCGCGCTCGATTCGCTGTCGGGGCGAGTCGCCGAGCAGGAGCGCGCGTCGCAGCACATGGTCGCGGAGATCGACCGGGCGCTCGGCGAGCTCGACCAGAGGTTCGCAATGCTCGCCGAGGCGGGCGACGAACGCGCCGGCCGGTTCCTCGAGGCGCTCGGACGCTCGCGGGCCGAGCTCGAGGCGCTCGGCGAGCAGGCGGGCGCACAGCACCAATCGATCGACAGCCTCGCCGAACGGACCGATGCGCTCCGCTCGAGCGTCGAGAGCTTGTCGGGGATCGTCCGCGCACAGCTCGGCCAGGCGCTCGAGGAGACCAACGCGCAGACCGACCACCTCGTCCAGACGACCCGCGCCATCCGGCCCGAGGTCGAATGGGTCCGCGAGGCGGCGGTCGAGGCGAGCGACCGGCTGGCAGCGACCGGCGAGGCGATCGCCGGGCAGCAGGACCGGCTGAGCGCACTGCTGGGAACGCTCGACGAAGGCGCCGGCAATGCGGAAGAGAAACTGGCGGCGCTGGCCTCTGCGATTGCCCAGGCGAAGGCGGAGGCCGCCGAGCTCAGCAACGAAACCGGCCCGGCGCTGGTCCAGGCCATGGTCCAGGTTCGCGAGGCCGCCGCGCACGCCGCCCAGCGCGCCCGCGAGGCGATCGGTGCGGTCATCCCCGAGAGCGCCGAGGGCTTCAGCGAGGCCACGCGCGAGGCACTGGAGAAGGTGATCCGCGAAAGCGTCGAGGAGCGGCTACGCGAGGTCGAATCGGTGGCGGCGCGGGCGGTGGACTCGGCCCGCTCGGCGACCGACCGGCTGACCCAGCAGATGCTCGCTCTCGGGCAAAGCGCCACGGCGCTCGAGAAGCATGTCGAGGAGCAGGATTCTGCGCGCCGCGAGGCCGACAGCGAGGCCTTCGCGCGGCGGGTCGCGCTGCTCATGGATTCGATGCACTCGGCCTCGATCGACGTCGGCAAGATCCTGTCCGACGAAGTCGATGAAAAGGCGTGGGAATCCTACCTCAGGGGCAATCGCGGCGTGTTCACAAGGCGGGCAGCGCGGCTGATCGGCGGCAGCGAGACGCGCTCGATCCGCGCCCATTACGAATCCGACCGCGAGTTCCAGCAGTCGGTCAACCGCTACGTCCATGATTTCGAGGCGATGCTTCGGCGGGTGCTAGCCGAGCGCGACGGCGGGATGATCGCGGTGACCCTGATGTCGTCGGACATGGGCAAGCTCTACGCGGCGCTGGCCGACGCGATCGACCGCAGGCGCTGATTGCTCAGCGATAGAAGTCCAGATCGTCGGCCGTGATCCAGCCGAACGTCCAGTTCGCATAATAAAGCGCGAACAGGCCCGCCGCGACGAGCGCGGCGAGGAGCAGGTGCCGGCCGAGACTGAACCGGTGCGGTGCGCTTTCCACCTGGCCCGGGACCAGCGGGTTGCCGACTTCCTCGTCGGTCTTCACGCCGAACGGCAGGAGGATGAAGGCGGAAGCGATGAAGAACAGGAAATAGATGGCGAGGATCGACGTCCACTTCATGCGGGCGCGACCTTAAGCACCATGACCTCGACGATCGGCTTCTTGCCGGTCCAGGCGGTCGCGCAGCGCCGCACCGCCAGACGGACGCCCTCGCGCATCTTCTCTTCGTCGGCCGAAGGGTCGAAGGCGCGGGTCGCCGAATCGATCGCGTCGGCGATGAAGTCGTCGCGGTCTTCCTCGACAGGCACACCGAACGGCCGCACGTGCGGGGTTCCGGCGAGCTTGCCGTCGGGCCCGACCGGAAGCGCGACGGTAACGAGCCCGCCGACGCTGATCCGGCGGCGCTCGGTCACCGTTGCGCCGTCCGCTGGCAGGATGACGTCGCCGTCCAAGACCAGCCGGCCGACGCGGATCTCGTCGACCTTCTCCGGCTCGCCCGGGGCGAGGCGGATGACGTCGCCATTCTTCTGGACGACGGCCTTGGGGACTCCATGGGCGAGCGCGAAGCGCGCCTGCTCGGCCAGGTGGCGGGCCTCGCCATGGACCGGGACGACGATCTGCGGCCGAATCCAGTCGTACATGGCGGCAAGCTCGGGGCGCCCCGGGTGGCCGGACACGTGCACGTGCGCCTGCTTCTCGGTGACCGTGAGCACGCCGAGATCGGACAAGGCGTTCATGATTCGGCCGATGGCGATCTCGTTGCCCGGGATGATCTTTGACGAGAAGATCACCGTGTCGCCTTCGGTAAGCTTGAGCTCGTGGTTGCCGCTCGCGATCCGCCCGAGCGCTGCCCGCGGCTCGCCCTGCCCGCCAGTGGCGATGATCAGCACTTCGCGGCGCGGCAGCCGCATCGCCTCGTCGAACGCGATACGTGGCGGGAAATCAAGCAGATAGCCGGTCGCCTGCGCAACGTTGAGGATCCGCTCCAGCGAGCGGCCGGCGATGCAGACCTGCCGCCCGGTGTCGATCGCGACCTCGCCGATGGTCTTCAGGCGGGCAGCGTTGGACGCGAACGTAGTGATCAGCACCCGCCCCTTCGCTTTCGCCACTTCCTCGTCGAGCCCGAGCCGGACGCCCGCTTCCGATCCCGACGGCTCTTCCTGGAAAACGTTGGTCGAATCGCACACGAGCGCGAGCACGCCTCCGTCGCCGATCTGGCGGAGAGTCTCGTCGCTCGACGGCTCACCGAGAACGGGGGTCTCGTCGATCTTCCAGTCGCCGGTGTGGAAGATGCGGCCGAACGGCGTTTCGATCAGCACGCCATTCCCTTCCGGGATCGAATGGGCGAGCGCGACGTAGCGCACCTTGAACGGCCCCAATTCCACCGCGCCTTCGCGGTCGACGATGTGTAGCGGCACGTGGCCGGTCAGCCCCTCCTCCTCGAGCTTGCCGGCAATGAGTCCGGCGGTGAAGGGGGTCGCGTAGAGCGGGACCTTCAAATCCTCGGCAAGATAGGGGAGCGCGCCGATATGATCCTCATGGCCGTGGGTGAGGATGATCCCAGCGAGCCGTTCCTGCTGCTTCTCGATGAACTCCAGCTCCGGGAGGATGAGGTCGATCCCGGGATATTGCGTGTCGGCGAAGGTGAGGCCGAGGTCGACCATCAGCCACTGGCCTCGGCAGCCGTAGAGATTGACGTTCATGCCGATCTCGCCCGATCCGCCGAGCGCGCAGAACAGCAGTTCTTCGCCTGGAATCATTCGCCCGCCACAAGCCCTTGATACAGCAGGCTCAACCCCTGGATCGTCAAATCGGGCTCAACCGCGTCGAACAGCTTCGTCCGCTCCTGGAACAGGGCCGCGAGCCCGCCGGTGCCGATCACCGTGACCGGCCGCCCGATCTCCTTCTTCAGCCGCTCGATCAGCCCTTCCATCATCGCCACATAGCCCCAGTAGATGCCGATCAGCATCTGGCTTTCGGTCGTCCGGCCGACGACGCTGTCGTCCTCCGGCGCCTCGATCGCGATGCGCGGTAGCTTCGCCGCCGCGTTGACCAAGGCGTCGATCGACAGGTTGATCCCGGGCGCTATAATCCCGCCGCGATAGGCGCCGTCCGAGCCGACGACGTCGAAGGTGGTTGCAGTTCCGAAGTCGACGACGACGAGGTCGCCCGGGAACTTCGAATGGGCGGCGATCGCGTTCAGCGCCCGGTCGGCGCCGACATTGTGCGGCTCATCGACGTCAAGAACGATCGGCCAGCTCGCCTCGCCCTGCCCCGCGACCAGCGCTTCCACCCCGAAATATTTGCTGGCGAGTACCTGCAAATTGTGGGTGGCGCGCGGGACGACGGTCCCGATGATCACCGCGTCGACATCGACCCTGGAGAGGCCCTCCAGCTCCAGCAGCTGGTAGAGCCAGACCGAATATTGGTCGGCGGTTCGCCTTGGGTCGGTCGCTATCCGCCAGCGCGCGCGGATGGTGCCGTCGTCGACCAGGGCGAAGACGATGTTGGTGTTTCCGGCATCGATGGCGAGAAGCATGGGCTTATCCCAGGGTCACGTCGGCGGCGTGAATGGCACGGACGCTGCCGTCCGCCAAGCGCAGGCGGAGTGTTCCATCCGGCTCGATCCCGTCGAAGCGGCCATGGATCGTCTGCGAGTCCTGCCCATGGACGCTCAACGCCGTGCCAATCGGGTGCGCCCTTGCGAGCCAGGCCTGGGCGAAGGCCTCGCGGCCGCTCGAGCGCCACAAGGCAAGCAGGCGCGCGACGCTTGCCGCGAGCAACGGCGCGAAGGCCTGCGGCGAGATCCGCCCGCCGAGGTGCGCCGTTGGCCGGCCGGGAATGTCGGGCGCGGCGGCGAGGTTGATCCCGAACCCGGCGACGACCCGGTCACCCTGTCGTTCGAGCAGCACCCCGGCGAGCTTCGCGCCATCGAGCAGCAGGTCATTGGGCCATTTGAGGATGAGGTTGAGGCCAGGCGCGGCTGCGTCCACGGCCTCGATCAGCGCCAGCCCCGCCGCGAGCGCCAGCGACTGGGCGGGCGGGTCGCCCTTGGCCAGCCTGACGATCGTGCTGCCGAAGAAATTGCCAGCCTTCGTTTCCCAGCTGCGCCCCTGGCGGCCCTTGCCCGCGCTCTGGTCGAGCGCGACGAGCCAGTCGCCTTCGCTCGCGGACATGTCGGCAAGCAAGTCCGCGTTGGTCGAGCCGGTGCGCTCGACGATCCGGATTCGGCTCAGAAGAGCGCCCCCGCGGCCCGGTCCGTGAGGCTGCCGAGCGGGCCGATGAGCAGATAGCCGACCGGAGAGACGATCAGCGCCGCCAGGAACATCAGCAGCCCTTCGACCGGTCGGCCGAGCCGCGCGTAAGGCGCAGCGGGATCGTCCATGTACATGATCTTGACGACCTTCAGATAATAATAGGCGCCGACCACGGTGCCGACGATCCCGGCGACCGCGAGCGCGATCAGCCCCGCCTCGACCGCGGCATTGAACACGACCAGCTTCGCCCAGAAGCCGAACAAAGGCGGGATACCGGCGAGGCTGAACATGAAGATGGCGAAGGCGGCGGCAAAGGCGGGCCGGGTCTGCGACAGGCCCGACAGGCTGGCGAGGTCCTCGACCGGGTTGCCGTCGGAATCGCGCATCCACAGCACGCACAGGAAGGCGCCGATGGTCATCACGACATAGACGGCCATGTAGAACAGGACCGACGAGGCGCCGGTAATTCCCCCCGCGGCAAGGCCGATCAGCGCGAAGCCGACATTGTTGATCGACGAGTAAGCGAGCAGCCGCTTGATGTTGGTCTGGCCCCAGGCGGCGACCGCGCCGAGGAAGATGGAGGCGAGCGCGGCGAAGATGACGATCTGCCGCCAGGCGTCGATCGCGGGGCCCAGGCCCTCGAGGCAGACGCGCACGCCCATCAGGATTGCCGCCGCCTTGGGCGCGGTAGCGAAGAAGGCAGTGACCGGCGTCGGCGCGCCTTCGTAGACGTCGGGGGTCCACATGTGGAACGGCACGGCGCTCGCCTTGAAGGCGATTCCGGCCAGCACGAAGACGAGCCCGAACAGCAGGCCCAGGGACTGCACGCCTTCGCGCGCGAAGGCGGCCGACAGGCCGGCGAAGCTCATCGTTCCGGTGAAGCCGTAAAGCAGCGAAATCCCGTAGAGCAGGATGCCGCTGGCGAGCGCTCCGAGCACGAAATATTTGAGGCCGGCCTCGGCCGAGCGGTCGTCCATCCGCCGGTAGGAAGCGAGTACGTAGGCAGACAGGCTCTGCAGCTCGAGCCCGACGTAGAGCGACATCAGGTTGGTGGCCGAGACCATCACCGCCATGCCGACCGCGCTGAACAGGATCAGCACCGGATATTCGCTGCCGTGCTCGGTCCCGCGCTCGAACCAGCCGTGCGCCATCAGGATGGCGATCGCCGCGGAAGGAAAGATGATCGCCTTGCCGAACGAGGCGAAGCCGTCGGCGGCGATCAGACCGCCGAACAGCACCCCGGCATTGGACGGAGCGCCGACCAGCGCCACCGTCGCGCCGATCAGCAAGGCGACCGAAAGCCAGCTGACCAGGCCCGCGGAGCG
>DASTDZ010000144.1:0-7009 GCA_035710105.1 Sphingomicrobium sp. | reverse complement strand
CCGGAATAATATGCAGGCCGTGGATGACGGGTTCGCCAGACATTTTCCGGCTTGCAATCAACATCACGATGACCGCGGCGACCATGATCTTGTCGGCGATCGGGTCGAGGAATTGGCCAAGCCGGGAAATGCGCCCCTGCGCGCGAGCCAGGTAACCGTCGAAATAATCGGTGATTCCAACGACGCAGTAGAGGACGAATGTGATGGCGTAGTCGATCGGGGTCGGCCGCCAAAGCAAGAACACCAGAATCGGCACCGCCAGGATCCGAGACAGCGTTAGCAGGTTGGGCAGCGTCAACATCGCGCCAATCGCTAGTGCAAGCAGCGCCGGTTGCACAGAGTCAAAAAAGCGCCGCTTGCGGGCAGTGGCAATAGCGCTATCAGGAAAGCCGACGGACCATGCAGGACAGCGCACACCTCTTACGCACGCGGCGCTTCCTGCCGATTTTCGTCACTCAGTTCCTAGGGGCGTTCAACGACAATCTGTTCCGCACGGCGATGGTGATGCTGGTGATCTACGGCATCTACCGCGACGCCGAACAGGAGGCGACGTTCAGCGCTATCGCCGGCGGCCTGTTCATCCTTCCTTTTTTCCTGCTGTCGGCGCTCGCCGGCCAGCTCGCCGACGCCAACGACAAGGCGAAGATCGTCCGCATCGTGAAGACCGCGGAGATCCTGATCATGCTGGTCGGCGCCACAGGGCTGCTGCTCCACAACATCCCGATGCTGCTCGCCGCCTTGTTCGCGATGGGCGTGCACTCGACCTTCTTCGGGCCGATCAAATACGCGATCCTTCCCCAGCATCTGGAGCGCGAAGAGGTGCTGGGCGGCACCGGCCTAGTCGAGGCCGGCACCTACATCGCCATCCTCGGCGGGACGATCATCGGCGGGTTACTGGTGATGGAACGGGCCGACGGCAGCTTCCACGCCGAATGGGCGGCGCTCGCCGTGCTTCTCGTCGCGCTGGCCGGCCGGGTGGCGGGCGGAATGGTGCCGCCGGCGCCGCCATCCCAGGAGCCCGAGATTCCCGGCTTTCCGAAGCGCGGGATGGACTGGCACATTATCCGCGCCTCGATCACCCTGGTGAGCGCGACCCTGCACGTGCGCCGCCTGTTCCTGGCGATCCTCGCGATCAGCTTCTTCTGGTCGATGGGCGCGGTGCTGGCCGCGCAATTCCCGCCGCTGGTCAAGAACAGCCTCGGCTCCGACCAGACGGTGGCGACCTTGTTCCTCGCCATCTTCTCGATCGGGGTCGCGGTCGGCTCGGTGTTCGTCAACTGGCTGCTGAAGGGGCAGGTCTCGGCCCGCTATTCGCCGGTCTCGGCATTGTTCATGGGCGTCTTCGTCCTCGACCTGTTCCGCCGGGTCCGAAACTGGCCGGCGCACGGCGGCGAGCTCCACGACATCCAGACCTTCCTCACCGTTCCCAACAGCTGGCTGGTGGTCGTCGACCTGCTCGGAGTCGCGGTCGCCGGAGGCATGTTCGTCGTCCCGCTCTACGCCTTCCTCACCACGACCGTGCCGAAGTCGGAGACCGCCCGAACCATCGCCGCGAACAACATCGTCAATTCGGGTTTCATGGTCGCAGCGACACTCATCCTCGCCGCGGCGATCGGCTTCTTCGAGGTCACGGTTGCCGACAGCCTGCTGATCGTCGCGGTTGCGAGCGTCGTGGCCGCCTGGCTGGGGTGGAAGCTTCACCTGGCCTGCGATTGAGCAGGAGCGCGCGAGCGCAAGTCAGGCAATCAGGATCGAAACGAACAGGAAACCGGCAGCGAAGGTCGCGGCGAACAGCCGCAGGTCGTCGGGCAGGGCGGGGTTCGGCGCAACGGCGAGGTCGAGCTGGCGCAAGGGGCCGCGGCCGAACTGGCGCGGATCCATCGCAATCGCGGCGCGGGCGTGAGCCATGGGAAAAGTCTTAACGACCATTTAACCATGTTCAACATCCGATTTGGAGCGATTGCTCCACGCGTCCCGTAGCGGGACGAGGGGCTTGCCCACGGCGAAGTTGGAAGAGTGGGGGCATTCCCTGGGATTGAGCATTAAAGCTGACAATCCCCTGGGATTGCCCTGGCTTGAATGCTGGTGCGGACGGCGGGATTTGAACCCGCACTCCCTCACGGGAAGAGGATTTTAAGTCCCCAGCGTCTACCGTTCCGCCACGTCCGCGAAACGCAGCCGGGCGATCATAACTCGCTCGTGGCTTCCTGCAGGTTGAGCCGCTCGCGCATTTCCTTGCCGGGCTTGAAATAGGGAACGCGCTTGGCGTTGACCTGCACGGACTCGCCGGTCCGCGGGTTACGGCCGACGCGCGCGTCCCGCTTGCGGGTCGAAAAGGCGCCGAAGCCGCGAAGCTCGACACGGCCGCCCTGGGCAAGCTGGTCGGTGATCGAATCGAACACCGCGCTGACGACGCTTTCGACCTCACGCTGCGTGAGGTCGGGGAAATCCTGGCACAGTTTCTGGACCAGTTCGGAACGAATCATTGGCGAGTCCCCGTGAATTCGGCTTGGCCCTTCCCCCCGAAAGGCTGGGCTCACGCTGTCAGGAAAGTCCCGACCGCGCAAGCCCATGCAACCTCACTTCTTTTTCTTGGCCGGCTTTTTCGCCTTGGCTTTCGCCGGCTCCTCGGCCGGCTCTTCGGAGGCGGCGGGTTCCTTCGCCTTTTTGGTCTTGGCCTTCGCCGGCTCCTCGGCCTCGCCGGAATCCTTGGCCTTCTTCGCGGTCTGCGCTTCTTTCAGGGCCTGGCCGAGGATGTCGCCGAGCGACGCGCCGCTGTCGGACGAGCCGTATTGGGCGACGGCCTGCTTCTCTTCGGCGATCTGCAGCGCCTTGACCGAGAAGTTCGGCTTCTTCGAGCGGTCGAAGCCAATGACCATGGCGTCGAACTTCTGGCCGACCTGGAAGCGCTCGGGGCGCTGCTCGTCGCGGTCGCGACCGAGATCGGTGCGCTTGGCGAAGCCGGTCGGTCCGTCGTCGCCGACCTGGACGTCGAGCCCGCCGTCCTTGACGTCGAGGACGGTAACGGTGACGACGTCGCCTTTCTTGACCGAGCCCGCGGCCGCGGTAATTCCGCCGACTCCGCCGCGTTCGAGCTGCTTCATGCCGAGGCTGATGCGCTCTTTCTCGACATCGACGTCGAGCACGACAGCCTTGACCGTCTCGCCCTTGTGATGGAGCGCCAGCGCCTCTTCGCCCGAAACGCCCCAGGCGATGTCCGACATGTGAACCATTCCGTCGACGTCGCCCGGAAGGCCGATGAACAGGCCGAACTCGGTCGCGTTCTTGACCTCGCCCTCGACCTGGCTTCCGACCGGGTGCTTCTCGGCGAATTCCGCCCACGGGTTCGCCTGGGCCTGCTTGAGGCCAAGCGAAATCCGGCGCTTCTCCTCGTCGACCTCGAGCACCTTGACGTCGACTTCCTGGCTGGTGCTGACGATCTTGCCCGGGTGGACGTTCTTCTTGGTCCAGCTCATCTCGGAGACGTGGACCAGTCCCTCGATGCCGGGCTCAAGCTCGACGAAGGCGCCATATTCGGTGATGTTGGTGACCCGGCCGCGGAACACGCCGTCGACCGGATATTTGGCGGCCGCGCCCTCCCACGGGTCGGCCTCGAGCTGTTTCATGCCGAGGCTGATGCGCTGCGTCTCGCGATTGATGCGGATGATCTGCACCTTCACCGCGTCGCCGATGTTCAGAACCTCGGACGGATGATTGACCCGCTTGTAGGAAATGTCGGTGACATGGAGCAGCCCGTCGATTCCGCCCAAGTCGACGAACGCGCCATAATCTGTGATGTTCTTGACGACCCCGTCGACCACCTGGCCTTCGGCGAGGCTCTGGATGAGGCCGCTCCTTTGCTCGGCGCGGGTCTCCTCGAGGATTGCCCGGCGCGAAACGACGATATTGCCGCGGCGGCGGTCCATCTTCAGGATCTGGAACGGCTGCGGCATGTCCATCAGCGGTCCGACATCGCGGACCGGGCGGATGTCGACCTGGCTCCCGGGGAGGAAGGCGACGGCGCCGCCGAGGTCAACGGTGAAGCCGCCCTTGACGCGGCCGAAGATCACGCCCTCGACCCGGTTGCCGGCCTCATATTCCTTCTCGAGCTTGTCCCAGGCGGCTTCGCGGCGCGCGCGGTCGCGCGACAGCATCGCTTCGCCGGCTGAGTTCTCGACCCGGTCGACGAAGACCTCGACCTCGTCGCCGACCTTGAGCTCGGCCTTCTGGCCCGGGGCTGCGAACTCGCGCAGCGGCACACGGCCTTCCGATTTCAGCCCGACGTCGATTACCGCCAGATCGTTCTCGATGGCCGTGACGATGCCCTTTACGACCTTGCCCTCGAAGGTCTCGTTCTCGCCTCCAAGGCTCTCGTTCAGGAGGGCCGCGAAATCGTCGCGGGACGGAAATGCCGTGGTGGCCATAAAATCGCTGTCTCTTTCAACTTCAAACGGGCCTGCCGCGTGGCCGCCACCATGGCGGGCCTTCACATGCGGACCTGGTCAAATGCACTGCCGCGACGGCCCCATGCCGGCACGGCGCCCTTCACAGCCTTTCGCATGGCAAAGGAGCGCGTCACCGGTGCCGGATCGGCCGGTCCACCGTACGCGCTCGCCAAATGACGGGCTGCCGCGGCCGCTGAAGAGAGCGCCCGCCGGACGGTGCGCGCCTATATGCGAGTAGGGGGATGAGGGCAAGGCGGGGGCCCTGGCGCGCCAAAGAAATGGGGGCCGGCATCGCTGCCAGCCCCCACTGCGCCGAGCGAAGGATCCGTCGAACCTCGCAACCGGGTCCCAGGGGAACCCATGTTCCGAACTTCAACTCACCAGCTCAGGCGTCGCTTCCCATCAATCCGCTCCCTCAGAGAGGAGCCGAAACGGCCTCTACTCCAGTGCGCCAGCCGAAGCCTCGCTTCTGTTTCGCGCCGCCCGGCCTGACCCGAAGGTCAAAGCCGACCGATGTTCCGCGGCCCTTCTTGGGATGACCCTGACCGCGTCCCGCTTTGCGTCCGGACGACCCGAAGATCGCCTTCTGCCGCGTCGCGCGTTCGAAAGATCATCTCTTCCGGCGCCTCGTCCCGGCTGGCCTCGAAAAGCACCCGAAGGAACCTTCCACTGCCTGCCGCGGAGATCGGACCTTTGGTCACCTGCCGCACCGTCCTGCCGTTGCCGGCCGCCTGGCGAGGCGAGGGACCGCCGTCCCGATCACCCTTGGACCCTGACTCGCATTTCCGAGTCGCGCCAAGCGAAATATTTGGGTGCAAGCCTGTGGATAACGGGGATATCGGGCAAAAGGCGGGAACCTTTTGTGATCGCGTGAAACGGCATCCGCGCCTGTTGCCGATCCGTTCTCTCCGGCCTACCTCGGCCAAGTGCCTGAATCGCCTGCGCCACTGTCCGATCCGCCCTATCTTGACGGGCTGAACCCGCCGCAGCGCCAGGCGGTGCTGACCACCGAAGGGCCGGTGCTGGTGCTCGCCGGCGCCGGCACTGGCAAGACCGCGGCGCTGACCGCCCGCCTCGCGCATCTGATCGCCAGCCGGCTCGCCTGGCCGAGCCAGATCCTCGCCGTCACCTTCACCAACAAGGCGGCGCGCGAGATGAAGGAGCGGGTCGCCGCCCTGTCCGGCGGGGCGCTCGAAGGCATGCCGTGGCTCGGCACGTTCCACTCCGTCGCGGCGCGCATGCTTCGCGCCCATGCCGAACTCGTCGGCCTGAAGTCCAACTTCACGATTCTCGACACCGACGACCAGCTGCGCGCGATGAAGCAGCTGATTCAGTCTTCGGGGCTCGACGAGAAACGCTGGCCTGCGCGCCAGCTCGCCGCGCTGATCGACCGCTGGAAGAACCGCGGCTGGCTGCCTTCACAGGTCGATCCGGGCGAGGCGGAAAGCTTCGGCCCAGGGCGCGGCCGCGAGCTCTACGCCGCCTATCAGGAGCGGCTGAAGACCCTGAACGCCTGCGACTTCGGCGACCTGCTGTTGCACATGCTCGCCATCTTCCGCGCCAACGCCGACGTGCTCGGCCAGTATCGCGAGCGTTTCAAATACATCCTCGTCGACGAATATCAGGACACCAACAGCGCCCAGTACGAATGGCTCAAGCAGCTCGCCGAACCGCGGCGCAATTTGTGCTGCGTCGGCGACGACGACCAGTCGATCTATTCCTGGCGCGGGGCCGAGGTCGCCAACATCCTCAAATTCGACCGCGACTTTCCCGGCGCGACCGTGATCCGGCTAGAACAGAATTACCGGTCGACCAGCCACATCCTCTCGGCCGCCGACGGCGTGATCGCCAACAATTCGGGCCGCCTGGGCAAGACCTTGTGGACCGATGCGGGCGATGGCGAGAAAGTGCGCGTCGTCGGCATCTGGGACGGGCCGGAAGAAGCGCGCCGGATCGGCGAGGAGATAGAGGGCGCCCAGACGCGCGGCCGCCCGCTCTCCGACTGCGCGATCCTCGTCCGAGCGCAGTTCCAGACCCGCGAGTTCGAGGAACGGTTCATCGCTATCGGCCTGCCGTACCAGATCATCGGGGGTTACCGTTTCTACGAGCGCGCCGAGATCCGCGACGCGCTCGCTTATTTGCGCCTGATCCACCAGCCGGCCGACGATCTGGCGTTCGAGCGGATCGTCAACCAGCCCAAACGCGGGCTCGGCGACAAGGCGCTAGCGACGATCCACGCCGCCGCCCGGGCGCAGCAGCAGCCGCTCCTGATCGCCGCAGCCTCGCTTTTGGATTCCGACGAGCTCACGGCTCGCGCCCGCAATCCGCTCGGCCGCTTCGTCGCCGACATCGCCCGCTGGCGCGGCATGTCGGACCAGATGCCGCACGCCGAGCTCGCGCGCCTCGTCCTCGACGAATCGGGTTACACCGCGATGCTCCAGGCCGAGCGCACCGCCGAGGCCGCAGGTCGCCTCGAAAACCTCGCCGAGCTCGCCCGCGCGATGGAGGAATATGACAATCTCGCGGGCTTCCTCGAGCATGTCAGCCTGGTGATGGACAATGAC
>DASTDZ010000143.1:0-45880 GCA_035710105.1 Sphingomicrobium sp. | reverse complement strand
TGCGTCTTGCCGCGCCCGGTGCCGCCATGGATGAACAGCGGGTTGAAGCTCACCTGCTCGGCGGTGGCGAGGGTTCGGGCCGCGGTCGCAGCGACCTCGTTCGCCTTGCCGACGACGAAGCTTTCGAAACGGTAGCGCGGGTCGAAATTGGGCGCGGCCGGATCCCGCTCCGCAGCGATCGCGGCCGGCGATTCCTCGAGAATCAGGAGCGGGGTCGGCCGCGGCGCATCCGCCGCCGCAACGATCCGAAGATCGCGAACGATCGGCAGCGTCGTCTTCCAGGCAAGCGCCAGCCGTTCGCCGAAATGCGAGCGCACCCAATCGGCCATGAACTGGCTCGGCATGACCAATTCGAGCGTGCCGGAATCCGGGTCGAGGTGGCCGAGCGCCGCCGGCTTGAGCCAGCCGTCGAAGGTCCTGACGCCCAGGTCCCGGCGAAGGCCGGTGCGGATCGATTCCCAGGCCGCTTCGAGTGGTGCCGCCACCCTGCTGTCGTCAAGCTGGCATGAGTCCGTCCGTCCGCCCTGCACTGGCTCGCGCCTCCCTCAGCTAGCCCCTGGTCGCAAGACAAAAGGATCCTGTTGCCCGCGATCCGAGTCGCGTGCCCGACGGTCTCTTTCTCTCTTGCCCCCGGCGCGGATTCGCGCCTCGGAAGATCGTTTTTGAGAGCCTATGCCCGAGCTTTCAAGACCTCATTTTTCACGGAAGTGAAATAAACAGGCTTGACAGGAGAAATTGCCGGAAACGCGTCAAAACCCGAATAAATCGCGGTTTTCCAACGCGTTAACTTTTAGCTTACCGTGCGAATCGCGGAATTTCCTGCATTTTTTGCAGCGCCAACGAATCAGGGCCGCCGGATCGTCCGACGGCCCGATTTAGGAGCGATTTTTGCCAGGGCTTGTCAGCCGAGCGCGGCAACCCGCTTGGACAGCCGCGACAATTTCCGCGACGCCGTATTCTTGTGCAGGACTCCCCGCGCGACTCCGCGAGCAAGCTCCGGCTGTGCCATTTTGAGCGCCTCGGCTGCTTCCTTCTTCTTGCCGGCCGAAATCGCCGACTCGACCTGCTTGATGAAGGTGCGGATCCGGCTGATTCGCGCGTGGTTGATGCCGGCGCGCCGGGCGTTGCGGCGGATTCGCTTCTTGGCTTGCGGCGTGTTCGCCATTCGAAAGATTTCCTCGATTCGATGCAAAAGCGGCGCCGGAGGCCTGCCCCCGCGCCGATCAGGCCGCTCCCCTACAGGGGGAGGCGATTCGGGTCAATGCTGCCCCGCCTCGCGGGCCGGGGTGACCGCGATTCACTTCTGACATCGCGGGCAATAAAAGGTCGAGCGCCCGCCCTGCACGATGCGCCGTACCGTCCCTCCGCACGCGCAGGGCCCGCCCTCGCGATCGTAAACCGCAAAGCGCGCCGAGAAATAGCCGAGCTCGCCGTCGGGGCGGGCATAGTCGCGCAGGCTCGAGCCGCCCTCCTCGATCGCCTCGCCGAGGACCTTGCGGATCGCTTCGACGAGGCGCTCGACTCGGACGCTCGACAGCCGCCCGCCCGCAGTTCGCGGGTTGATGCCCGAGCGATGCAGGGCCTCGCAGGCATAGATGTTGCCAAGGCCAGCGACGATGCGCTGGTCGAGCAACAGCGTCTTGATCGGCGCGGTCCGGCCGCGAAGCCTGGAGCGAAGGTCGGCGACGCTGAGCTCGGTCGGCTCGGGTCCCATGAGCTGGAGCGGTCCCCAGCGCTCGAGGCTTTCGGTCGGCACCAGGTCGACTGAACCGAAGCGCCGCGGGTCGTTGAGCGAAAGCACGCGCCCCTCCTCAGTCTCGATGAGCAGATGGTCGTGCCTGTCCGTATCGGCAGGATCGACCCGCCATTTGCCCGACATGCCCAGGTGGAAGACGAGCGTGTCGCCGCGGTCGGTGTGGACGAGCCCGAACTTGCCGCGCCTGCCGAGCCCGGTGATGGTCGCGCCTGTCAGCCTTTGCCCCAGCCCCGCCGGAAAAGTGCGGCGAAGATCGGCCCGGCGCGCCTCGACGCGCGCGATCCGGCGCCCGAACAGCACCTTTTCAAGGCCGCGGACCGTTGTCTCGACTTCGGGAAGTTCAGGCACCCAAGGCCATATGGCGAACGTTGCCGCACCCAGCTAGAGGCGACCGGCGATGCGCGATCAGGTGAATTTCGGCGACCAGCTGGTCAGCCCTGACGAGAAGACCCGCCGCGTCGGCCAGGTCTTCAGCTCGGTCGCGCGCCGATACGACCTGATGAACGACCTGATGTCGGGCGGGATGCACCGGCTGTGGAAGGACCGGTTCGTCAGGCGCGTGAAGCCACGGCCAGGCGAGCGGATCCTCGACATGGCGGGCGGAACCGGCGACGTCGCCTTCCGGATGGCCCGGCGCGGCGCGCTCGTCACGGTGGCGGACATCAACGCCGACATGCTCGCGGTCGGGATGGAGCGCGCAAAGGCGCGCGGGCTCGAGGGGCTCGCCTGGAAGCAGGAGAATGCGGAAGCGCTGAGCTTCGAGGACAGGAGCTTCGATGCCTACACGATCGCCTTCGGCATCCGGAACGTGACCGACATCCCGGCCGCGCTCGGCGAAGCGCACCGCGTCCTGAAGCATGGCGGCCGCTTCTTCTGCCTCGAATTCTCGACCAGCGACTGGCCGGGCTTCGCCGATGCGTACGAGCTCTATGCCGACAAGGTCATCCCGCGGCTTGGCAAGGCCGTGGCCGGCGACGAGGAGAGCTACCGCTACCTCGTAGAATCGATCCGCCGGTTCCCCCAGCCGGAGCAGTTCCGCCGGATGATCGCGCAAGCAGGCTTCGAACAGGCGAAGGTGGAAACCGTCTTCGGCGGGCTCGTCTGCATCTGGTCCGGATGGAAGATCTAGCTTGACCAGCTCTGCCACCCACCTTGTGCGGCTGATGAAATGGGGGCGAACCCTCGCCCGCCACGGCGCCCTGACCGGGATCGAGGCCGACCCCGCGACCCCGCCGGAAGTGCGGCGGATCGCCCGGATCGCGCGCTTCGGGACCCGCACCCCGGACACGCCCGATTATGCCGCCGCGCTGCAGGAAATCGGCCCGCCGGCGATCAAGCTTGGCCAGACCCTGTCGACCCGGCCCGACCTGGTCGGGATCGCGGCTGCGGAGAATCTTTCCAAGCTCCAGGACAATCTCCCGCCAGCGCCCTTCCCGGCGATCAGGAAGGCAATCGAGACGGCGTTCGGGGCGCCGCTCGAAACGCTCTACCGCTCGTTCGACCCGGTGCCGATTGGTGCCGCCTCGATCGCGCAGGTGCACAAAGCGGTGACCCCTGACGGCCGCGACGTCGCGGTCAAAGTGCTGAGGCCCGGCATCGAGGAGGAGTTCGCCCGCGCCATCGAGACCTACGAATGGGCGGCTGCCCAGGTCGAGACGATGGGATCGGAGGCGGCACGGCTGAGGCCGCGGCTGGTCGTCGCCCAGTTCAAGCAATGGACTGCGCGCGAGCTCGACCTGCAGCGCGAGGCCGCTTCCGCCTCCGAGCTCAAGGAGAACATGATCGCCGAGCCCGGCTATTATGTGCCGGAAATTGACTGGCGGCTGACCGCACGACGGGTCCTGACGCTCGAATGGCTGGACGCGATCAAGCTCGACGACCGCGAGGCGCTGATCGCCGAAGGCCAGGACTGCAAGAAGCTCGCCGCCACGCTGGTCCGTGCCTTCCTCCGCCAGGCGATCGTCGATGGGTTCTTCCACGCCGACCTTCACCACGGCAATCTGTTCGCCCTTCCCGACGGGCGGATCGCGGCCATCGACTTCGGGATCATGGGCCGGGTCGACCGCCGCGCGCGGGTGTGGCTGGCGGAGATCCTCTACGGCCTGATCACCGGCGATTACCGGCGGGTCGCGGAAATCCATTTCGAGGCGCAATATGTGCCCGCGCACCACAGCGTCGACGAGTTCGCTACCGCGCTTCGCGCCGCCGGCGAGCCGATCCGCGGCTTGCCGGTCAAGGACATCTCGGTCGGGCGGATGCTCGAAAGCCTGTTCGCGATCACCCGCGACTTCGACATGCCGACCCAGCCCCACCTGCTGCTGCTGCAGAAATCGATGGTGATGAACGAAGGGGTCGCGACCCGGCTCGATCCCGACATCAACATGTGGGAGACGGCCGAACCCTTCCTTCGCGAATGGATGCGCGCCGAGCTCGGGCCGGAAGCCTATTATGCCGACCGGATCGTAGAGACGGTCCGCGCCTTCAAGAAGATCCCGGACCTCATCAACCGCCTCGACCTCTATTATCCGCCGCCGGGCGCCGCCCCTCCCCCGCCGCCGCTTCCCGAGGTCACCATCATCGAGCATCGCCGCTGGTCGGGCTATGCGCTGGCGGCGCTGGTCGGCGGTGCGGTGGCGGCGTTGGCCGCAATTCTGCTAGGCTGAAGCGATGGCGCGCGTGCTCCTCATCGTCGGCGGCGGGATTGCCGCCTACAAGAGCCTCGAGCTCGTCCGCCGGCTGAAAAAGGCCGGCCATGCGGTTACCCCCGTGCTGACCAACGGCGGCGAGCATTTCGTCACAGCGATGAGCCTCGGCACGCTCGCCGAAAGCCCGGTCTACACTTCGCTCTGGGAATTGAAGGACGAGGTCGAGATCGGCCACATACAGCTTTCGCGATCGGCCGATTTCCTGCTCGTCTGCCCGGCGACCGCCGACCTCCTGGCGAAAATGGCGGCGGGGATCGCCGACGACCTTGCGACCACGCTTCTGCTCGCCACCGACAAGCCGGTGGTCGTCGCCCCTGCGATGAACGTTCGCATGTGGCAGCATGCGGCGACCAGACGCAACATCGCGCAACTGAAGGCCGACGGCGTGCGGGTTATCGAGCCCGCCGAGGGCGAAATGGCGTGCGGCGAATTCGGGCCCGGCCGCCTGCCCGAGCCCGAGGAAATCATGGATAGTCTCGGCGACCTCCTGAAGTGAGCCTGAAAGGCAAGCACATCCTAGTCACCGCCGGGCCGACCCACGAGCCGATCGACCCGGTGCGGGTAATCGCCAACCGCTCGTCCGGGCGGCAGGGCTTCGCCATCGCTGCCGCGGCTGCCCAAGCCGGCGCGAGGGTGACGCTGGTCGCCGGGCCGGTCGGCCTCGAGACCCCGGCGGACGTCGACCGCGTCGAGGTCGAGACCGCGCTTGAAATGCGCGATGCCGTCATGGCGGCGCTTCCCGCCGATGCAGCGGTGCTGGTCGCCGCGGTCGCCGACTGGCGGGTCGAACCCGCGCCGGCCAAGCTCAAGAAATCCGACGGCCCGCCGAAGCTGAAGTTCCTGCCCAACCCGGACATCCTCGCCGACCTTGCCTCCAGCACTCGCCGCCCGCGCCTGCTGGTCGGCTTCGCCGCCGAGACCGATCGGGTGGTCGAGAATGCGATCGCCAAGCAGGTCGGCAAGGGCGCCGACTGGATCGTCGCCAACGACGTTTCGGGAGACGTGATGGGCGGCAGGCGCAACCGCGTCCACCTTGTCACCCGCGACGGGGTGGAGGATTGGCCGGAGATGGGCAAGGAGGAGGTCGCCCGGCGCCTAGTCGAGCGAATCGCGAAGGAGTTTCGATGATCGAAATCCGGCTGTTCCGGCTTCCGCATGGAGAAGGCCTGCCGCTGCCGCGCTACGCGAGCGAGGACGCGGCCGGGCTTGACGTCAGCTCGGCCGAGGACCGCACGCTCGGACCCGGCGAACGGCACGCGTTCGCGACCGGTTTCGCGATTGAAATCCCGCACGGCTACGAGGTGCAGGTCCGGCCGCGCTCTGGCCTGGCGATCCGGCACGGAATCACCTGCCTCAACACGCCCGGAACCATCGACAGCGACTATCGCGGAGAGGTGAAGGTGATCCTCGTCAACCTCGGCCAGGAGCCGTTCGAGGTGCGCCGCGGCGAGCGGATCGCGCAGCTTGTCCCCGCGCCCGTCCTTCGCGCCAACTTCGTCGAGGCGAGCAAGCTTGCTGAAACGGCGCGAGGGTCCGGGGGGTTCGGGTCCACCGGCCGGTGAGCGAGCTGACCGATAGGGAGCTCGATCGCTATGCGCGGCACATCGTCCTTCCGCAGCTCGGCGGCGTCGGCCAGCGGCGATTGAAGGATTCCCGAGTCGCGATCGTGGGCGCCGGCGGCATCGGCAGCGCCGCCATCCCCGCGCTCGCTGGGGCGGGCGTCGGCCGGTTGACGGTCATTGACGACGGCCTGGTCGAGCGGTCGAACCTGCAACGCCAGACGATTTTTCGCGACGACCAGATCGGGCAGACCAAGGCGGTGCTCGCGGCCGAGTTCGCAATAGCTCTGAACCCGGACATCGAGGCAAGAGCGACGCAGCAGCGATTGACCGAAGCGAACGTCGAGGAGTTGCTCCGCGATCACGATCTGGTGCTCGACGGAAGCGACAATTTCGCCACCCGCCTGACCGTCAGTGACGCAGCGACCCGGCTGCAAATCCCACTCGTCTCCGCCGCGGCGGTGCAGTTCCAGGGCCAAGTGGGGCTGTTCCGCGGCTGGGAGACGAACAAGCCGTGTTACCGCTGTTTCGTCGGCGACGCCTTCGACGCGGACGATTGCGACACCTGCGCGGAAGCCGGAATCCTCGGCGCGCTGTCGGCGACGGTGGGAAGCTTCGGCGCACTGATCGCGATTCGCGCGCTTGCCGGAATCGGGGAGGACGTGGCCGGAAGCCTGTACCTGTTCGACGGCCTGGAGCTCGACTGGCGACGAATCCGGCTTCCCAAGGACCGCGGCTGCCGCGCCTGCGGCTAGGCCTTCTTTCTCCGACCCTTCTTCTTCGCCGGGCCCTTGGCCGCGCGCTCGTCGATCAGACGGACGGCCTGCTCCAGCGTGACTGATGCCGGCTCGGTCCCCTTGGAAAGAGTCGCATTGGTCGATCCGTCGGTCACATAGGGGCCGTAGCGGCCCGCCATCACCTTGATCTGCGCGCCGCTCTGTGGGTGAGCGCCGAGCACAGCGATCGGCTCGCGGGCCGCGCCGCGCTGGCGAGCCCCCGCCGACGCCGCGGCTTCGGCGAGCTTGACGACCGCCGCGTTCATGCCCGTTTCGAACACCTCGGCGGTCGAACCGAGCTTCGCATATTTGCCGTCATGGGCGAGATACGGGCCATAGCGGCCGATCGACGCGGTGATCGGCTTGCCTGTCTCCGGGTGCGGACCGATCTCGCGCGGCAGGGACAGCAGCTTTTCGGCCAGCTCGGTCGTCACTTCGTCGGCCGGGACGTCCTTGGGGATCGACGCCCTTTTGCCGTCGCGCTCAAGATAGGGGCCGAAACGGCCGGTCTTGAGCGCGATCCCGTTGCCCAGTTCCTGCGGACCGTCGCCCTGCTCCAGTTCCGCCCCGGCCTGGCCGAAGCGCTGCGTATATTTGCACTCCGGATAGTTGGAGCAGGCGATGAAGGCGCCGAAACGGCCGCCGCGAAGCGACAGCCGCCCGTTGCCGCACTGCGGGCAAAGCCGGGGGTCGGCGCCGTCGTTTCGGGGCGGATAGAGCCAAGGCGCGAGGAATTCGTCGATCGCCGCCGTGATCTCCGAGGGTTTCTGCTCCATGACCTCGCCGGCCTTGGGCCGGAAATCGCGCCAGAATTCGCCGAGCAGCTTCTGCCAGTCGAGCCGCCCACCCGAGACGTCGTCGAGTTCCTCCTCGAGCTCGGCCGTATAATCGTAGCTGATGTAGCGCTCGAAGAAGCGCTCGAGGAAGGCGGTGACCAGCCGCCCGCTCTCTTCCGGCACGAACCGCCCCTTCTCGACCCGCACATATTCGCGGTCCTTGAGCGTCTGGAGGATCGACGCGTAGGTCGACGGGCGCCCGATCCCCAGTTCCTCGAGCCGTTTGACCAGGCTGGCCTCGGAAAAGCGCGGCGGCGGCTGGGTGAAGTGCTGGCTCGCCTCGACGCCAGTCTTGGCCGGAGAGTCGCCCTCGCGGAGCACCGGCATGCGCCCGCCTTCCTCGTCGTCGGCCTTCTCGTCGCGGCCTTCGTCGTAGAGCGCCATGAAGCCGGGAAAGAGCATCGCCTGACCGGTCGCGCGAAGGACCGCCCGGCCGGAGCCATCGGTCAGCTCCACGGTGGTCCGCTCCAGCCGCGCCGAAGCCATCTGGCTCGCAAGCGCCCGGTTGTAGACCAGCTCGTAGAGACGCGCGTGGTCGCCCGAGGCGGCGCGCGGGCGCGAGAAATCGGTCGGCCGGATCGCCTCGTGCGCTTCCTGCGCATTCTTGACCTTGCTGGTATATTGCCTCGGCCGGTCGGGGACGTAGCCCGCGTCGTAGCGTTCGGCGATCGCCCGGCGGGCGGCGCTCACGGCCTCGGGAGCCATGTCGATCCCGTCGGTGCGCATGTAGGTGATCAGCCCGTCCTCGTAGAGCGATTGCGCGACCCGCATCGTATGGCTGGCCGCAAAGCCGAGCTTTCGCGCCGCCTCCTGCTGAAGCGTCGAGGTCGTGAAGGGCGGCGGCGGATTCTTCGCGAACGGGCGGGTCTCGGCAGACGAAACGGTGAAGCGGCCGGCCTCGACCGCGGCCTTCGCCTGCTCGGCTTCGCCGCGGTTGCCGATCGTCAGCCGCTCGATCTTCCTTCCATCGAGCTCGACCAGGCGGGCGGTGAAGGGCTGGCCGTCCGCCTCGAACGTCGCGCTGACCGACCAATATTCCTGCGCCCGGAAAAGCTCGATCTCGCGCTCGCGATCGACGATCAGGCGAAGCGCGACCGACTGGACTCGCCCCGCCGACTTGGCGCCCGGAAGCTTTCGCCAAAGGATCGGTGATAAAGTGAAGCCGACCAGATAGTCGAGCGCCCGGCGCGCCTTGTAGGCGTCGATCAGGTCGGCATCGAGCGCGCGCGGGCGCGCCATCGCCTCGGTGACCGCCGATTTGGTGATGGCGTTGAAAGCCACCCGCTCGACCTTGTCCGGAAGCGCCTTGCGCTTCTTCAGCACCTCGGCGAGGTGCCAGCTGATCGCCTCGCCCTCGCGGTCGGGGTCGGTGGCAAGCACCAGCGTGTCGGCCTTCGAGGCCTCCTCGATGATCGCCTTGAGCTGGCGGCTCTTGTCGGGCGAGACCTGCCATTCCATCGTGAAATCGCGATCCGGGTCGACCGAGCCGTCCTTCGCGGGAAGGTCGCGCACGTGGCCGTAGGAGGCGAGCACCCTGTGCCCCGGCCCCAGATATTTTTCGATGGTTTTCGCCTTGGCGGGCGATTCGACAACGACAAGCTTCAAGACTGCGGATTCCTATACGTACGTACGCGCGATGGTGGGGGGCGGCGATTCTGCTCGTCAAGCGGCACGACATTGACGAAGACCGTTTCGAAGCCGAACCTATTTCTGGGCATTATAGGAGGAGCGACGCCGTGATCATCTTGATTGTCGCAATTGCGATGGAGGCCCTCGCCCTCCCTCCGGTTGCAGGTTTCGTCGTCGGCTACGAAGCCGCGCGGGACGGGAATTCGATCGTCGAGCAGGTTCCAGAGGGAGAAACGGTTCAACGGTGGACCCGGATGGTGACAACCCAGCGCTTCGCCGGAGTCGCGCGCCGCGCCGATGCCGATGGCTTCCTGCAGGTGATGCTCGACGGGCTGCAGCAGGCCTGTCCCGGCGCGACGGTCGCCTACCGCCGTCCCGGAGCGAAGGTTGCGCAAATGCGGGTCGACTGCCCGCTCAATCCGGCGACAGGATTGCCCGAGACCTTTTTTGCGAAGGCTATGCCAGGTGCGGTCGACATGCACGTCTCCCAGGTCGCCTTTCGGCGAGCGCCAAGCGCAAGCGACGTGGCCTGGGCGGAACGCTATCTCGCAGGCGTGAGCTTGAAGCGATGAGACAATCCTGCTCGCGGCAGCAGCAACCTTAGGTGGTCAGGGTGCCTGGTTATGACGAATGCTTGGTCGAGGCAGAGCTGAGAGCGCGGGCGGCCTATGCCGAGCCGCACCGCCATTATCACGACGAGCGCCACCTCGATGAATGCCTTGCCGACCTCGACGGAGTCCCAGGGCTAAGCGAGCGCGACCGCCGGCTGCTGCGCTGGGCCATCCTCTGGCACGAGGTCATCCACGAGCCCGGCCGGCCCGACAACGAGGACCGCAGCGCGAAGATCGCCGAGGCGGAGCTGGCGCGATGCGGAGCGCCTGCGGAGGAAACGGCCGAGGTCGCCCGGCTGATCCGGCTGACGAAGGGACATCGGGTCGATGCTGGCGACCGCCTCGGCGCGCTGATGGCTTCGATCGACCTCGCGGTCCTGGGCGCCGGCCCCGACCGCTATCGGCTCTACGCCGAGTCGGTCCGCCGCGAATATCTGCATCTTTCCGATGGCGAGTGGCGGCAGGGACGGGCGCTGGTCCTGATGAACCTGCTCGCCAATGATCCGCTTTATCCCGACCCCGGCTTCCGCGAACGGCTGGAAAGCCGGGCGCGCCGCAACATGGGAGCGGAGATCAGGGCGCTGCGCGAAGGCTGACCCTGCCGCCCGCGTGGCGGTCGAGCCGGCCGGCGAGGTCGAGTTCGAGAAGCGCCATCTGCACCGCCCCGCTCGGCGCCCCGGACAGGCGGATGAGCTCGTCGACCGGGACCGGCGACGGGCCCAGCAGGGTTTCGACGGCCTGCGCCGCCTCGCCATCAAAATTGTCGGCGGAAGGCTCAAATGCCGACCTCGGCGTCGCGACCCGCGGCCTCGCCGGCTCGACCGCTTCGACCACGTCGGCAGCATCCTGGACGAGGGTCGCGCCGTCGCGGATCAGCTGGTTGCAGCCGCGCGCCCTGGGGTCGAGCGGGGAGCCGGGCACCGCCATCACTTCGCGCCCCGCCTCGGCCGCGAGCCGCGCCGTGATCAGCGAACCGGACTTCGGCGCCGCCTCGACCACGATCGTGCCGAGCGTGAGGCCGGCGATGATTCGGTTGCGGTACGGGAAGTGACGCGCCCTCGGCTCGGTCCCAGGCGGCATTTCGGCAAGCACCAGCCCGTGTTCGAACAGCGCTTCTTGCCGCGCCTTGTTCTCGGGCGGGTAGAAGACGTCGATACCGCCCGCGATCACCGCGATCGTGCCGCTTTCCAGCGCCCCGTCGTGCGCCGCCGAATCGATCCCTCGAGCGAGGCCCGAGACGACCGCCAGCCCCTCGCGCCCAAGGTCGTGGGCAAGGTTCCGGGCGAATCGGCAGGCCGCCGCCGAGGCGTTGCGAGCGCCGACGATCGCGACGGACGGCCGGTCGAGAAGCCCGAGATCGCCTTTGGCGACGAGCAGCGGCGGTGCGTCGTCGAGCTGGACGAGCAACGAGGGATAAAGGCCCTGGCCGAGCGTCAGGTAGCGCGCCCCGAGTTTTTCGACCCGCGCCCGCTCGCGTTCGGCCTCGTCGCGGCCGAACAGCCGCGGCGCGCTTCCTCCGCCGCGCCGCGCAAGGTCGGGGATCGCCGCCAGCGCGGCCGCGGGCGATCCGAAGCGGGCGATGAGCTGGCGATAGGTGACCGGACCAATGGACGGCGACCGGATCAGCCGGATCCGGTCGATAATGTCGTTACTCAAGTCCCTCCCTTTCCCATCCTGCCTTCGGTCCCGGCGCGAAGCCGGGCGATGTTCTCGCGGTGCTTCCAGACGACCAGAAGCGCAAAACCGAGCAGGAGCGGGAACTGGGGCTGGTTGCCGATGACGGCGGCGGCGACCGGCGCGCTGACGGCCGCCGAGATGCCGGCCACTGACGAGATTCGGGTCGCCAGCAGCAGGACAAGCCAGACAAGCGCGTAGACGAGCGCGCCCGTCGGCCACAGGACGAGCATGATTCCAAACAGGGTGGCGACGCCCTTGCCGCCCCGGAACCTGAGCCAAGCGGGATAAAGATGGCCGACCAGGGCCCCGGCCGCAGCCGCCTGGTCGGCGGCGGGTACGCCCGGCATGAACCTCTGCGCCAGCCAGACGGCGGCGGCGCCCTTCAGCGTGTCGAGGACGAGCGTCGCCGCTGCGAGCCCCTTGCCGCCGGCGCGGAGCACGTTGGTCGCGCCGATGTTGCCGGAGCCGACCTTGCGCACATCGCCCTTGCCGGCGAGCCGGGTCAGGATCAGCCCGAACGGGATCGATCCGAGCAGGTAGCCGGCCGCAAAGGCGAATAGCAGGTCGGTCGTCACAGGGGCCCCTTCCGTGCCGACAGTTGCAGGCGACTTCGCTGTCAGTCAAATGCGACGTGATGGATGCCGCCGCTCCCCTTCTCTTCTTCGATTCCGGGGTCGGCGGGCTGTCGGTGCTGGAGCCGACGCGGACGCTGCTTCCCAACGCGCCCATCGTCTACGTCGCCGACAATGCGGGCTACCCCTATGGCACCAAGAGCGAGGCGGAGATTGCCTCGCGGGTCCCGGCCCTTCTCGGCCGAATGGTCGAGCGCTTCCGGCCGCGGCTGGTCGTGATCGCCTGCAACACCGCTTGCACCATCGCGCTCGACCATGTCCGAGCCGCGCTCGACGTCCCGGTCGTGGGCACGGTTCCGGCGATCAAGCCCGCAGCGGAGACGACGCGCAGCGGCATCATCGGAGTCCTCGGCACAGAAGCGACGATTCGCCAGCCCTATGTCGACGACCTCGCCGACCGGTTCGCTGCGCGCTGCACGGTGGTCCGCCACGGTTCTTCCGAGCTCGTCGACCTTGCCGAAGCCAAGCTCGCCGGGGAGCCGGTCTCGGTCGAGGCTGTCCGCCGCGCCGCGCAGCCGCTGTTTGAACAGCAAGGCGCGCAAGGCATGGACACGGTCGTTCTCGCCTGCACCCATTTCCCGCTCCTGAGCGAAGAGCTCGAGGCGGCGTTCCCGGGCATCGATTGGGTCGACGGGGGGGCTGGAATCGCGCGCCGGGTTGCCTTCCTGACGAAGGGACAGCCCTGGCCGTCCGAGCCGACGCCCGGGCTGATGATCTTCACCGCCGAACCTCGCTCGCCGGCGCTGGGCGCGCTGGCCCGCTACGGGATCGGGGACGTGCGCGCCATTTAATTGCGAGTCGTTCGCAATGGCCTTCGCAAGGGACCGGCGTTAAAGGGCCGCCAAGAGCGGAAAATGGACTACGAGAGCATCTTCAAATCGGCGATCGACCGCCTTCACGCCGAGGGCCGGTACCGCGTGTTCATCGACATCGTCCGCAACAAGGGCTCGTTCCCCAACGCGCTCTGCTTCGGCGGCAACGGCCCCAAGCCCGTGACGGTATGGTGCTCCAACGACTATCTCGGAATGGGCCAGAACCCGGCCGTCGTCGCGGCGATGGAAAAGGCGTTGAACGAAGTGGGGGCCGGATCGGGCGGGACCCGAAACATCAGCGGCAACACCCATTATCATGTCGAGCTGGAAGCGGAGCTCGCCTCACTTCACGGCAAGGAGGCCGCGCTCCTCTTCACCTCCGGCTACGTCTCGAACGAGGCAGCGCTGTCGACCCTCGGCAAGCTGCTGCCAGGGTGCATCATCTTCTCCGACGAGCTCAACCACGCGTCGATGATCGCGGGCATCAAGAATTCGGGGTGCGAAAAGCGCGTGTTCCGCCACAACGACCTCGAGCATCTCGAGCAGCTGCTCCAAGAATGTGACCGCGACGCGCCCAAGCTCATCGCCTTCGAAAGCGTCTATTCGATGGACGGCGACGTCGCACCGATCGCGGCGATCTGCGACCTTGCTGACGAATATGGCGCGCTCACCTATCTCGACGAGGTGCACGCGGTCGGCATGTACGGCGAGCATGGCGGCGGAATCGCAGAGCGCGACGGCGTGCTTGACCGGGTGACGATCATCGAGGGCACTCTGGGCAAGGCGTTCGGTGTGATGGGGGGCTATATCGCGGCCGACCGGATGATCATCGATTGCATCCGCTCCTACGCGCCGGGCTTCATCTTCACGACGTCGCTGTCGCCGGTGCTGGTCGCCGGCGCGCTCGCCAGCGTCCGCCACCTCAAGGTGTCATCGGCCGAGCGCGAGGCGCAGCAGGCGGCTGCCGCCATGCTGAAGAAGAAATTCGAGGCCGCGCGGCTGCCGGTGATGCCGAGCGTCACCCACATCGTCCCGCTTGTCGTCGGCTGTCCGATCCGGACCAAGCGGATCAGCGACATCCTGCTCGCCGAATATGGGCTGTACGTGCAGCCGATCAATTTCCCGACCGTGCCTCGCGGGACGGAACGGCTGCGCTTCACGCCCGGCCCGTGCCACACCGTCGAGATGATGGACGAGCTCACCAAGGCGCTCGTCGAAATCTGGGATAGGCTGGAGCTGCAGTCGGTCAAGGCGGCCTAACCGACAACGCCCTATGGCCACAGCTGCGTCGCCGGACTTTCGTCACGAAGTGCCTGCCGAATTACGTGCGTTACTCGATGCAAACCGGTTGCTTCAGTCCCGGTGGAACGATCTGACCCCGCTCGCGCGCAACGAGTGGATCTGCTGGATGACATCGCCCAAGAAGCCGGAAACTCGGGTGGCGCGACTCGAACGCCTTGAGGAAGAAGTGCTGAGCGGAAAACGAAGGCCATGCTGTTGGCCAGGTTGCCCACACCGCCGGGAGTCGGCGCGTAGATGGTTCAAGGATTAGCCGAGTTCGCCTGCGTCATTCCTTAGATCACTGGCGAATCCTCGTTCCATGCCATAGACGAACTTCATGCGCATCGCTTTGGCCGCCGACCATGCCGGATTCCGCCTCAAGGACGAGCTTGCCGCCTGGCTGAGCGAGGGCGGCCATGAGGTGATCGACCTCGGCACCAACAGCTCGGAAAGCGTCGATTACCCAGAGTTCGGCGCACGGCTCGCCAATGCCGTCGCTTCGGGCGAGGCCGAGCGCGGGATCGCGGTCTGCGGCTCCGGGATCGGCATCTCGATCGCGGTCAACCGCAACCCCAAATGCCGCTGCGCGCGGGTCGACGACCCGCTGTCGGCGCGCCTTGCCCGCGAGCATAACGACGCCAATGTCCTCGCGCTCGGCGGCCGGTTGATCGGCTCCGACATGGCGCGCGCCTGTGTCGCCGAGTTCCTCGGCGCCGATTTCGCGGGTGGCCGTCACCAGCGTCGGGTCGACCAGCTCTCACAGCTCCTGCAGGAAAGCGACTGATGGCCACTGCCGCCGACATCGACCGCCCCAAGACCTACCGAGTCCCCGAGGGGTTCTTCACGCGCGGGCTCGCCGAGGCCGATCCTGCGATCGAGGACGCGATCCGGCTGGAGCTTGCGCGCCAGCAGGAAAAGATCGAGCTGATCGCGTCGGAGAATATCGTCAGCAAGGCGGTGCTCGAGGCCCAGGGCTCGGTCCTGACCAACAAATATGCCGAGGGCTATCCCGGCAAACGCTATTACGGCGGCTGCGAATATGTCGACATCGTCGAGACGCTGGCGATCGAGCGCGCCAAGCAATTGTTCGGCGCCAGTTTCGCCAACGTTCAGCCCAACAGCGGCAGCCAGATGAACCAGGCGGTGTTCCTGGCGCTTCTGCAGCCGGGCGACACGTTCATGGGCCTCGACCTCAATGCCGGCGGGCACCTGACTCACGGCTCGCCGGTCAACATGTCGGGCAAGTGGTTCAAGCCGGTCGCCTATGGCGTGCGCCGCGACGATCAGTTGATCGACATGGACGAGGTGGCCGACATCGCCCGGCGCGAGCGACCGAAGCTGATCATCGCCGGCGGCACCGCTTATTCCCGGATCTGGGACTTTGCCCGCTTCCGCGAGATCGCCGACGAGGTGGGCGCCTATCTGATGGTCGACATGGCCCATTTCGCCGGGCTGGTCGCTGGCGGGGTCCACCCGAACCCGGTCCCGCACGCGCATGTGACGACGACGACCACGCACAAGTCGCTTCGCGGCCCCCGCGGCGGGATGATCCTCGCCAACGACGAGGAGCTTGCCAAGAAGCTCAACTCGGCCGTCTTCCCGGGGCTTCAGGGCGGCCCGCTGATGCAAGTGATCGCCGGCAAGGCGGTCGCCTTTCACGAGGCGCTGCAGCCGGAGTTCAAGGCCTATGCGGCGAGCGTCGTCGCCAATGCCCGGGCGCTTGCCAAGTCACTGATGGACGCGGGCCTCGACATCGTTTCGGGCGGGACGGACAACCATCTGATGCTCGTCGACCTCAGGCCCAAGCAGGCCAAGGGCAAGCATGCCGAAAAGGCGCTCGATCGGGCCTCGATCACCTGCAACAAGAACGGCATTCCCTTCGACCCCGAAAAGCCGTTCGTGACCTCCGGGATCCGGCTGGGCACGCCGGCCGGGACGACCCGCGGCTTCGGCGAGGAGGAGTTCCTAGCGATCGGCGGCATGATCGCCGAGGTGGTCGAGGGGCTTCGCAAGAACGGCGAGGCCGGCGACGGCCAGGTCGAGCAGTCGGTCGGCCGCCGGGTCCGCGAGCTGTGCGCGCGCTTCCCGATCTACGAAGGATAGCGGATGCGCTGCCCCTTCTGCGCGCACGAGGACAGCCAGGTTAAGGACAGCCGTCCGTCCGAGGACGGCGCCGCGATCCGACGCCGCCGCCAGTGCGAGGGCTGCGGAGCGCGCTTCACCACCTTCGAGCGCGTCCAGCTTCGCGAGCTCACCGTCGTCAAGAAGAACGGCGAGCGCGAGCCGTTCGACCGCGCCAAGCTCGAGCGGTCGATCGCCATTGCCTGCCGCAAGCGCGACATCCCGCCCGAGCGGATCGACAAGCTGATCAGCGCCATCCAGCGCCAGCTCGAGACCCGCGGTGACGAGGTGACAACCAGCCAGATCGGGGAGGCGGTGATGGACGGGCTCAAGGCGCTCGACCATGTCGCCTACATCCGCTTCGCGAGCGTCTACAAGGACTTCAGCGAGCCCGGCGATTTCGCCGAGATTGCCGGCAGGGTCGGCGATGGCGGCTGAGGCGCCGCCGCCCGCGATCGTCCTGGTCCGGCCGCAGCTCGGCGAGAATATCGGCAAGTCGGCGCGGGCGATGCTCAATTTCGGGCTCACCGACTTGCGGCTCGTCGCCCCGCGCGACGGCTGGCCCAATCCCGCCGCCGGCCCGGCCGCGAGCGGCGCGGATATCGTCCTCGAAAAGGCCCGCGTGTTCGCGACGGCCGAGGAGGCGATCGCCGATTGCTCGGTTGTCTACGCGTCGACCGTGCGCCGGCGCGACCTCGTCATGCCTGTGCTCGGCCCCGACGAAATGGCGCAGGCGATCGCCGCTTCGCGAGCGCCATCCGCGATCCTGTTCGGACCCGAGCGCTCGGGGCTCGAGACCGAGGAGGTAGCGCTTGCGAGCGCCATCGTCACCGTGCCCATTAACCCGAAGTTCGCGTCGCTGAACCTTGCCCAGGCCGTCATCCTCCTCGCCTATGAATGGTCGAAGACCGTTGGGCTATCGGTTCCGCCGGAAAAGGACCTGGAGCCGCCGGCGCCCCATGGCGAGCTCGAGGGGCTGGTGGGCCAGCTCGAAGACGCTCTCCACGCCAAGGGCTATTTCCACCCGCCGTCACGCACCCAGGCGACGAAAAACACGCTCCGGACGATTTTTACCAAGGCGGGATGGTCGTCGCGCGAGGTGAAGGCGGTGCGCGGAGTCATCCGCGCGCTTGTCGAACCGCCGCGACGCCGTGTCGAATAGCGTGTTGCCAAGCATGAGCGGGAGGCGCATCATCAAGGTCTTGAACGAGAAGGGGAATCGCGATGCATACCATTCTCCTGTTACTCCTTGCGCTACAGCCGGTCGGTTCATCGCAACCGGAACGCAACGTCCTCCTTCGTGAGACTCGGTCGCCCACTCCGGTGACCGACAAGGACCTTCGCCCGATCAAGGCTCCGGATTGCCGCAACGAAGCGGAAGTCCAGAAAGCGCTCCAGCAGATCAGCTACGGCGAGCCCGGCGATTGTTTCATCAGGGACGTCTCTGCGTTCAAGAGGCGCTGAGCTTGACCTTCGACGGGCGCGCCACTAGGTGCGCGCCTTCGCAATTGATCCCGCATGCCCGGTGAAGCGGCGATCGCGGCAGACACGTCTGCCGGTGCGGTCCGGGCGCATTTGAAAGCAAATTGGAGAAATTGACGTGACCAAGCGCACCAGCGCCAAGTACAAGCTCGACCGCCGCATGGGCGAGAACGTCTTCGGACGGCCCAAGAGCCCGGTCAACCGCCGCGAATATGGCCCAGGCCAGCACGGCCAGCGGCGCAAGGGCAAGCTTTCCGACTTCGGAATCCAGCTGCGCGCCAAGCAGAAGCTCAAGGGCTATTACGGCGACATCACGGAAAAGCAGTTCAAGCGGACCTATGTCGAGGCGAGCCGGATGAAGGGCGACGCCTCGCAGAACCTGATCGGCCTGCTCGAACGCCGGCTCGACATGGTCGTCTATCGCGCCAAGTTCGCGCCAACCATCTGGGCAGCGCGCCAGCTGGTCAGCCACGGCCACATCCGGGTCAACGGCACCAAGTGCAACATCGCCTCGCGGCGCGTCGACGTCGGCGACGTCATCGAGCTCGGCCCCAAGGCGCAGGAGATGGCGCTGGTCATCGAGGCGCAGAGCCTCGCCGAGCGCGACGTCCCGGACTATGTCGTGCCGGACGGCACGTCGAAGGTGACGTACAGCCGGGTTCCGACGCTCGACGAGGTTCCCTATCCGGTGCGGATGGAGCCGAACCTCGTGATCGAGTTTTATTCGCGCTAGTTCCTGGCGAGATCGAACAATGAAGGGCGGCCCGTCGGCCGCCCTTTTCGCGTCAATTGCCGATTGTGCGCTCGAGAAGCTGGCCGATGCGGGTGAGGAACTCGGCCCTTACCCTCGAATCCCGCAATTGGTGGTCGAGGCCCTTGTAGTTGAGGAACTCGACTTCCTTGTCCGCGGAGCGGAGCGCCGCTTCCATTTTCTGCGAATGCCAGAAGCGAACGTTGAGATCGAGGTCGCCGTGGACGAGCAGTACCGGCACCTGGATGGAGGCAGCGCGGCGCAGCGGCGATCCTTCCGTCACGTGCGGGCCCGAGCCGACCTGCTTCTCCCTGATCTGCGAACGTGAATCCTGCTTGAGCAGGCTCAGGTCTGTCACCGGCGCGATTGCAACCGCGGCCTTGTAGAGGTTTGGCTCCGTCGCCACGGACTGCAGCGCCGCATAGCCGCCGTAGGACCAGCCAACGATGGCGATACGGTCGGGGTCGGCGATGCCCTGCGAGCCGAGCCAGCGGGCCGACGCGGCGATGTCGGACATCGCCGTGCGCCAGTTGCGGTAGGCGTTTTCATTTTTCCAGGCATCGCCGTAGCCGGCCGAGCCACGGAACTGCGGCTGCAGCACCACATAGCCTCGGGCGGCCAGGAACTGCGACAGCCAGTCAAAACCCCATTCATCACGAGCGCTTGGACCGCCGTGCGGAAGGACAACAGCGGGCAGTCCCTTGGCGTCCTTTCCAGGGGGCAGCGTCAGATAGCCAGGAATCTGCGCACCGTCCGGCGCCGGGATCGTAACCGGCTTCACTTTCGCAAGCGCGCGACCCTCCAGCTGGGGCCGTTCCAGCATCGCCTCGTTCAACTGCTTTGAGTCGCGGTCGAAGTGGTAATAGCGGCCGGGATCGTCATCGCTGCCGGCGAAGATCAGCAGCTTGCGGCCGTCGGCAGTGGCATCGAGGAAGTTGATCAACGGAAGCTTCGGAAGCGCCTTCGACAGCGAGCCGGCAAGCGCCTTGAACTCGGGATCGAAGTAGACCGCGTTGCGCGTCTCGTCGGCATAAGTGTATCCGATCACACGCTGACCATCGCCGATGCGGATGACGCCGTCGATGTCGACGCGCGAGTCATCGGCGATCAGCTTCTCGGCGAGGCTCCCGTCAAGCTTGATCGTGTAGAGCGCGAAGCGGCCATCCTTCTTCTTGAGGGCGTAAAGAGCGTTGATGTCCGCATCGACTGCAAGAGGATCAATCTGGTCCTCGTAGTGCACGAAATCGACCAACGTCTTCCATTCGCGAGAATCCGTAGTCCGGTAGAAATATTTGAGACGGGTCGTTGCGGAACCTTCGTTCTGTGTCTCCCACACCGCCATGATTCGAACGTTCCCGCGCCCGTCGGTCATGTAGCCGGACGCCTGGTCGCGTGGCGGTTCCACCGACTGTGATAGTCCGTTGCGCGTATTGACCTCGTCGACGCCGAGCCCGCTTTTGCTTCGGGCAAGACGAGACTGGATGGCGATTCGCCCCTGCTCGGGAATATAGTCGCGCTGCATCAACACGGTTCCGTCACGAGCGTGCCGCCAATCGAGCACCGAGCCGTCGTAGGTCCTGAAGCCGGCGTCGTAGTGGCTAGCACGCTGTCCGAGCAGCTTGGGATCAGTGCCATCCGAATTCATCGCGATGAGCCGCTGGAACGGAAGCAGCGGACCAGCCTGCTCGACGATTCCATAGATTGAGCAAACGGCGCGGTCGGTCGCAGAATAATTGCACCACGACAGGATCTCCGGCTGACCATCGGCAGAAGTCAGAACGCTGCTTTTGCCGGTCTGGAGGTTCGAAATGACAGCAAAGGTCTTCGGCCCCGGCCCGGGCGTTATATACATCACGCTCGAACCGTCCGGCGAAAGCCTCGGCGCCGAGACTGCGTCCCGCGCCCCGAACGCTGCCGCGTCCTCGGCAAGGCTGTGCATCGCTTGCGCGTGTGCGCCGCCGCTGAGCAGCGCGGCAACCGCCACGCCGGTAATCAAACCAATCTTCACTTGCACATTCCCCCGCCAAAACTCCGGCACAATCAGCAACTTGCCAGAGAGACCCCAAAACGCAAGGGGTGAACTTGGCGCAGCTGTAAGCGGTTGCTAGGCGCAGGCAGATGACTTCGCCACCGCTTCCCGAATGGGCGCCGCATGAAGCGGTGTGGATCGGCTTTCCGAGCGATCCGGAGCTGTGGCTTGCCGACCTCAAGGAAGCCGAACGCGAGGTCGCTGCCTTCGCGCAAGCGATCCACGCCGGCGGCAGGGGCGAGGAGGTGCGGCTGGTCGCCGCCCACGAGGACGCGGCCGCCAGCGCGCGCGCGCTTGCGCCCTTCGCGACCGTGATCGTCGAACCCTTCGGCGACATCTGGCTACGCGATACCGGCCCCATCGTGCTCGGGACGGGCAAACATCGGAGCGCGCAAGGTTTCGGCTTCAACGGCTGGGGCGGCAAGTACGAGCTCGACGGCGACGAGAGCATCGGCGAGCGGCTCGCGAAATCGGCTTCGCTGCCTTATGCGAAGTCCGACTGGATCCTGGAGGGCGGCGCGATCGACCACGACGGTTCGGGTACCGTCGTCACCACCGAGCAATGCCTGCTCAACCCCAATCGCAATCCGGGCATGGCCCGCGAGGACGCCGAAGAGGCGCTCGCCCGCGACCTCGGCTTCGAGCGTATGGTTTGGCTCGGCGAGGGACTCGCCAACGACCATACCGACGGCCATGTCGACAATCTGGCGAGGTTCGTCGCGCCCGGCCGGCTCGCGATCCCGACTCCGGCCAAGGACGATCCCAACGAGGCCGTCTATCGCGACGCCGCTCGGCGGCTTCGGGCGACGAGGCTCGACGTCGTCACCCTGCCCTCGCCCGGCAGGCTTGAAGACGCGGACGGCGATTTGATCCCGGCGAGCTACATGAACTTCTACATCGGCAATGCGGCGGTCGTCGTCCCGCAATATGGCGCGCCCAACGACCGCGCAGCGGTGGACGTGGTGCAGGCGCTGTTCCCGGGCCGCGTTGCAATCGGCCTTCGCGCCGACCACATCCTCACCGGGGGCGGAAGCTTCCACTGCATTTCGCAACAGGTTCCGAGATGACCAGGCTCACCGTCGCGGCGCTTCAGCTCGCCTTCACCGAGGACACGGACGCGAACATCCGCGCCGTCTCCGAGCTGGTTCGCGACGCGCATTCGCGCGGGGCCGAGGTCGTCCTCCCTCCCGAGCTGTTCGAAGGCCCCTATTTCTGCCGGGTCGAGGACGAGAGCCTGTTCGCCAACGCCAGGCCGGTGGCCGAGCATCCGGCGGTCCTCGCCATGCAGGCGCTCGCGGCCGAGCTCAAGATCTGGATCCCGACCAGCTTCTTCGAGCTCGATGGGCCCCACCATTACAACAGCCTCGCGATGGTGGGGCCCGACGGCAAGGTCGCCGGAATCTATCGCAAGAGCCACATCCCCGACGGCCCCGGCTATGAGGAGAAATTCTACTTTCGCCCCGGCAACACCGGCTTCAAGACCTGGCCAGGGCCGCGCAAATCGACCCTCGGCGTCGGGGTGTGCTGGGACCAATGGTACCCGGAGGTTGCGCGGGCGATGGTGCTGATGGGCGCCGAAATCCTCTTCTACCCCACGGCGATCGGCTCCGAGCCGCACGACCCCGAGCTCGATACCTCGCGCCTGTGGCGCCGCGCGATGATCGGGCATGCGGTGTCGAACGTCGTGCCGGTGGTTGCGGCCAACCGCATCGGCACCGAAAGCGGCCAGCGCTTCTATGGCCACAGCTTCATCTGCGACGAGCGCGGCGACATTCTCGCCGAGTTCGGGGCGGAGGAAACGGGCGCGATCGTCGCCACGCTCGACCTTGGCGCGGCGAAGAAGCACCGCGCCGCCTTCGGCTTTTTCAGGGACCGGCGCCCCGAGCTTTACGGGCGGCTGGTTGAGGACCGGTAGGCGCACGCCCGCTCGAACACGCTCTCGAACATCGCAGTGGTCAGCCGGCCCGTGTTCGTGTTCTGCCGCGACGGGTGATAGCTCGACAGAAGCACGCGGCCGCCCGGAGCCGCGGCCTCGGCGCCATGCGCGAACCGGGCCGTCGAAGGCGCGAGGCCGAGGGTGCGCGCCGCCGCGCCGTGCGCGATCTGGCCGAGCGCCACAACCACGCGCACCATCGTCAGCGCCGCAAGCGCCGCCTCGAGATAATGGCCGCAGGTCGCGATCTCCTCTGCGGTCGGCTTGTTGCCGGGCGGGACGCATTTGACCGCGTTCAGAACGATCGCGCCGGTCAGCCGAAGCCCGTCCGTCGCTTCGCCGCCGTAGGCGCCTTGGGCGAGCCCGAACCTGAGTAGGGTCGAGTAGAAAATCTCGCCCGAAAAGTCGCCGGTGAAGGGCCGCCCCGTGCGGTTTGCGCCTCGCCTCCCCGGCGCGAGCCCGACGATCGCCAGCCAGGCCTGCGGGTCGCCGAAGGCGGGCACCGGCGCGTTCCACCAGTCCGGCTGCTCGGCGCGAAGCGCGTGGCGGAAGCGCACCAGCCGCGGGCACAAGGGGCAGTCGCGCGGCGCCTCGGCCCTGGGGACCGGCGACAGGTGGGCGGGAATTGGCATTGCTCGGCCTATAGAACCGTCCCCCTCGATGGGGGAGGGTCTGGGTGGGGGTGATCGGAGCAGCGCTTGACCCCACCATCACCCCACCCCTGCCCCTCCCCATCAAGGGGAGGGGAAGCTATTCGGGACATCTAATGCCCGAGCTCTACGCGATCGCGATCGGATCAAACCGGCCGCACGGACGCCATGGCCGCCCGCCGCATGTGGTCGAGGCGGCGATCGCAAGGCTCGACCGGGACTTCGGCCTGTTCGACGCGTCGCCGATCCTGCTCAACCGCGCACACGGAGGCGCGGGCCGCGACTTCGCCAATGCCGTCGCCCTGGTCGAGAGCGATCTCGACCCGCCGGCGATGCTTGCCGAGCTCAAGCGCATCGAGCGCGAGTTCGGCCGCCGGCGCGGGCGCCGCTGGGGGCCGCGGGTGCTCGACCTCGATATCGTCGACTGGAGCGGCGGACCGTGGCGGTCGCGATCGCTCAACGTGCCGCACCCCGGCGCCGCGGGCCGCGCGTTCGTCATCGAGCCGCTTGCCGGGATCGCTCCGGGCTGGCGGCTGCACGGAGCGCTTTGCGTCCGCCATCTCGCGCATCGCCTTGCCCGGCGGAAGCCGCGAGGGTAATCCGCCCGGGCTGGTCGGGCCCTTAGCTCAGTTGGTAGAGCAACTGACTTTTAATCAGTAGGTCGCTGGTTCGAATCCAGCAGGGCTCACCAGCACGGTTCGAAGGGGGATCGGATGACCAATCGGCTGACCCTGTTTCTCGCGGCTCTCGTCATCGCCACGCCCGCGATGGCCGCCAAGCAGATCGTCGTCCGCTCGAGCGGGCCGTCGGCGAAAGCCTATCCGGTCGGCAAGCCGATCGCCGCTGGAACCAAGGTCAACCTTCGCGCCGGCGATTCAATCACCGTGCTCGGCCCGGCCAAGGCGCTGGTGTTCAAGGGACCGGGAGAGTTCCGGGTCATCGAAGCGACCGAGGCCAGCGCCTTCAGCCGGAGCCGGTTCAGCGCCCGGCGCGGAATCGCGCTCCCACCCGGGCCGTGGGCGGCGAACGTCGAACGCAGCGGCCCCGTTTGCATCGCCAAGGGCATGACGCTGTCGTTGTGGCGCCCGGACGAGCAATCCGAAACCAGCGTCACCATCACCGGCAAGGGCGCAAAGCCCGCGACCCTGAGATGGCCGAAGGGCGAGGCGACCCTGGCCTGGCCGAGCGCTCTGCCGCTGACCGACGGCGCGGTCTACCGGTTGCGGACTGCGGGACAGAAAGCTGCCGGCGATTGGACGATCGCGGCGATCGGCGACGTGCCCGCGGACCGTGCCGCGACGGCTGAAGCGCTGCTTAAGCGAGGCTGCAACGTCCAACTCGACCAGCTTGTCGAGCGGACTCTCGCCGAAAACTAGACGCTGGGTGGCGCGCTAGCGCGAAGCCATCAGCACGGGCGTCGCGCTGCCATGTTCCGGCAGCATGAGCCGAAGCTTCTTGTTGGCGAAGTCGATCGACACCCGCTTGAAGGCCCTGAGCGCGTTCATTCCGAGCAATAGCGCGGGCCGGTCCTGGAGCCCGAGACGCGTGAACGTGTGCGCGTCGGCGAAGACGACCGCGAGGTTGCCGAGGGTCACGTCGCCAAGCTCGAGCTTTCGAACGAACATATATTCGCCCTTTAGCAAGTCGCCGGTCACGGATTCGAGCTCGACCTGGCCGGATTTCTTGAGGAAGCCGCTGCTGGCAAGCCGGCGGCGCATCGCCTCGTTGCCGACGCTGACTTCCGAGCCGGTGTCGAGGACGACGGTGATGACCTCGTCGTCGGCAATGGCGTTGGTGACGATCAGCCGGCCGTTGCGGAGCCGCCCGGTGACGACGATGGCGCCTTCCTCCTTCGGCACGGCGCGCTTCCTGGAGGGCACCAGAGTCATCACTTTCTTCTCGAAGTCGAAGACGACGCGCTGGGACCGCAGCGAATCCGTACCGAGAATGCCGTCGGCGCCCATCTTTTCCGCGTCGAGCACGGGCGCCTCATCGATCCTGATGTGGCTCTCGCTGAGCTGGAGCCTCGGGACGGTCGCAGTCCGCACCGTGCTCATCCCGGTCATCGTGTGAAGGTTGGCGGCCTCGCCTGCATCGAGTCCCAGACGCGCGGCAACTGCGCTGGAAATCGCAGTCCGGTCCGCTCCGGTGTCGACCAGGAAGCGGAATGGCCCGACTCCGGAGAGGGTGACCGGCACCGTCATCCTGTCGTTCACGTCGGTCCTGATCCGGACGTCCTGCGCCTGGGTGGTCTCGTCGACAGGCTGTGGCTTCGACACGGTGTCGAAGACAGTTCCGGGGACTTGGCCGACCAGAGGCGCGGCGGCCAGCACCAAGGGTACAAACCAGGCAGCCGTCATTTCGAGGCCTCCTTATTCCCTTCATCGTAGCGCGGGTCGGCGCGGACTCAAAGCGCGGCCGGTCGCGCGACGACGGCGCAATTCGCAACCAGATGGTAACTCATCGGCTTTCATAGACATTCTCCGGCCAGGGTCGCCTGAGCGACCCGATTGGGACTGCATATTGGAGTGCATGGGTGGACGACTTGCCGCTCGAAACGACGGTCTACTCCATCTCCCCCGACCCGCCGGCCGGCACGGACCGGCGCTCCGGGGACCGGCAACTGACCCTTTTCCGGGTCGGAACGATCGTTCTCGGCAAGCGCCGCGAGCTTTGCCTGGTCAAGAACATCTCGGCCGGCGGCGCGCTCATCCGCGCTTATTGCGCGCTTGAGCCCGGCCAGCGGCTAAGAATCGAGCTGAAGGAACATCAGCCCGTCCCCGGCCAGGTCGGATGGGTTCGCGGGACCGATGCCGGAATCACGTTCGACCGGCCAGTCGACGTCCTCGACCTGCTGAAAGCGGCCGCCGATGGCCCGCGTCCGAGAATGCCGCGAGTCGAAGTGAATTGCGTGTGCTTCGTCCGCGATGGCGCAATCGTTCATCGCGCGCTCGCCCGAAACGTCTCGCAGGGCGGGCTAAGCGTCGAGACAGCCAATACGCTGTCCAATGGGAGCAGCGTCACCGTCACCCTGCCCGGCCTGCCGCCGCAGCCGGCGACGGTCCGCTGGAGCGATGGCCAGCATTACGGGATCAGCTTCAACACGGTGTTGCCGCTCGCCGGACTGGTCGATTGGCTCCATGGCCGGGAGGCCAGCTAGCCCTGTCTATTCGCCCAGACGGGTCGCGCCCTCGGTAGCCCAGCGCTCGATCAGCATCCGTTCGGCTTCCGTGAGTGGTTGCGGCGCAAGGCCCGGGCGGCGCTTGACCGGCAACGCCGGCACGCGGCTCGCCGGCGACGGGATGTGGCGAAGCAGCTCTCCAGGGAAAAGTGGGAATTCGAACTCGAGCCCCGCATGGCCGCAGTGGGACCAGGCGACCCGGCTCGGGACGCTCAGTCCCTGGCGATGGAACAACACGCGGGTGCCCGCTTCCGGCAGCCCTTCGCCCTGCACGAGCGCGCCTTCCTGCGAGAGATTGCGCAGCACGACCGGAAGCGAGTCGCCGGGAATTTCCAGCGTCGCCTTCAGCAGCACGTTCGACCGGCGAGAACGCCGGTTCTGGGTAGGCCCGCTCTCGTCCATTCCAGCCGCCTATAACGCAAGCCGTTAAAACTGGATTTAAGAGCTGTCAGACTGTCCCTTTTCGGAACAGGAGCATCAGATTGTTGGCCGGCATCCGGCGGCGGTCGGCAAGCCTGAACCCTCGCAATTCGGACTCGGCGGCGAAATCCTCGACCCTGCGGAGCCCCCAGTCGGGATTGCGGCACTTCAGATCCCTGTCGAATTCGAGATTGCTCGGCGCCGTCTCGATCTCCTCGCTGAGCCAGGGTCCATAGAGGATCAGCGGGGCGCCCGCTTCCAGGAGCCTGGCCGCGCCGTCGAGCAGGCCGAGCGCCGAGCTACAAGGGCTGATGTGGACCATGTTGATGCTGAGCACGGCGTCGGCGCGAGTGACCGGCCAATGGGCGGACGACGCATCGAGCAGCAAGGGATCGCGGACATTGTCGAGGCGGGCTTCGCGGACCCACGCGCGGATGGACTGGAGCGCGGCCGGGTCGAGATCGCTCGGCTGCCATTCGAGCCGCGGAAAACGCGCGGCGAAGAAGACTGCGTGCTCGCCGGTGCCGCTCGCGACTTCAAGCACAAGCCCGCGCGCCGGAAGCCATTCGGCGAGCACCTCTGCGATCGGCTCGCGGTTGCGAAGCGCCGCCGGAGCCGAGCGCCGGTCGCTCACTCTGCAGCCTTGGCCTGTTCGGGCTCGCGATAAACGAGCACCGGCTTTCTTGCGGCGAGGGTCTCGTCGAGCCGGCGCCGGGGCGCGAAAACCGGCGCGGCCTTGAGGCTTTCATCCCCTGACTTCGCGCGCGCCGCGATCGAGCGCATCGCCGCGATGAACTGGTCGAGCGCCGCCTTCGACTCGGTCTCGGTCGGCTCGACCAGCATCGCGCCGTGGACGACCAGCGGAAAATACATGGTCATCGGGTGGAAGCCCTCGTCGATCAGGGCCTTGGCGAGGTCGAGCGTGCTGACTCCGCCGGCAAAGCCGCGGTCGGAGAATATCGCCTCGTGCATGCAGGGGCCCGACTGCGCGAACGGCGCGTCGAGCACGTCCTCGAGGCTGCGCAGCACGTAATTGGCATTGAGCACGCTGTCCTCGGCGACCTGGCGGAGCCCGTCGGCGCCATGGCTGAGGATGTAGGCGAGCGCGCGCGTGAACATGCCCATCTGCCCATGGAAGGCCGTCATCCGGCCGAACGACGAAGCATGATGCTCGCCGCTCGTCTCTTCCTCGACGAGGACCAGTTCGTCGCCCTTTTTCTCCACGAACGGCAGTGGCGCGAAGGGCGCAAGCGCCGCGCTCAGCACCACCGGCCCCGACCCCGGCCCGCCGCCGCCGTGCGGCGTCGAGAAGGTCTTGTGCAGATTGATGTGCATCGCGTCGATTCCGAGGTCGCCCGGGCGGACCTTGCCGACAATCGCGTTGAAATTGGCGCCGTCGCAATAAACGAAGGCGCCCGCCGCATGCACCGCGTCGCTGATCGCCTTCATGTCGGGCTCGAACAGCCCGCATGTGTTGGGGTTGGTGATCATCACCGCGGCGACGTCTTCCCTCAGCCGAGCCTTCAGCGCCTCGAAGTCGACGCGCCCCGCCTTGTTGGCCGGAATGCTCTCGACCCGGTAGCCGGCGAAGGCGGCGGTCGCCGGGTTGGTCCCGTGCGCGCTCTCCGGAACGAGCACGATCGAGCGCGCATCGCCGCGGGCCTCGAGTGCCGAGCGGATGCAAAGCAGGCCGCACAGCTCACCGTGCGCGCCAGCCTTCGGGCTCATGGCGACGGCTTGCATCCCGGTCAGGTCGAGGAGCCAGTGCGCAAGCTCATTGATCACCTGCAGCGCGCCCTGCACCGTCTCCTGCGGCTGCAGCGGGTGGACGTCGGCGAAGCCCGGCATTCGCGCGACTTTCTCGTTCAGGCGCGGATTGTGCTTCATCGTGCAGCTGCCGAGGGGAAAGAGCCCGAGGTCGATCGCGTAATTCTGCCGTGACAGGCGCGTGTAGTGGCGCACCGCTTCCGGTTCCGACAGGCCAGGAAGGCCGATCGGGCGATTGCGCTCGAGCCCGCCAAGCCGCGCGCCGGAATTTTCGACCTCCGGAAGGTCGACGCCTGTCGTCTCGCCGCGATCAAGCTCGAAGATCAACGGCTCCTCGAGCATCAGCGCGCGGTTACCGGTCACGGTCACGGTCTCGGCCGCTTGCTTGTCGGCGCTCTCGGGGGCGGCCGGCCGCCAGCCGGACGGGTTGACGGTCATGCGCACACCTCCCTTAGCGCCGCCTCCAGCGCGTCCACATCCTCGTCGGTGACGGTTTCCGTCACCGCGACCACGAGCCCGTTCTCGAGCGCCTTCACCCCCGGATAGAGCCGGCCGAGCGAAACCCCGCCGAGCACGCCCTTTTCGACCATCGCGTGGACCGCAGGCCTGGCCTCGACCGGAAGCCTCAAGGTGAATTCATTGAAGAAGCTGTCGTTGATCAGGCTCACGCCCGGAATCGCGGCCAGCCGCTCGGCGGCCGCGCACGCGCGCGCGTGATTCAGGGAAGCCAGTTGCCGAAGCCCCTTCTCGCCGAGCAAGGTCAGGTGCGCGGTAAAGGCGAGCGCGCACAGCACCGAGCTGGTGCAGATATTGCTGGTCGCCTTCTCGCGGCGGATATGCTGCTCGCGCGTCGAGAGCGTCAGGACAAACCCGCGCTTGCCTTCCGCGTCCACTGTCTCGCCTGCCAGCCGCCCCGGCATCTGGCGGACGAATTTCTCGGCGCAGGCAAACAGTCCGACATAGGGGCCGCCGAACTGCAGCCCGACACCGATCGACTGGCCTTCGCCGACGACGATGTCGGCCCCCATCTCGCCGGGCGCCCTGATCAGTCCCAGCGCCACCGGCTCGGTGACGACCGCGACCAGCAGCGCGCCCCTTGCATGCGCGGCCTCGGCGATGGGCCCGAGGTCGGCGATTCGGCCGAGGATGTCGGGGTACTGGACGACGACGCAGCTCGTATCCTCGTCGATCGCCGCGATCAGCCGGTCGGCGTCCGTCTCCGCGTCCAGCTCCGGGTCCGCGGTTTCAAGCGTGTCGCCGGTGAAGCGTGCCATCGTCCGTGCGACGCTGACATAATGCGGGTGAAGCCCGGACGAGAGGATCGCCCTGTTCCGGCGGGTGATCCGCCCCGCCATCTGGATCGCTTCCCAGCAGGCGGTCGAGCCGTCGTACATCGACGCATTGGCGATGTCGCAGCCGTAGAGGCGCGCGACCTGTGTCTGGAATTCGAACAGCACCTGCAGCGTGCCCTGCGCGATTTCGGGCTGGTAGGGCGTGTAGCTGGTCAGGAATTCGCCGCGCTGGATGATATGGTCGACGCTCGCCGGCACATGGTGGCGATAGGCGCCGCAGCCGAGGAAGAAGGGCACCTCGCCCGCCACCATGTTCTTGCGCGACAGCGCGGTCATGTGCCGCTCGACCGCTAGCTCCGAAGCGTGCAGCGGCAGGCCCTCAATCAGCCCGTCGAGCCGCGCCTCCTTGGGCACATCGACGAACAAATCGTCGATCGACGTCGCACCGATCGCCGCGAGCATCGCGCTGCGGTCGGGATCGGACAGGGGCAGGTAGCGCATCAGGAAGGCTTCCTCATGATGAAGCGAAGGCGGACGTAATCGGCGACGTTGGTGCCGACGCGCTCGGCGACGGCGGCGCCAAGCTCGGCGCGCTCCTCCTCCGGAACCCCGGCGCGGTCGAGCCAGCCCTTGCGGAAGGTCGTCACCCATTCGGCGATGCCGTGCTCGATTTCGGTCGGGCGGTCGATCTGGCGCACGTCGATATGCTCGAAGCCCGCTTCCTCGTAGACGAAGGCGAATTCTTCCGGGCCGGGGTACCAGTTCGACGCCTCGGCCGGCGGCTCGTAGCCGCGGATGACGAGCTCCGAATCGAGCGCCTCGCGGAGGCGTGCGAGATTGCCCTCGCCGCCCATCTCGCCCGCGAACCGCCCGCCCGAGTGGAGCGCGTTGAAGATGGCGCGCGCTGCTTGTTCCTTGTCCAGCACCCAGTGGAGCGTGGCATTCGAGAAAGCGGCGTCGAACTCGACCTGGAAGCGCATGTCGGCGACGTCGAGGAGCCGGGCGTCGAGGCCCTTAGCCCGGGCTGCCGCCACCATTTCGGGCGAGCTGTCGATGCCGACGACCTCGGCGCCGCGCTCGGCGATCCGCTCGGTCAGCGTGCCCTCGCCGCAGCCAATGTCGAGGATCTGCTCGCCCGACTGCGGGTCGAGCAGGTCGAGCGCCGCCTGGCCGAGCTCGGCGACGAACGCGCCGACGCGCGCATAGTCGGCGGCGTCCCAGCGGCTGGTCGAGGCGGGGGCGTGGATCAGAGCGTCTTCACCCAGTCGCGGTAGGCGGCCTCGTCCATCAGCCCCTCGAACTCGCCCGAATCGGCAAGCTTGAGCTTGAAGAACCAGCCCTCGCCCTCGGGGTCGCGGTTGATCAGCGCGGGGTCGTCGGCGAGCGCCGGATTGCCTTCGATGATCTCGCCGCCCACCGGCGCATAGACGTCCGAAGCGGCCTTGACCGACTCGACGACGCCCGCTTCGTCGCCCTTCTTCACCTGCCGCCCCGCCTCCGGCACTTCGGCGAAGACGATGTCGCCCAGCGCCTGCTGCGCATGATCGGAGATGCCGACCGTGGCGACGTCTCCGTCGACCCGGATCCATTCATGCTCGCGGGTGAAATAGAGGCTCATCATTCAGGCTCCCTTGCGGTGATAGCGATGCGGGACAAACGGCAGCGGCGCCACGCGTGCGTCGAACAGCTTGCCACGCTGCTCGAGCTTGAGCGCGGTTCCGGGCTCGGCCAGCGCGACCGCGACATAGCCCATGGCGATCGGCCGTTTCAGCGAGGGCGAAAAGCCGCCGCTGGTCACGCGCCCGACCTCATTGCCTTCGGCGTCGAGCACCAGCGCGCCCTCGCGCACGGGCTGGCGGCCCTCGACGTCGAAGCCGACTCGCTTCTGGATGGGGCCGTTCCCGAGCTCGGCGAGGATTCGAATTGCGCCCGGGAACCCGCCTTCGGCGCGGCGACGCTTTTGAATCGCGAAAGTCAGGCCCGCCATCACGGGCGTGGTCTCGCGGTCGAGGTCATGCCCGTAGAGCGGTAGCCCCGCCTCGAGTCGCAGCGAATCGCGCGCGCCGAGACCGACCGGCCGCACCCTTTCGTCGGCGACGAGAAAATCGGCGAGCGCTTCGACCCCGCTCGCGGGGACCGAGATTTCGAACCCGTCCTCGCCCGTATAGCCCGAGCGGCTGATCCACAGCGCCTGGCCGAGCGCCTGGAAGGCCCTGCCCTCCATGAAGGTCAGCTCCGCAACCCCGGGGACGATCGCTTCCAGCACCTCGGCCGCCCTGGGCCCCTGCAGCGCGAGCAGCGCCTGGGAGGTCATGTGGTCGAGGACGACCGTGCGCGGCAGCTTGCGCTCGAGCAACTCGATGTCGCCGTGCTTGGTGGCGCCGTTGACGACGAGGTAGAAATCTTCGCCGCGCCGGGTCGCCATCAGATCGTCGACGATCCCGCCATTGTCGTCGAGCAGGAGCGAGTAGCGCAGCTTGCGGTCGGGGAGAGCCTTGAGCTCGCTCGGCAGCAGGGTTTCGAGTGCCGCGTCCGCCTCTTTCCCATGGACCAGGATCTGGCCCATGTGGCTGACGTCGAACAGGCCGGCGCTCTCCCTGGTCCACAGATGCTCGGCCATGATCCCTTCGTACTGGACCGGCATCCAATAGCCGGCGAACTCGACCATCCGGGCGCCATGGCGCCGATGCCAGCCATCGAGGGGAAGGGTTTTCGGAGCGGGCGGTGCCTCGCCTTCGCTCGCGCCAGTGTAAGGCGTGCCGCGCGCCTGGGTCTCGTCGGTCGGGCCGCTGTGGACTTCCTTGCTCATTCAGACGCTCCACGACTTGAGGCGACAGCCTCCGCCCCCACCGGCTTCGACCATCACCCCCGTCTGTCTTGAGCGCCTGAGAGCTTTGTCCCCTTCGGCGGCCCGCCGTCGCGCAAGGCTCGGGCGGACGCTTTCCAGACTGTCAGGCGCGCGCGGTCCTTGGGCCTGAGAGATTCCGGGGGCGGTTGCTCCTTCGGCGCCGCCAAGTGCCTGAGGCAATTGGCGAACTCTCCCGCGCGGCCTTCCGGCGAGACAAGCCCGCCGGCGACGGGCGCAGCCTTGGCTGCCCGCACCGGCCGAGTCAATCGCCCAGGCTTTGGAGCCTAGCGCGTTGCGTTGTAGCGCAGCTGCTCCGGGGTGAGCTGGAAGCCGATCAGGTGCTGGAAGCTCGCGCGGGCGACAGCCTCCCGAACCACCGGGTCGGTCAGCGGGTCGATCGCCGCGTCGGGATCGCCGACCTTGCGCGGCCGGGTCAGGATCTCGCGCACATTTTCCGGAAGCACGGCAGCCGACCGGGCGATCCTGACGGTCGCCTGGGCAGAAGACGTGGCGCGCAGGCTCCCCGCCTCGAAATTGATGGCCACTGCGCCGACGCGCTTGGCAACGACCTTGTTGCCCGCCTGCACCGCAGTGTCGAAGAAGGGCAGCACCACCTGCCTCGGCTGCGACGGGTCACGCCGCTGCGCGACCACCTGGAACGTCGCCGTCGAGACGATTTCGCTTCCGCTGTCCTGGCAATTGGCGCGGACATTGGTGATCGCCGCCTCGATATCGATCGCCGAGGCGTCGGTGCTCCCGGCCGGGTCGAACAGGGTGATGTCGCCGGTGGCGGCTGGGATCGCGACCTGCGGGCAGGAGCTGCGAACCGTGTAGATGCCCCCCTGCTCGATATTGCCGCGCCGGTTGCAGCCGGCGGCGAGCAGCGCGAGGACCATCAACGAGGCGATTCGAAGCTTCACGGGCATTTCCTTGGACGGTCGCTGGGACGGGCCGCTGTCATAGGAAGCGCCTTTCATTGCTGCAAGCGAGGCCTTACATCGCGCGGCAAATGGCCCAGCGCACTCCCCTTCAAGTCCTCATCGCGGCCCCGCGCGGTTTTTGCGCCGGAGTCGACCGTGCGATCCAGATCGTCGAGCTCGCGCTCGAGCGGTTCGGCGCGCCCGTCTACGTTCGCCACGAAATCGTCCACAACCGCTTTGTCGTCGACCGCCTGAAGCGGCTGGGAGCGATTTTCGTCGACGAGCTCGACGAGGTCCCCGACGACCGGCCGGTGGTCTTTTCCGCCCACGGCGTTCCCAAGTCGGTGCCGGCGACAGCGGCTGAGCGTGGGCTGACCTATGTCGACGCCACCTGCCCCCTGGTGTCCAAGGTCCACCGCCAGGCGGAACGGCTGATCGCCGACGGCCTCCACATTCTGTTTATCGGCCATTCCGGCCATCCCGAGGTGATCGGCACCTTTGGCCAGGTTCCAGAGGGCGCGATCACGCTGATCGAGACGATCGAGGATGTGGCGACGGTCGAGGTCGCTGACCCTGAAAAACTCGCCTTCCTCACCCAGACCACGCTGTCGGTGGACGACACCGCGGCGATCGTCGAGGCGCTCAAGGCGCGTTTCCCGGCCATCCGGGCGCCGCGCAGCGAGGACATTTGCTACGCGACCTCGAACCGGCAGGCGGCAGTCAAGGCGATCGCGCCATTGTGCGACAGGATGCTGGTGATTGGCGCTCCGAACAGCAGCAACTCGCTTCGGCTCGCCGAGGTCGCCGAGCGGATGAACGTTCCGGCGCGGCTGATCGAGCGCGCCGCCGACATCGACTGGGAGTGGCTGGGCGAATCGAAGACACTGGGGGTCACCGCCGGCGCCTCCGCGCCCGAGCTTCTCGTCCGCGAAGTCATCGACGCGCTTCGCGAGCGGTTCGACGTCAGCGAGGAGGAAGCCGACCACAGCCCCGAGCGGATGGTGTTCAAGCTGCCCCGCGAACTCGTCGCCTGAATGGCCGAACCTCCCCTCGTCGAAATCTACACCGACGGCGCCTGCCGGGGAAATCCCGGGCCGGGCGGCTGGGCGGCGTTGCTCCGAACCGGCGGAATCGAGCGCGAAATCAGCGGCGGCGAGAAGCTGACGACCAACAACCGGATGGAGCTTCGCGCCGCGATCGAGGCGCTCAATGCCCTGACCCGCCCGTGCAAGGTCGAGCTTCACAGTGACAGCCAGTATCTTCGCGATGGGATTACCAAGTGGATCCACGGCTGGCGCCGCAACGGCTGGCGGACCGCCGACCGCAAGCCGGTGAAGAACGCCGAGCTGTGGCAGGAGCTGCTCGAAGCGGCGTCACGCCACGAGGTCAACTGGCACTGGGTCCGCGGCCACAGCGGCCATCCCGAGAACGATCGGGTCGACGCGCTCGCCTGCGCGGAGGCGGACGCGCAGCGCGAATCCTAGTCGCACCGAATTCGACGTCGTTGTGCTAGGATCGCCAAGGGCAACGAAAGGGGGCAATCATGCCGATCGAACTTCAGCTTCTCGTCTGGGCCGCGATCCTCGCGCTCGTGCAGATGATCGTCGCCGTCATCGGCGCTCAGCAGCAGGTCAGCCTGCCGATGCTTGCCAGCAACCGCGAGTCGATGCCGGCGCTGACCGGCTGGGCGCTCAGGGCCCAGCGCGCGCATCTCAACATGCTCGAAAGCCTGGTCGTCTTCGCGATCCTGGTGCTGGTCGCCAACGCTACCGGCCGGCTCAGCGAGACCACCGCGCTCGGCGCCAACCTCTTCTTCTGGGGTCGGCTCGCCTATGCGCTCGTCTACCTGGCGGGAATTCCCTGGCTGCGGACCTTGATCTGGGGCGTGTCGGTCGCCGGCCTGCTATTGATCCTGGCCGAGCTATTCTGAGCTGACGAGCCGCCGGAAACGTGCGGGAGCGAAGGGCGCCGGGTCAATGCCGGCGACCATCGCCTCCGGCTCGCTGCCGAGCAGCAGCGCGGCGGCCAGCTTTGCCGCCGCGGGCGCGGTCTGGATCCCGAATCCGCCCTGGCCCGCGCACCAGAAGAAGCCGTCCGCCGACGGGTCGAAGCCGTAAACCGGCACGCGATCGGGCGCGAAGGTGCGCAGACCCGCCCATTTGCGTTCGACCGCCTCGATCGGCCAGTCGACCACCTGCTCGAATCGGTCGATGGCGATCGCCACGTCCATCTCTTCCGGGGCGGCGTCGCACGGGTCGGTGTCGATTTCGTCGTGCGGGCTGAGCCAGACGGTCCGGTCGCCCTCGCCCTTGAAATAGAAGGTGCCGTCCGAATCATCGATCAGCGGCAAATCCTTCAGCCCCGAGCGGCCGACCCGCAATTGCACCATCGTCCGCCGTTTCGGCACGATCCCCAGCGGCGCCACGCCGCAACTCGCCGCCACCTCGTCCGCCCAGGCGCCGGCGGCATTGACAAGTACGGACGCCCTGATTGGCGTCCCGTCCTCGAGTAACGCCGACCAGGCCCCGCCCCGCCGACTGGCGGAGCGAAAGCGCGCATCGGTCACGACCTCCCCGCCCGAGCGCCGGAAGGCGCGCAGATAGGCCAAGTGGAGGGCGGCGACATCGATGTCCGCGCAGCCCGGCTCGTACAGCGCCCGCCGCCATTGCGGCCGGATTCCCGGCACCATCCGCTCGAGCTCGGCGCGCTCGACGATCCGCGTTGCGATCCCCGCCGGGACCTCCGGGAGCGAATCGCGCGTGACGTGGAGGTCGCCGCGCGTGTGGAGGAAGCCGCGATCGGAGAAAGTTTCCGGCGGGCGCTCGAGGAAAGGGCGCGAGGCGGTGGTCAGCTGCGCGACCGTCGCACCGCCGTAGCTCTCAAGCCAGAAGGCGGCCGAGCGGCCGGTGGCATGCACCCCGCACTGGCTCTCGGCCTCGACGAGCAGGATCCGGCGGTGCGGCGCAAGCTCGGCGCCGAGGCTTGCGCCGGCAATCCCGCCGCCGACGATCAGGATGTCGTAATCGCGCATTTGCGGGCGCTGGTTACGGTTTTGAAAGCCGCGCCGTCTACCTGCAGCGCATGATGAATTTCGGATTCACCGAAACCCTGCTTGCGATTCTCGCCCTGCTGCTCGTCGTGGCGGCGGTGATCGACATCCGCACCTATACGATTTCCAACCGGCTCAACCTCGCCGTCGCGCTGCTCGCGCCATTCTACTGGTGGTCGGTCGGGATCCCGTTGTGGCCCGATGTCGCCATCCAGCTCGCGCTCGGCGCCGGGGTCTTCATCCTGCTCGCCTTGGCATTCTACGCGGGGATGATGGGCGGCGGCGACGTCAAGCTGGCGGCTGCGGTCGCACTCTGGCTGTCGCCGGTTTCGACGTTGAAATTCCTCGTTTTCATGTCGGTCGCAGGTGGTTTGCTGACTCTCGTCATGCTCGTCCTGCACCGGTTGCGCGGCAAGCCGGGCCGGCCTGAAATTCCATACGGAGTCGCCATCGCCGTGGGCGGCCTCGCGATTCTCGCCCAACGCTTTCTTAACCAATTTGCCTGATGTGTGGGGCAATTCGAGGGGGCCCGCAGGGGAGGCGATTGCGCCATGGACTTTAAGAAAATCGTGCTTCTGGTCGGAGCGCTCATGGTCGCGGCAGTCACTGCGATCATGGCCAAGAACATGTTCGCCGGAGCCGGCGCCAGGCAGGCCGCCGCAATGCCCGCGCAAGTGCAGGGCCCCAAGGTGCTGGTTGCGAAGAAATCGCTTCCTGTCGGGACCATCCTCGATGCCTCGAGCATCGGCTTCGAGCCTTGGCCGAAGGATTCGGTCCAGCCCGCTTACTATGTGCAGGGCAGCCCCGATTCCGACCCGTCGAAGCTGTTTGGCACGGTCGTCCGCTATCCGATGACCGCCGGCCAGCCCATCGCCCGCGGCGCAGTCGTCGGCCCGCAGGACCGCGGCTTCCTCGCCGCCGCGCTCGGGCCGGGAATGCGCGCCGTCACCGTGCCTGTGAACAATGCGACCGGGGTCGCCGGCTTCGTCTTCCCGGGCGACCGGGTCGACCTCGTCCTGACCCAGGACGTGACCGGCGGCGGCGAAGGCGCCCCGCTCCGGGTGTCGGAGACCATCGTACGCAACCTGCGCGTGCTTGCCACCGACCAGCGGGTCGACAGCAAGGACGAGGAAGGCAAGACCGTGGTCAAGACCTTCTCCAACGTCACTCTGGAGGTCACTCCGCGGATCGCCGAGAAGGTTGCCGTCGCCCAGAATCTTGGCACGCTGTCGCTGTCGCTTCGCTCGATCGCCGACCAGACGTCGGAACTCGAGCGGGCCGTCGCCGCGGGCGACGTCAAGGTTCCGCAAGGGACCGATCCGGCCGACGAACGCCGGCTGCTGACCGCCTGGGCCAATCGTCCGATCGACAGCAACACGACCTTTACGACCGGTGGCGACGTGTCGCGCTTCCAGCGCCGCACCGTACCGGCTTCGCCCAGGGCCGCGGTCGCCGCTGCCCCGTCGGGCCAGTCGGGCAACGCCCCGGCAGCCTCCGTCGTCGTCGTTCCGAGCGGTCCCGTAGTCCGGGTCTCGCGCGGCAACAGTGTCACCGTCGTTCCGGTGGGAGCTCGCTAAAATGACCAAGTTCAAATCCACTCTCGGCGCGGCGGCAGTCGCCCTCGCCGTCGGGCTTGGGACGGTTTCCGTCCCGGCCCCGGCGATGGCGCAGCCTTCCGCAGCCAGGCCGGCTGAAACCCTGAACCTTTCGCAGGGCACCGGCACGCTCGTCCGCCTGTCCGGGCCGATGACCGACGTGTTCATCGCCAACGATTCGATCGCCGATGTCCAGGTCCGCTCGGCGACCCAGCTGTACATCTTCGGCAAGGCACGCGGCGAGACGACCGTCTATGCGACGGGCAAGGGCGGCCGGGTGGTCTATGCGGCCAACGTTCGCGTCGGCAACAACATCAGCTCGCTCGACGAGATGCTGCGCCTGGCGATGCCGGAAGCGAGCATTGACGCGACGCCGATGAACAACCTCGTGCTGTTGACCGGCACTGTCGCCTCGCCCGAGGACGTCGAGGAGGCCCAGCGGCTCGTCCAGGCCTATGTCGGCGAAGGCACGCAGGTCGTCAGCCGGCTGCGGAGCGCCGTACCTCTGCAGGTCAATCTGAAGGTTAAGATCGCCGAGGTCAGCCGCTCGTTCCTCAAGAGCATCGGAGTCAACCTGCTGACCAGCACGGGCGGCAAGTTCGACATCGGAATCGCCCAGGGCGAAGGCATCTTCCTGCCGCCGCCCACCAACACCAACCCGGACCTTGGCCCGAAAGTGCTTCGGAGCGCGATCGGTTCGACCATCTCGGGCGCCGGGCGCCTTTTCGGAATGGATGTGTTGAGCTCGCTCGACCTGGCCGAGACCGATGGACTCGTCACCACGCTCGCGGAGCCGAATCTGACCGCCCTTTCGGGTGAAACCGCTAGCTTCCTTGCCGGCGGCGAATTCCCGATCCCGGTTTCGCAGTCGCTCGGCGCGGTTTCGATCGAGTACAAGCAATATGGCGTGTCACTCGCCTTCACGCCGATCGTCCTTGCCGACGGCCGCATCTCCATGCGCGTCCGCCCGGAAGTCAGCGAGCTGTCGGCCGAAGGGTCGATCCGCCTGAATGGCTTCGATGTCCCGGCGCTCACCACGCGGCGCGCCGAGACGACTCTCGAACTCGGCTCGGGCCAAAGCTTCATGCTCGCGGGGCTGCTTCGCAACTCGACGATCAACAATATCGACAAGGCCCCCTTCCTCGGCGACTTGCCCATCCTCGGGGCTCTGTTCCGCTCGACCTCCTTCCGCCGGCAGGAGACGGAGCTGGTGATCATCGTCACTCCCTATCTCGTCCAGCCGGTCAGCGGGCGGCTCGCTCTGCCGACCGACGGGTATCGCGCGCCCAACGACGCGCAGCGCATCCTGCTCGGCCAGTCCTACCAGGGCCCGCGCGGGACCGCGCAGCCGGCCCCGGCGCCCGCTCCGGCGGTTGGCGGGACCGCCGCCACCACCGCGACTCCGGGGTTCAAGCTGTGAGCCGGGCGAATCGAAAGGATCCGATGATGGCCAAGAAACTGATCGCCGTCCTGCTCGCCACCGCCGTTGCAGCCTGCACGACTCCGGGCGATCCGCCACGCGCCGACCGTGGAGTCGCGTCGGTCAACGAACCCGTGCTCAGCCGCGCGACCTTCGTCATCGACCTTGCGGCGCCTGGCGGAACGCTTCCGCCGCAGGAAGTCGCGCGCCTCGACGGCTGGTTCGCCGGCCTCGCGCTTGGCTACGGGGACTCGATCTTCGTCGACGGCGCTTATGCCGAGCCCGCCCGCACGCAGGTGGCGGAAGTGGCCGGCAAGTACGGCCTGCTCGTTCTTCCCGCCGCGCCGGTCACGGCCGGGATGGTGCCCCCGGGCAGCGTCCGGGTCGTCGTCAGCCGCACGCGTGCCGAGGTTGCGGGATGCCCGAACTGGAGAAACCCGTCGGAGCCCGATTACCTGAACCGCACCATGTCGAACTTCGGCTGCGCGGTGAATTCGAACATGGCGGCGATGGTCGCCAACCCCGAGGACCTGTTCCACGGGCGTTCGGGCAGCGGCGTAGGCGATGCCCTGACCGCAACCAAGGCGGTCGAATATTACCGCAAGGCCCAGCCGACCGGGACGCAAGGTCTTCAGGACATCAATACGAAGAAGGACCAGTAGATGAACGCTCCGTTCCAGGCACGCGCCGGTCTGCGCGATCCGTTCACCGCCTTCGTCTGCGACGATGCGACGGCCGACATGCTTCGGCCGGTCGCGGTCGAGCACGGCTGGAGCCCGGAGAAGGTTCACAAGGGCGGGCTTCGCAACGCCGTGCAGACCCTGTCGGTCTCGGCGAGCCCGAACATCCTGTTCGTCGACCTGTCGGAATCGGCCGACCCGCTCAACGACATCAACGCCCTGGCCGAGGTCTGCGAACCCGGAACGATCGTCATCGCTGCTGGGCAGGTCAACGATGTCCGGCTGTATCGCGACCTCGTCGCCAGCGGCATCCACGACTATCTGCTCAAGCCGTTCACGGTCGATCAGCTGCGCGACAGCTTCGCCCACGCGCAAATGATCCTGTCGGGCCCGCGCGGCGAAGCCCAGGCCGACAAGCCGCATGTCATGTCCGCGGTGATCGGCGTTCGCGGCGGGGTCGGCGCCTCGACCATCGCGACCTCGCTCGCCTGGATGCTTGGCCAGCGGGTTCAGCGCACGACCGCGCTGCTCGACCTCGACGTGCATTTCGGGACCGGCGCCCTGGCGCTCGACCTCGAGCCCGGCCGCGGCCTCACCGACGCGATCGAGAACCCGAGCCGGATCGACGGCCTGTTCATCGAACGGGCGATGGTTCGCGCCAACGAGCGCCTGTCGGTGCTTTCGGCCGAAGCGCCGATCCACCAGCCGCTGATGACGGACGGAAGCGCCTTCTTCCACCTGCAGGAAGAGATGCGCAACGCGTTCGAATCCACGGTCATGGACCTGCCGCGGCACATGCTGATCCAGCATCCGCACCTGGTCCACGACGCGCATGTCGCAATCGTCGTCGCGGAGCTGACGCTCGCGGCCACCCGGGATGCAATCCGGATCCTCGCCTGGCTGAAGTCGAACGCACCGCAAACCAAGGTGATCGTCGTCGCCAACGGCGTGCCGTCGGGCGGCGCGCTCGAGATCAGCCGCAAGGACTTCGAGCAATCGATCGAACGCCCGGTCGACGTCGTCTTCCCGCTGGACGCGAAGCTCGCGGCCCAGTCGGCCAAGCTCGGCAAGCCGATGGCCGAGATCGCGACCGGAAAGGCCTCCGCGCCCTTCAACACCCTGCTCAACATGGTTCTGAGCCATGCGAGCGAGGAAGGCGCGAGCGCGGAGCCGGACAAGGCGGCCGGGTCGAAGTCGCTGGTGGACAATCTCAAGTCGATGCTCGCCAAGCCCAAGAAGGCGGCGTGAACTCGGCGGCGGCCGGAACTAGCCCGGCCGCGAGTGGAAGGAACGGACGGTAGATGTTTCTCTATCTGACCCTGCTGTTGGGCGGCATCGGCCTCGTCTTGCTGCTGCTGAAGCTCGCCAGCGGACCGTCCGCCTCGAAAGCGCTCAAGCGCCGCATGGAGCTGGTCAAGGAACGGCACGCGGAAGGCGTGACCGCGGCCGCCCAGGCGCAGATCCGAAGGCTTCTCGCCAACCGCGCCAGCCGCCTCGAGGGTATCGCATCGACCCTGATCCCGCGCCCTGCCCTGCTTCGCAAGCGGCTGGAAATGACGGGCAGGGAAATCAGCCTCGCCAAGTACATGACCATCTCGGTCGGGCTCGCGGTGGGGATGATGGCTCTGCTCATGTTCCGCGGGGCGCCCTTCTTTCTCGCGCTCTTGTTCGGAATGTTCGTCGGTATCGGGCTTCCCCACTTCGTGGTCGGCAAGCTGATCAACCGGCGCATCAACAAGTTCAATTCCAACTTCCCCGACGCCATCGAGCTGATGGTCCGCGGCCTTCGCTCGGGCCTTCCGATCAGCGAGACTCTCGGCGTCGTCGCCGCGGAAATCGGCGGCCCAGTTGGTGTCGAGTTCCGGGCCGTTGCCGACAAGATGAAGATCGGCCGGACGATGGAGGCCGCCCTGCAGGAAACGGCCGACCGGCTCGGCACGCCCGAGTTCCAGTTCTTCGTCATCACCCTGGCGATCCAGAGGGAGACGGGCGGCAACCTCGCCGAGACTCTGTCCAACCTCGCCGACGTGCTTCGCAAGCGCGCGCAGATGAAGCTCAAGATCCGGGCGATGAGCTCCGAATCCAAGGCTTCGGCCTATATCGTCGGCTCGCTGCCGTTCGTGGTGTTCGGCCTCGTGTGGATGATCAACCCTTCGTACATGGGCGCCTTCTTGACCGACCAGCGGCTGATGGTCGCGGGCATCGGCGGCCTCATCTGGATGAGCATCGGGGCCTTCATCATGGCCAAGATGGTCAACTTCGAGATCTAGGGGCGAGACGATGCAGCCATCTGGCCCGACCCTTCTCGGCTTCGACGTCATCTGGATCGCGACGATCCTGAGCGGGGTCGCGACCCTTGCCGTCATCATGGCCATCTACGCGGCGATGACGGTCAAGGATCCGATGGCGCGGCGGGTCAAGGCGCTCAACGAACGGCGCGAGCAGCTCAAGGCCGGCATTGTCGCCTCGACCAACAAGCGCAAGAGGCTGGCCAGCCGCAACCAGGCGGCCGACCGAGTCCGGGCGATCCTGAGCAAGTTCAAGATGCTTCAGGACGACCAGCTGCAGAAGACCCAGCAGAGGCTGATGCAGGCGGGCATCCGCACCAAGGACCTGGCCTTCTTCATCATCTTCGCGCGCTTCGTCCTTCCGCTCGTTCTCGGCGGTCTCGCGATCGTGCTCATCTACATGTTGAACTTCTGGCCGGACTGGGGTGGCTTCCGCCGCTATGCGACCGTCGCCGGGATCCTGATCGGAAGCTACAAGGCGCCCGACATCTGGCTGAAGAACAGGGTCACCAAGCGCAGCCACGCGATCCGCAAGGGCCTTCCCGACGCGCTCGACCTGCTCGTCATCTGCGCCGAGGCGGGGCTGACCGTCGACGCCGCCTTCGGGCGCGTGTCGAAGGAGCTCGGCAAGGCCTATCCCGAGCTCGGCGACGAATTCGGTCTGACCGCGATCGAGCTGGGTTTCCTCAACGAGCGCCGCCAGGCCTTCGAGAACCTCGCGAGCCGCGTCGACCTGGAGGCGATCCGCGGGGTCGTGACGACCATGATCCAGACCGAGAAGTACGGCACCCCGCTCGCCTCGGCGCTGCGGGTGCTGTCGGCCGAATTCCGCAACGAGCGGATGATGCGCGCCGAGGAAAAGGCCGCGCGGCTGCCGGCGATCATGACCATCCCGCTGATCCTGTTCATCCTGCCAACCCTGTTCGTCGTCATCCTGGGTCCGGCCGCCTGCTCGATCAGCGACAATCTGCTCAACCGCTAGCCGTCGCGCCGAACCGGTTGCGGGCGCGGAACGAAATCGCCCGTCTCGCGCTGTAACCCTGAAGGTCAATTGGCGACGAGGACGTGGGCGATGGTTGCATTCACATCAGACCAATGGGTCATTCTGGCATTGGTCTTCGCGCTGGGCTTCCTGATCGGCGCCTTCCTGCTCGCCGGTAGCGGCCGCAAGTGGAAGACCCGCTATCGCCACGAAGTACGCGAGCGCGAGGAGCTCGAGGCGCGCCACCGCGAGCGTGAGCGCGAGTGGGACGAGCGCGAGAAGGAATGGCGCGAACGCGACAGCCTGCGCGGAGCCGCGATCAAGGACAAGGACCGCGACTCCGACGGCGATGGCGTTCCCGACCGCAAGGAATAGGTGACGCAGGACCGTCCGGGGAACGGTTCGAGTAGCCTATCTAGCCTTCGATCTTCGAAAAATCGGCGACCCGGTGAACGGCGTCGCGGAAGCGCAGCAGCAGGTCGAGCCGCCGCGCGCGCTTGGCCGGGTCGGCGTCGTTGACTGTCACATGGTCGAAGAAGGCGTCGATCGGCTTGCGAAGCGAGGCAAGCGCCGCCATCGCGGCCGTGAAATCCTCCTTCTCGACAGCCGCGCTCGCCTTCGGCTCGGCCTTGTCGAGGGCCTTTACGAGCGCGATTTCCTCGGGCTCCTCCGCCCCGGCGCTCCCTGACTCCATTTCGGCGATCGCCTGCCTCAGGCCTGGTTCCTCGACCAGCACCAGGGGGTCCTCCTCGCCGGTCTGCGGAATGCCCTGCTCCTCGGGCGAGGACATCACCTGCGGCGCCGTCCATTTCTCCTTTTTGAGGATGTTCGCGGCGCGCTTGTAGGCGGTGAGAAGGTCGGCCCCGTCCTTGGTCTCGACGAACGCCTGCAGGGCCTCCACGCGAGCGAGCAGCCGGACGAGATCATCCTCGCCCCCAAGCGCGAAGACCGCGTCGATCAGGTCGTGCCGAACCCCCGCCTCCCGCTGCTGCACCTTAAGGCGGTCCGCAAAGAAGTCGAGGATTTCAGGAACCGTTCCGTCGAGCCGATGTGCGGCTGCGGAATCCTTTGACTGGCCGGCGCGGTTGGCGAGCGCTCCCCGAAACGCCCCGGAAAGCGGCAACCTGAGACCCGCGGAGGTGATGATATCGATCGACCCGAGCGCCGCGCGGCGAAGCGCATACGGGTCCTTCGAACCAGTTGGCTTCTGGCCAACGCTGAAGAAGGCGCAAATCGTGTCGAGCTTGTCGGCAAGCGCGACGGCAGCGGAAAGAGACGCGGCTGGAGTACCATAATGGTCGCGGATGGCGTCGGCGACGGCCTTGGGCTCACCCTGGGCCTCGGCGAGATAGCCGCCGATCACCCCCTGCAGCTCGGGGAATTCCCCGACCATCCCGGTCACGAGGTCGGCCTTGGCGAGGCGCGCGGCGCGCTCCGCCTGGTCGGCCTTCACCCCCTTGACGATCCCTTCTTCAACCAGCCAGCGCGCGAGCTTGGCGACGCGCTCGACCTTGTCGGCAACCGTCCCGAGTTTCTCGTGGAAGACGATTCCCGAAAGCTTTTTCGCCTGCTCCTCGAGCGGCACTTTGAGGTCCTGCTCCCAAAAGAAGCGCGCGTCGGCGAGCCGCGCCGCGAGCACCCGCCGATTGCCCTCGACGGTCGATTCGCCGCCGTCCTTGGCGTCGATATTGGCGATGCACACGAAGGCGGGCGCGAGGCCGCCATCCTTGCCCGTGCAGGCGAAATACTTCTGGTTCGCCCGCATGGTCAGGACGATCACCTCGCGCGGGACGTCGAGATAGTCGGGGTCGAACCGGCCGAGCAGCGACACCGGCCATTCGGTCAGGCCCGCATTCTCGACCACCAGCCCCTCGTCCTCGACGAGCGCAAGTCCAGCCGCCTTCGCAGCCTTGGCGGCGCCCTCGCGGATGATCCGCTCGCGCTCCTCCTGGTCGACGATGACGTGGCAGGCGCGCAGTTTCTCGGCATAGTCGGACGCGCCGCCGACGGTGATCGGGCCGGGATGGTGGAAGCGATGGCCGAAAGTCGTCGCACCCGATTTAATCCCGTCAATCGCCACCGGCACGATATCCTCGCCCAGCATGGCGACGATCCCGTGTAGCGGCCGCACCCAGCGCAGCGAGGACTGGCTCGCCGAGGCCTCGCCCCAGCGCATCGACTTGGGCCAGGGAAAGGCG
>DASTDZ010000142.1:0-26983 GCA_035710105.1 Sphingomicrobium sp. | reverse complement strand
GAAGACGAGGTACTTGGCCTGCGGCTTTAGGCCGGCGGCGTCGAGCAGCAGGCCAAGCGGAACGCCGTGCCACTTGCCGATTGCGCTCCAGCCCTCGACGCAGTCGTGGCGGGTGATCTGGGTACGTGTCGGCATCGACCGAATGGCATCGAGCGGAAGCGACAGCGGCCGGGACACCAGCCCGTCGATCGTCAGCCGCCAATCGCGAAATGCCGAGGCGAGATGCGCGGCATAGTCCGGCGTGTCCGGCATTCTCGTCCCGTTCGAACGGAAGACCGGCGACATCTCGGCCTCGGAATATTCGCGGGCGAGGGCGTCGCGGGCCATGACGAGCCGCTGCGCGCGCATCGTCAGGCCTTCGGCGGACCTCAGCAGCCCGCGGAAGCCCTCGCTCCGGTTCAGCCGGTCGCAGCCCGACAGGGCAAAGCCGCCGGCGCTCGCGCCGCCGATGACGAAGGCGCGCCGGCTGATCATTGCGGAGCTTCCTCCGGCACCCGGAAGCGGCCGGTGATCATCGAGCGAATCTCGTTCACCGGTCCGGCGAGCATGACCATCAGCAGGTGGACGATGAGGAACAATGCAATCGCCGCGGCACTGAGGAAATGGACCGAGCGGGCCGACTGCCGACCGCCGAACAGGTCGAGGAGCCACGGCCAGGCCGCGTCCATTGCCGGCGACATGGCCAAGCCGGAAAGGATCATCGCCGGCAGCAGCAGGAAAACGACAAGCGCATAGCTCAGCTTCTGCAGCAAGGAATAGCGCAGCGCCGCTTCTCCGGTGGGGAATCTGAGGCGCGCGTGGTCGCGGATGTCCGCCCAGATGTGCGCCGGAGCGAGTTCGTTGCGCCTGGGGACGAGGTCGCGCCACAAGTGCCGGTTGAGTGCGCTGGTAACGAGGAAGAATAGGATCCCGGCGACGAACAGCCAGGCGAAGGCAAGATGCCAGCGCCGGGCGCCAGCAAGGTCATAAGTCGAGGGGATCGTCAGCCAACCTGGAAACCTCGGCAACTCGAGCCATGCCCGGTCGAAATTGGCGCCATATTCGCCCCAGTAGAGCCGCGGGTGGGCATCGAGGATCATCAGCCCCGACATCAGCAGGACAATGACGGCGAGCGCGTTGATCCAGTGCCAGATGCGGGTGCTCAGCCGGTGGCGCCTGACCAGCGCGCCGGGTTCGCCATAAGTGGGTCGGTCCATCGCCGCCTCCCGCACCCACGCTATAGCGCGGGCGGCGGCGGGCCGATAGCTTGCCGGCGCCTCAGTGCGCAGCGGTTGCCGGCGTGGCGAGCCTCTTCATGAACACGACTTCCTCGAGCTCGCTTCCGGAGCCGGCAACGCCATTGGCGTTGCGGGTCATCCGCGCGGCGAAGCTTCGTTTAGGGATGCTGATCGCCACGGCTTCGCACCGAAGCGCCGGGGCGAGCCGGTCGAGCGCTTCGCAGAGTATTTGGCGGACCGGCGAGCGGCGCGTGAGCTCCATCGTCACCAGAGTCCCAACCCGAAGCACGCGTCCCGCACGCAGGTTTTCCGCCGCTTCGTAGGTCGCCACCCCATAGAGGCCGCCGTCCTCCCCGGAAACGCCGATGATTCCGCCGCCGCGACCGATCAGCGCTTCGGCAAAGCTCTTCCAGCGGTCGGGGCCGAGCAACGGCGCGGCGGTCCTCACCAGCGGCCAGGCCGCCGGCAGATCGCAATTCCCGAGTTCCCTGACCGTCAGTCGCGGCACCGGCATTCCTCCAAGCCTATGGCGACTAAGGGAACATCCGTATGGGCGCATTGAGGCAGGTCATCCTATCGAGTGATCGAGATCATCGAGGCCTCGAGGGGGTTTGCAATGCTTGCTCCAGCTGTCCGGAACGATTCCCCGCTCCCGACCGATCACCCGTGCGCGGGATGCGACGCGCGCACCGCGGCGGTCTGCGGCGTGCTCGAATGCGAAAAGCTCTCGGGATTTCGAAAAATGGGCACCCAGTTCCGCCTCGCGACGGGCCAGCCGCTGTTCCACGAGGGCGATCCGGCGACGCGGGTCTATACGGTCACCCGCGGATCGCTGAAGCTTTACAAGCTGCTGCCCGACGGCCGGCGGCAGGTGACCGGCTTCATGCAGCCCGGCGACTTCCTAGGCATCAGTGTCGACGACGAGCATGCGTTCAGCGCCGAAGCGCTCGAACCGTCACAGCTCTGCGGCTTTCCCCGCAACCGCTTCGACGATTTCACCGAGGACAATGGCGAGATGGAGCGCGAGCTTTATCGGCTCGCCGTGCACGAGCTCGCCGCCGCCCAGCAGCAGATGGTTCTGCTAGGGCGGAAAACTGCGGCGGAGCGCCTGGCGAGCTTCTTCCTGGCGCTCGCCGATCGCGAGGAGCGTGCGTCGAGCGACAAGGCGCGCTTCGTCTCGCTGCCGATGAGCCGGTCCGACATCGCCGACTATCTGGGCCTGACCAAGGAAACCATCAGCCGCGTGCTTTCGCAGTTCAAGTCGCGGCGCGTGATCAGGCTCGACGCAATCAACCGGATCGAGATTCTCGACCGGGAGGCACTCGAAGCGCTCGCCGCCGGCGAAGCCTAGGATAAGCGTCCGCTAGAAGGCCCATTCCGCCTGCAGCCAGAGCTTGCGCGTGTCGGCGCCGAAGCCCCTCGCGGAATAATCGGCATATTTGAGCAGGATACCCACCTTGCGGATCTTGAAGCCGAGCGAGGCGTCCCACTCGGTCCCATATTCGACGTCGCCAACCGCGCTGTCGAACTGGTGGAAGGTGAGATTGGCGTTGAGGCCCGGAAGCAACTTCACGCCGTCAAACTTGCGGCCGATCGTCACCCATGCGTCCTCGAGGCCGGCCGGCGGCGTGGTCAGGAACAGGTCGGCCCAGCCGTTGAACTTGTGCAAGGTCGCCATCGGCGTCTGGACGGCGCGGCCGTTATCGCTTCCGAGCTTTTCCCAGCCGGCGGCGAGGTTGAAGCCGGCGAGCGTGGTTGCCGCGTCGAACGACCAATAGTCGGCGGCATAATCGAAGGGGTTGCGCGCATAGTCCGACTGGCGGGCGTAGCTTGCGCGGAGCGCGAGCTTGAGTTTCGGACCGAGCGGCAACGACGCGGCCAGGAAGCCGCCATAGGTCTGGCTGCTGTTGGCAAGGAAGAAGGCCTCGTCGTAGTCGAGCAGGTAGGAAAAGAGCTTGCCGTCGACCGGCCCGAGCTTCGAGCCGATCCCGGCGAAGACGAAGTCACCGTCGAGGTGCGTCCGCGGCCCCGCATATTCGCCGAAGATCGTCCGCTGGGCGATCGCGTAGGTGAGATCGAGCGCGACCGGCCCGAGCTTGGCCTCTCCGCGGACGGCATCGAAGGTCTGCTCGTTCTGCCGCCAGCCAACCGAGCCGACCCAGCGCTGGTCGTCGAGGTTGATGCGCTGGCGGCCGAGCGTGGCCGTCGCATTCCTCGACTTGTACTGAAGCTGCAGGCGGTTGAGCTCGAGATTTTCGGGATCTGCGACCACCGCATATTGCGGGCGCCACTGACGGTTGCCCGGTAGCGGGAAGGGGAAAGCGTTGTAGTCGTTGACGGCCGCGACCGTTCCCTCGCCCTCGGCGATCAGCGAGAAGGGGCCGAATTTGGCCTCCGCTCCCGCGCGGACCCGCAGCGTGAGAGCATCCGCGTCGAGCGCGCCCTGGTCGACGCTTTCATAGCGAAGGCGGGTGTCGATCAGCGGCTTGATCGTGAAACCGCCCGGATCGCCGGACTTCGCAGGCTCGGCAGCGAGCGCCGGTGAGGCGGCTGCAAGCGATACCAGGGAAGCGGTCGCCGCTCCCAACCACCGGGGCATGAGCATGTCGGATGCCGATCTGTTTGTCGTTGTCGTGGCCCGGCATTAGGACGCGACGGACGTCGGCGGAGTGATCTAGCGCAAAGAACTGCGAAGGGGTCGCAACAAGCGCACGTCAAGAGACAGGCGTCGGAGGGTTCTTGGACGGCACTACGATAGTCTGGATCGCGGCGCTGATGGCGATCGCCGCCGCGCTCTATTCGAGCGTCGGCCATGGCGGCGCCTCGGCCTATCTTGCGATCATGGCGCTGTTCTCGGTTGCGCCTGAGATCATGCGGCCGACCGCGCTTGCCCTCAACCTCGTTGTCGCCACCTTCGCAGCGGCGCGTTTCGCGCTCGAAGGCCAGACCAATTGGCGGCTGCTCGCCGCCTTCGCGGTGACGGCGGTGCCGGCGGCGTTCCTCGGCGGAAGCATAGCCTTGCCGCCGGAACTCTATCGGCCGCTGGTCGGAATCGTCCTGCTCGGCGCTGCAGCTCGCCTGTTCTGGCAGCCGGAGCGCCTTGCCGAGCGACCGATCCGGTCGCCCTCGCTGGCGCTGACTCTGCCCGCTGGTGCGGCGCTCGGGCTGCTCGCTGGCCTCACCGGCACCGGCGGCGGCATTTTCCTGAGCCCGGTGATCATCCTGTTCAGCTGGGAGGACGCGCGCAAGACCGCAGGCGTGGCCGCGGCGTTTATCGTGCTCAATTCCGCGGCCGGCCTCCTTGGCAATCTCGCCAGCGTGCGGCAGTTGCCGACGGAACTTCCAATCCTGGTTGCGGCCGTTTTTGCAGGCGCGCTGGCCGGAAGCTGGCTCGGTGTCTCGCGGCTGCCCCGCCACCGCCTGCTGCAGGCGCTTGCGATCGTGCTCGTCATCGCGGCGCTGAAACTGATTCTGTCATGAAGATCGCGGCCGTCATCCTTGCCGGTGGCGAAGGACGCCGGATCGGCGGCGGCAAGCCGCTTCGCAGGCTCGGCGGCACGTCCCTGCTCGAGCGGGCCGTTCGCCAGGCGCGGCAATGGTCGGATGCGGTCTCGGTCGCCGTTCGCGATGAAGGCCAGCTAGGGGCAACGGACCTGCGGACCGTCCTTGACGAGCCGGAAATCGCAGGACCGCTCGGCGGTCTGGCAGCAGGACTTGCATTCGCCCGGGATACGGGCCGGGACGCGCTGCTTTCGCTGCCCGCCGACATGCCCTTCCTTCCCGAAGATTTCTCTCCGCGCCTCGAGCAGGCGATTGGGGGTGGGCTCGCCGCCCTGGCGAGCAGCGGCGGCCATTTGCATCCGGTATGCGGGCTATGGCGGATCGGGGCTCTTGATCGTCTTCCCGGCTATCTGGGCTCGGGCAAACGCTCGCTGAAGGGCTTCGCCGAATTTGTGGGCTTTACCACGGTCGACTGGCCCGCGGGGCCGCCGGATCCGTTCCTCAACATCAACAGCGCCGAAGACCTCGCTTCGGCCGAACGGCTGGTTCGCGGCTAGAACTCGAGCGCTTCGACCCTTTCGCCTGCGGCCAGAGCCGGCGCGTTCGCGCGTTGGCGGACGAGCAGGTCGGCCTCGGCAAGCGTCTTTTGCGCGCTCGAATCCTGGTTGGACAGCACGCGCGCCTTGCCTCCGTCGAACCGCGCCCGGTGAAAAGTCTCGCGCGCGCCGGCTGCGTCAAGTGGCGTCGCGATCGGCACGTCCCGCCAGCGCAGCGCTTCGGCGATGTCGCGGCCGGTCAGCCCGGCGAGCAGCGGCGCGAGCAACAGCCGCGCGGTCACCAGCGCCGAGGTCGGGTTGCCGGGCAGACCGAGTATTAGCGTATCGCCTGCGCGGCCCAGCCAGACCGGCTTGCCGGGCTTGATCGCGACCTTGGAGAAAAGGAGTTCGAGGCCAGCCGGCTCGAACATCGCCTTGGCGAAGTCCTTTTCGCCGACCGAGGCGCCGCCGGTGACGATGACGAGGTCGGCGGCTTCGAGGGTCTCGGCCGCGGCGCCTTCCATAGCCGCCAGGTCATCGCCAAGCCGTGTGCGCCCGACCACTTGTGCACCCCAATCGCTGGCCAGCGCTGAGACCCCGAACGAGACGCTCTCGGCGATCGCAACGGGCGATTGCGACGCGCTTCCCGGCTCGGCGAGTTCGTCGCCGGTGGCGAGGATGTGGACACGTGGCTGCCGGTAGACCTCCACCCGGTGGAGGTCGGCTGCGGCCGCGGCGGTGATGGCACGAGGGTCGAGGCGGCGGCCCGCGCCGAGCAGCGCGTCGCCTATCACGAAGTCGCCGCCGCGCCGGCGAATGTGAAGCGCCTGTCCCGGCGGCGAGTCGACAATTGCGGCATCGCCTTCGCGGCGCACATTCTCCTGGATGACGACCCGGTCGGCGCCGCCCGGCACCGGCGCTCCGGTGAAGATGCGCACGCATTGGCCTGGGCCAAGCGTGCCGTCCCACCCCCTTCCCGCAAAGGATTTTCCGACGACTGACAGCCGCGCCGGAAATTCGGCGAGATCAGCCTCGCGGACTGCATAGCCATCCATCGCCGAAACGTCGGCGCGTGGCGAATCGATGCGGGCGATGACCGGCGCCGCGAGGACCCGACCGGCAGCCTCGCCAAGCGGAACCGTTTCCGTCCCGATCGGCGAGGCGTTGCGGCGGACGATCGCGACCGCTTCGTCGAAGCCGATCATGGGGTTAGGGAGCGCTGCCAGTCGCCGGACTTGCCGCCGCTTTTCGACTGCACCTGGATGCCACCGATCACCATGGTCCGATCGATTGCCTTGAGCATGTCGAACAACGTCAGGCAGGCGACCGAGACGGCGGTCAGCGCCTCCATCTCGACCCCGGTGACGGCGTTGGTGCGGACCTCGGCTTCGACCGTGAAGCCGGGCATCGCTTCGTCAATCTCGATCCGGACCTCGACCTTCGTCAGCGGCAGCGGGTGGCACAAGGGGATGAGCCCCGCGGTGCGCTTGGCGGCCATGACGCCGGCAAGCTCGGCGGTAGCGATGACCGAACCCTTTGGCGCGCTGCCGGAACGGACCTGGTCGAGCGTTTCGGGAAGGCAGGTGAGGGATCCGGACGCCACCGCCGTGCGCGCGGTCGGCGCCTTGTCCGACACGTCGACCATCCGCGCCCGCCCGCCCGAATCGAGATGGGTGAGGCGGCTCATGCGCAAAGATGCCTGAGACGGGGGATCTGTCCGGCCAGCGAGCAGGGCCGGTAGCGGCTGTCGAGCTCATGGCCGAGGACCAGGTCCCAGCCGTCGCGGCAGGCGCCCGTGGAGCCGGGCAGGCAAAAGACGAAGGTGTCCTCGATCTGGCCCGCGAAGGCGCGCGACTGCAGCGTCGAAACCCCGACCGTCCCGAGGCTTGCCTGGTGGAAAACGACCGAGAAGCCGTCCATCTCGCGCCGGAACAGGGGCTTTACCGCCTCGGGTGTGACGTCGCGCGGCGCAAAGCCGGTTCCACCCGTCGTGATGATGAGGTCGACGCTCTCGTCCTCGACCCAGGTCTTGACCGCCGAACGGATCTCCTCGATCTCGTCGCGGACGATGGCCTTGCCGGCGAGCTCGTGGCCGGCCGCGGTGAGCCGCTCGGCGAGCAGCGCCCCCGACCTGTCGCTTCCCTCGTCGCGCGTGTCGGAAATCGTCAGGACGGCGATGCGAAGCGGATAGAAGGTCAGGCTTTCATCGATTCCGGGCACCATTCACTCCCACCGGCCGCGGCCGGCATAATCGGTCTCGGTCGGCTCGATCCATTCGCTCGGGCCCGGGCCATCCTCGCGCTTCCAGAAGACGGCGTCGGTTTTCAGCCGGTCCATCAGATAGTCGGCCGCCTCGAATGCCGCTCGGCGGTGGGGCGATGAGGCGCCGACGAAGACAATCGCCTCGCCCGGTGCGATCTCGCCGCAGCGGTGGACGACCCGGACGTGGCTTACCGCAAAGCGCTGCCCGCCTTCCGAGGCGATGGCGCGCAACGACTTCAAGGTCAGACGCGGATGATGTTCGAGCACCAGGCGATTGAGCGCGCCGCCGCGCTTTGACTGCGGGCGGGCGATCCCGACGAAGCTGACGACGGCGCCGTCGCCCGAAGCGTCGCGAAGCAAGGCGTCGAGCTCGGACGAGGGGTCGAAGCTGTTGGGTTCAAGGCGGGCCTCGACGCGCATCAGCCGCCGGAAACCGGGGGCAGGAACTCGACGGTCTCGCCGGGGCGGACGACGTGGCTGTCGGCGACGATCGTGTCCCCGACACAGGCACGCACGCGCCGGGCAAGCGCTTCGGCCGAATGCGGATGGTCGGCGGCCAGCCGGTCGCGAACCTCGGCGACCGAGCAATCGCCGTGGATGTCGAGCTCGATCGAGCGGCCGAGCTGCTCGGCGAGACGGCCGTAAAAGTGAATCCTCATCGCAGCTTGCGCGCCTATCATCTTCCAGGCGCGCGGCGCTAGCCGTCGCGCGCCGGAAAACGGTTGATTCAGGTCAAGTCAGTGCGGGCCGCGCCCTGCTCGGATGGAGCCGGAATTCAGTGCGCGGGGCCTTGGCTTCGCCGCTCCCCGGAGCGGCTGCAGACAAGGCCGGTGCCGGATGCAGGATTCGAACCCGCGACCTTCGGTTTACAAAACCGCTGCTCTACCAACTGAGCTAATCCGGCCCGGAAGCCGCATCTGCGTCAAAGGATGCCGAACGTCCAGCCTTCGGTACGTGCAATCTGGGGAGTGAGGCCGGCGGGGTCAAAGGCCCAGGGTTCGGTGCGCGCCAGCTCGCGCATGCCGGCGGCGGTGACGAGCGCGTCGGTCTGGTGGTCGTTGGGTTCGAATCGAAGCCGCGCCGGCGGGCTTCCGAGACCTGCGAGCGCAGCATTCAGCTGGTCGCGGCTGCGCAGCTTCGTGCCGCTCATGCCGGCGCGGCGGAGATAGATTCGCGTGTAGATCTCCACGACCGCGCTGCGGCCCTCGCGAATCGTGTCCATCGGCCAGATCGCCACCCTGCCGTCGAGGCGGTGCAAAAGCCGCATGCCGGAAAAGCTGGCCTTTGCGACCTGCGCCGCGCCGATCGCGTCGAACGCGCTCGCTGTCTTGCGGCCGCCCTGGGCGTTGAGCCGCTGGTCGCATTGGCGAAAGCGCATGAAGTCGGCCTTCGTCCCGTCGGCGATTCCAAAATAGAAATGCCTGCGGTGGGCCCTCTCGAGGAAACTGGCGGCCCCGAGGTCCTCATCGTCACTCATCCGGTCGACATAGGCCCAGAATTCGCGCGCCGTCACCGGAACGCCGGGCTCCCCTGGCAGATATTCGCCGTTTGGCCCAAGCGGCGGCGCGAAGCTGAAGTCGAAGCCGAACAGGGTCGGCACTTTGCCCGCCTGCTTGAGGAGCCAGCGCAGCACCTCCTCGCGGGACCAGGCATGGCCGGGACGAATGAGGCGCGGAGCCCCCTCGCCGCCGGCCTCGGCGATCGCGATCCCCTTGTGCCTTGTTCCCTTCGCCCCCGACCAGTCGATGGCGACGAAGGAGTCAAATCGAGGCTTCACACCAAAGGCGGCTGGCGGTCGTCCTCGCCCTCGTCCTCAGCCGCGCTGCCACGCTCGATCCGTTGCGGCGGCGACGGAGGCGGCGGCGGAGGCGCGCCTTCGACATAACGGTTGAGCAGCCGGGCGGCCGCATCGCGCCCGCCAAGCCCGAAGGCGAGCGCGACGGCCACGGCCGCCGAGCCGAGGATCAGACCGAAGGCCAGCATCACGATCTGGTCCGCCAGCCCCATGAAGGTAAGGCCGATTGCGGTGAACAAGGCGATTATCGCGAAGCGGACCAGGGTTTGCGCATAGCCGTCCTCGCCAGTCGAGCTCCCGACCAGCCGGGCGATGATCTTGGCGAGGAAGATGCCGGTGACGATGATCAGAGTGCCGAAGATCACCTTGCCGCCAAGCTCGGTAACCTGCGCGAGGAAGATGGCGACGGTACCGCCGCCCAATTGCTTGGCGGCTTCGATAGCGGCCGCCAGCATGATCGCGATGAAGGCGATGCTGGCGACGATCCGCGAGGGGTTCGCGCTGGCCGGGACGATCCCGATTGAACGCACGGCATTGTCGAAGCCCGTCGGCGGAAGGATGCCCTCGATGATGGTCTTGATGAAGCGCGCCGCGACATAGGCGATGCCGAGCCACAAGGCGGCGGTCAGAACCCTCGGGATGGCCGCCAGGATGTCGTTGAGCATGTTGATGGCGGGCACCGAGATTGCCTCGATGCCAAGCACCTGCAGGGCGGCGATGCTGACCGGGATGATGATCAGCGCGAAGACCAGGATCCCGGCCGCCCTGGCAAGGGTTGCGCGAGTGGCGCCCGGAGTCGTTCCCGGCGGGACCGCTTCGGGATCGGCGCGCACCGTGCCCGTGGTTTCGCCGACCCCGATCTTCGCCAGCAGCCCGTCGACATTGGCCGCGACCAGCAGGGTCTCGGTCAGGCGCCGAACGATCCGTGCCACGATCAGCCCAATGAAGAAGATTAGGCCGGCGCCGATCAGCCGCGGCAGGAACTCGAAAATTTCGATGGTCAGCCGGTTGATCGGGGTCAGGATCTCGCCGACCCCGAGATAGGTGAGCGCCGCCATGATCCCGACCAGCCAGATGATCAGCTTGGCGATGGTTCCCAGCTGCTGGCCGATGGTCTCGTGCTGGTTGCCGGGCGTGTGCTTCTGGAGCGCGGGCGTCTTGGCCACCGCCTTTGCCAGCGCCCATTTCACTGCTCTCGCGACGATCCAGGTCGCGAGCAGGATCAGGAGGGCGATCAGGACCTTCGGGCCCCAATACATCAGCTGGCCCTGCCAATAGGGTCCGGCGCGATCCATCTCGTACATCTAGTCAGCTCCCCTGCTTGTCTCCGGCCTTGAGCGCGGCACGGCGCTCAGCCCAATATTCCAGCCTTTCTCGAACGCGCGCCTCGAAACCTCGCTCCGACGGCGCATAGAAATTTTGCGGCTCCATCTCTTCGGGCCAGTAATCGGCGCCCGAGAAGGCATCATCCGCCTCGTGATCATAGGCATAGCCCTTGCCATAGCCGATGTCCTTCATCAGCCGCGTCGGCGCGTTGAGGATATGCTTGGGCGGCATCAGCGAACCCGTCTCCCGAGCGCTTCGCCAGGCAGCTTTCTGGGCGACATAGGCCGCGTTCGATTTCGGAGCGACCGCCAAGTAGATGCACGCCTGGACGATCGCTAGCTCGCCTTCGGGCGAGCCGAGGAAGTCGTAAGCATCCTTGGCGGCAAGGCACTGGACGAGCGCCTGCGGATCGGCGAGGCCGATGTCCTCCGAGGCGAAGCGGGTGAGCCGTCGCAGCACGTAGAGCGGCTCCTCGCCGGCGACCAGCATGCGTGCGAGGTAGTAAAGCGCCGCCTGCGGGTCGGAGCCGCGAAGGCTTTTGTGAAGCGCCGAAATCAGATTGTAATGGCCCTCGCGGTCCTTGTCGTAGACCGGCACCCGGCGGTGTAGAAGCGCGGCCATCGCGGCGGGATCGAGCGGCTCCTCCGGCTCGACGTCGAAGATGGTCTCGACCTGGTTCAAGAGGAAGCGGCCGTCGCCGTCGGCGCTCGCCACCAGCGCCTCGCGCGCCTGCGGGGTCACCGGCAGAGGCTTGCCGACCACTGCCTCCGCGCGCCGGATCAGCGTATCCAGGGCCCTTTCGTCGAGCCGGTGGAGGATCAACACCTGGCAGCGCGAGAGCAGCGCGGCGTTCAATTCGAAGCTGGGGTTCTCGGTCGTCGCCCCGACCAAGGTGACGGTGCCGTCCTCGACATAGGGGAGGAACCCGTCCTGCTGCGACCGATTGAACCGGTGCACTTCGTCGACGAACAGTAAGGTTTGCTGTCCGGCCCTCGCCATCTGCCTCGCCTCAGCGAAAATCCTCTTGAGGTCGGCCACTCCCGAGAAGACCGCGGAGATCGCGACGAACCGCATTCCGACCGCGTCCGCAAGCAGGCGGGCGATGCTGGTCTTCCCCGTTCCCGGCGGGCCCCACAGGATCATCGAGGACAGCTTGCCGGCCGCGACCATCCGCCCGATCGCGCCGTCGGGACCAGTGAGATGCTCCTGCCCGACCACTTCCTCGAGCGACTGTGGCCGAAGCCGGTCGGCGAGCGGCGCATGCGCCGGCGGCGCCTCCTCGGGCGTCGCGGGCGGGGCAGTGTCGCCAAACAGGTCGGCCATCACTGGCGAGACTAAGGTCAGGCGAGGAAATTGCATCCTCTATCTTGCAGCAGATGCATCTAAGATATATCTAAGCTCTATCGTAGGAGACTCGACATGCGCTGCAAGACGAATTTCGGTGGCAAGGACTGGGACATTCCGGAGGCCCTGTTCGGGATGGGCGGAGGCCGAGGCTGGAAGGGAAGCTTCGGGCCGTTCCATTTCGACTTCGACGACGGCTCTTCGGGAGGCTGGCGGCGCGGCCGGCGCTCGCGCAGGCGCATGTTCGAATCGGGGGAGCTGCGAATCGTGCTGCTCAAGCTGATCGCCGAGGAGCCGAGGCACGGCTACGACCTCATCCGGGCGATCGAAGAGATGACCGGCGGCGAATATGCGCCGAGCCCGGGCGTCGTCTACCCGACCCTGACCCTGCTCCAGGACATGGGCCTGATCGAGGAATCGAAGGACAAGAGCGCGCGCAAGCCATTCCAGGTCACGGCCGAAGGCCGCAAGTATCTCGAGGAACGCGCCGACGAGGCGGACGAGCTGATCGAGCGGCTCAAGGAGCTGGCGCCCGATCCGCGCTCGGAGACCGGGCCGGCGATCGGCCGGGCGGTCAGGAATTTGATGACGGCATTGAGCCACCGGATCGGCCGCGACGGGCTGGACGAGGATCTGCTTCACGAGATCGCCGCGATCCTCGACGAGGCCGCGCAGCGCATCGAGCGGGTGAAGTGACCTAGCGGCCGCTGACGCGCGTGAGCCGCTCGCGCCGCTCGATGGACCGCAAATAGACCTTCACCACGACCGAGTTGATGTCGTCCCAGTCCTGGGTCCGCGCATAGGCTAGGCCCTTCTTGCCATGTTTCTTGCGAAGCTCAGGGTCGCGGGCGTAGGCCGCGATCGCGTCGGCGAATCCCTCGGCATCGCCGGGCTCGACCAGCAATCCGGTCACGCCGTCGCGGACGATCGAGGTGGTGCCGATCGCTTCGGCCGCGACGACCGGAAGGCCGCTCGCCATCGCCTCCAGGGTGACGTTGCCGAATGCCTCGGTGACCGAAGGGTTCAGGAACACGTCCGAGCTCGCGACGGCGCGGCCGAGATCATCGCCGACCTGCTGGCCGAGAAAGATGCCGGTCGGCATCGCCGCCTCGAACCAGCCGCGCGCCGGACCCTCGCCGATGACGAGCGGACGGTGCGGGACCTTGCGCCTGATGAGCTCGTTGATCGCCGCGGCGAAGACGTCGAGCGCCTTTTCCAGGACGATCCGGCCCAGGAACATCACGACGAGCTCGTCGTCGCCGATCCCGATTCCGCGCCGCCAGGCCATGTCGCGCCGGCCGGGGTTGAACTGCTGCCGGTCGACTCCGCGGCTCCAGATGTAGATGAACTTGTTCATCCTCTGCGCGCGAAGCACGGCGGCGGTGGATTCGGCGGGAACCAGGAGCGCGTCGCAGCGCCGGTAAAGGCGGCGGAGGATGGCCCGGACCGCCGGCTGAAGCAGTTCCAGATGGTAGTAATCGAGATAGGTTTCGAACCGCGTGTGCACCGAGGCGACGACGGGGATGTTGCGCTTTCGCGCCCAGCTCACCGCGCGATGCGAAGCGATGTCGGGGCTCGCGATCTGGACGATGTTCGGGGCGAAGGCCTCGAGGTCGCGGCGGACGCGCCGCGGCAGACCAAGGGTGAGCCGGTATTCGTCCCGAACCGGGATCGGCACGGACGGCACCGGGACCAGGTCGCCGGTCGGTTCAAACGCTGGCTTCTCGACGGTCGGCGCATAGACCCGAACCTGGGCGCCCTGCCGGAGCAAATAGCCGACTAGCCGGTTGAGCGCCTGGTTCGCGCCGTCGCGGACATAATTGTAATTGCCCGAAAAGAGGGCGATTCGAAGGTCGCTGGCTTGCATGAGTGGCACGCACTTAGCCGTGCGCCGCACAAAGGCAAATGGATGGACGTCGAACGCAAGCACGGATTGCCGCCGGTCGCCCGCGCCGACGCGCGGCTGTTCGTCCTTGGAAGCCTTCCCGGCGACGCGTCGCTCGCCGCGCGGCGCTATTACGCGCATCCGCAAAACGCCTTCTGGCGCTTGATTGGAAACGTCGTCGGCGAGGAACTCGAAACGCTCGACTATCCGGCCCGGCTCGAGCGGCTGGCCGAGCACCGCATCGGCCTGTGGGACGTCGTCGCCCACGCCCACAGGCGCGGGAGCCTCGACCAGGCGATCAGGAGCGCCGGCCACAACCCGCTCGCCGATTATCTGGCGGGTTTCCCGCAGCTCGAGGCAGTCGCCTTCAACGGCAGGGCGGCGTCCGCGATCGGCCGCCGGCTGCTCGGCCCGGCGGGCGCGATCACGCTCATCGACCTGCCGTCTTCAAGCCCGGCCAACACCCGTCCGTTCGCCGAAAAAGCGGCAGCCTGGTCACAGCTTGCGCAATATTGCGGCCGGTGACTTGCTCTTCGCGCGCATCGCGTCACATTGAGCCCATGACGGACGTTGACGAAAGCGAGGCCGAGTCCCGGCTGTCGATGGTCGACGAAGCGCTGGTCGCGGGGACCATCGCCAACACCAACGGGCTGCTCGTCATCATAGCCAAGCTGGTCGCCAAGGGCGTGTTCGACCGCGACGACCTCAAGGCCTTTTCCGACAGCTACTCGAAGCCGCTCGACCATGTCGGGATGCGAGAGAACGAGTTGGTGGGACAGATGCAGGACCAGATGGAATCGACGCTGGCCGAGCTGATGCGTTTCCTGAGCGAGCGCGACCGCGAAGGCTGAGCGCAACAAGGGCTCGTCAGGGCATTTACCTATTTCGCGGACTGCCCGGCTATCCGTATCCACGATCCTTCCCAAGAAGGGGAGGATGCGATGGCTACCGAAGCTCAAAGCCTCACGGTCAACACACGCAGGCTCGGCATTGTCCGGTTTGCTGCCACCGGGGCGCTCGCAGCAACCGTCTTCTATGTGCTGTGCTGGATCGGAGCGCTGCTGCCCATCGGTTATGTGACGCACATGTACCTGCAGCTTTTCACCAGCGCGGACATCAGTTCCGGCACCGCGCTAGTTCAAGGTGCCGTCATGTCGGCTGCCTTCGGGCTGATTGCGGGAGGACTTATCGCGCTCTTCTACAACGCGTTGGCATTTCTCGACCGCTCCTAAGTGCTGACTCTAACAAGCTTCGGAGGCGCCGGAACCGTCACCGGTTCGAAGCACCTGCTCGAATGGGATGGGCGGCGTCTCCTGGTCGATTGCGGATTGTTCCAGGGCCCTCGCGAATTGCGCGAGCGGAATTGGCAGGGTTTGCCGATCCCCTCGTCGTCCATCGACGCGGTCGTCCTGACCCACGCGCACCTTGACCATAGCGGCTATCTGCCGCGCTTGGTGCGCGACGGTTTTGCCGGTCCGATCTACGCGACTCCGGCGACGATCGACGTCGCGCGCCTGATCCTGCTCGATAGCGCGCACCTGCAGGAAAAGGACGCGGAGTTCGCCAACCGACACGGTTTTTCGCGGCACAAGCCGGCACTTCCCTTGTACACAAAGGCGGATGCGGAACGGGCGCTCGAGCTGTTCCAGCCGGTGCCGTTCCACCAACGGTTCGACATCGGCCAATTGGTCTCCCTTTATCTTCGCCGGGCCGGCCATATCCTCGGCGCAGCGACAGCCGAAATACATATCGGAGGGCGAACGATCGTCTTCTCAGGCGATCTCGGCCGTTATGACGATCCCATCATGCCCGATCCGGAGCCGGTCGACGTCGCGGATTATCTGGTTGTCGAATCGACATACGGCGATCGAATCCATCCCCCGGTCGATCCAACCGACGCGCTCGGCGATGTCATCGACCGCACGATTCGCCGTGGCGGCACGGTTATCATCCCGGCGTTTGCCGTCGGACGCACGCAGGGTCTGCTCTATTATCTAAGAAATTTGGAGCAGGCGGGGCGACTGGGGCTGATCCCCATTTTCGTGGACAGCCCGATGGCGACCAATGCGACCGACCTGGTCTGCCGGCATCTCGAGGACCAAAAGCTTTCGGCTGAAACCTGGCACCAGACTTGTGCGATCGCCACCTACGTCCGCGAAACGGAAGAATCGAAGGCCCTCTCGGCAAACCCAATCCCGAAGGTGATCATTTCGGCAAGCGGAATGGCGACGGGGGGCCGCGTTCTGCATCACATCAAGGCGTTCGGTCCGGATCCGAGAAACACCATTCTCTTTTCCGGCTTCCAGGTGCCGGGTACGCGCGGCAGGGCTTTGGTCGATGGCGCCCGGCAGGTGAAGATACACGGGCAATGGATCGACATACGCGCTGAAATCGCCGACCTGTCTTCGGTTTCGGCTCACGCGGACGCCGCCCAGATCAGACGCTGGCTGAGCGCGTTCCGAGCGCCGCCGCGCCAGACTTTCATCGTCCATGGCGAGCCGAGCGCGTCCGCCGCGCTGCGCGAACGGATCGAGGTCGAACTCAACTGGACCTGTGCGCTTCCGCAAATAGGCGAGCATTTCGAACTCGAATCGGCCCCGGCCGCGATCGCTACTGGCTCCGCTTGACCTTGACATGATGTCAGGGTCCAAACGGCAGCGATGACGAGTCGAAAGCATCACGACCACGGCGTCGGCGCGCCGCATGCGCATGGCGTGGTCGGCGGCGGAGCGCATGGGGAAACCGTCCGCGATCCCGTTTGCGGAATGGCGGTCGATACGCGCACCGCGCGCTTTCGGCACGAGATTGCGGACGCAACCTATTATTTCTGCAGCCAGGGCTGCCTCGACAAGTTCAAGTCGGACCCGGACCGCTATCTGAATCCCGGGGCTGGCGCGTCCGCGGACGAGGCGCCGCCGGGCACGATCTGGACCTGCCCGATGCACCCGCAGATTCGCCGCAACGGGCCCGGCAGCTGCCCGATCTGCGGAATGGCACTGGAGCCGCTCGAGCCCACCGAAGAGGAGGGCCCCAATCCCGAGCTCATCGAAATGAGCCGGCGGTTCTGGGTGAGCACGGTCCTGACCGCGCCGATCGTGTTCCTGGTGGTCGCCACCGAGCTGTTCGGCTTCGAGCCTCTGCCGATGCGGGAATCGATGTGGGCGCAGATGGCGCTCGCGACCCCGGTCGTGCTGTGGGGCGGCTGGCCGTTCTTCGAGCGCTTCTGGGCGTCCCTGAAGACCCGCAACCTCAACATGTTCACGCTGATCGGGCTCGGGGTTGGCGTGGCTTACGCATACAGCGTCGTCGCAACGCTGGCGCCGGGGCTGTTCCCCGCCTCGCTGAGGACGATGGGTGGGCTCGTGCCCGTCTATTTCGAGGCCGCCGCAGTCATCACGACGCTCGTGCTCTTGGGCCAGGTGCTCGAGCTGCGCGCGCGTGCCGCGACCGGCAAGGCGATCCGGGCGCTCCTGGGGCTTGCGCCCAAGACGGCGCGGCGAGTCACGGATGCCGGAGAAGAGGACGTGCCACTTAGCGACGTCCATGTCGGCGACCTGCTGCGCATCCGTCCCGGCGAAAAGGTGCCGGTGGACGGTGTCGTCGTCGAAGGCCACAGCTCGGTCGACGAATCGATGATCACGGGAGAGCCGGTCCCAGTCGAGAAGGCGGCCGGCGACAAGGTCACTGGCGCGACCGTCAACGGCACGGGAAGCCTGCTGATGCGCGCTGAGCGCGTCGGCCGCGACACGATGCTGTCGCAGATCGTTCGCATGGTCGCCGCCGCCCAGCGCTCGCGCGCGCCGATCCAGGCACTCGCCGACAAGGTCTCGGCCTGGTTCGTGCCGAGCGTCGTCGCCGTGTCCGTCATCGCCTTCATCGTCTGGTCCCTGTTTGGACCGCCGCCGCCATTGAGCCACGCGGTCGTCAATGCGATCGCCGTGCTGATCATCGCCTGCCCCTGCGCGCTCGGCCTGGCGACTCCAATGTCGATCATGGTCGGCACCGGCCGCGGCGCCATGGCCGGAGTCCTCGTCAAGAACGCCGAGGCGCTCGAACTGATGGAAAAGATCGACACGTTGATCGTCGACAAGACGGGAACGCTGACGCTGGGCAAGCCGAGGCTCGTCATGGTCGAGCCGGCAGCCGGGTTCGACGAGGCACAGGTGTTGCGCCTCGCCGCCTCGCTCGAGCGTGGGAGCGAGCATCCGCTTGCCGCGGCGATCGTCGAAGGCGCGCAGGAGCGCGGGGGCGACCTGCCCGAAAGCAGGGATTTCCAGTCGCACACCGGCAAAGGCGTGACCGGGACGGTCGATGGGCGCACGGTCGCCCTCGGCAATGCCGCGCTTGTGGCCGAGCTCGGGGTCAACCCAGCCGAGCTTCGGGATCGCGCGGCCGAGCTTCAGGACGAAGGCTCGGGGGTGATGTTCGTCGCCATCGATGCCCGTTTCGCGGGAATCGTCGTCGTCGCCGACCCGATCAAGGACAGCGCCGTCGAGGCCATCGCCGAGCTGCACCGCCAGGGCATTCGGATCGTCATGATGACCGGCGACAACCAGCGCACGGCTGACGCCGTGGCCCGCAAGGTCGGAATCGACGACGTCATGGCCGAGGTGCTGCCCGACCAGAAGCAGTCGAAGGTCGAGCAACTCAGGGCCGAGGGACGCCGGGTGGCAATGGCTGGAGACGGGATCAATGACGCCCCAGCTCTTGCCGCAGCCGACGTCGGCATCGCCATGGGCACCGGCACCGACGTCGCCATGGAAAGCGCGGCGGTAACCCTGGTCAAAGGCGACCTGCGCGGAATCGTCCGCGCCCGCCACCTCAGCCGCGCAGTGATGCGCAACATCCGCCAGAATCTGTTTTTCGCCTTCGTCTACAATGCCGCCGGCGTGCCAATCGCCGCCGGCTTGCTCTATCCCTGGTTCGAGATCCTGCTGTCGCCGATCATCGCCGGGGCGGCCATGGCGCTGAGCTCGGTCAGCGTCATCGGCAATTCGCTTCGGCTGAGGGGCGTACGGTTGTGAAAATCGGCGAGGCCGCCCGGGCGTCGGGAATCAGCGAGCGGATGATCCGCCATTACGAGAAGATCGGCCTCATCGCGGCGGCCGCGCGGCGCGATTCGGGCTATCGCGATTACGGCCCGGGCGACGTCCACACTTTGCGCTTCATCGCCCGAGCCCGCGACCTCGGCTTCTCGGTCGACGAGACTCGCCATCTGGTTGCCCTGTGGAACGACCGCAGCCGCGCCAGCGCTGACGTCAAGGCGCTTGCGCTCGCGCGCGCCGCCGAGCTCAGGCGCAAGGAGTCCGAGCTTCGGGAGATGCGGCGCGCGCTCGAGCATCTGGCGGCAAGCTGCCAAGGCGACGGCCGGCCCGACTGCCCGATCCTCGGCGGCCTGGAAGGCCATCGCTGCCCCATGCGAAGAAAAGTGAATCCATGATCGCGCAGCTGGGCTAAGACGTCCGCCAGACTAGTTGGAAAGGACTCACCTGTGGCTGGACCTGGTGACACTGTTCTGGCGGTGCTTCTGGCCGTCTCCTCACCGGCGCTCGCGAGCGGGGCGGGCGTGCAGGCAGGTGGCACGACTCCACTCGCGGTCGAGGCGCGCGCCGCGGCTGCCGTCGTCGACGCATTTCACGCGGCGCTGCGCAGCGGCGACACCGACGCTGCGCTGGCGATGCTCGCCGATGACGTTTTGATCTTCGAAGGCGGGAAGGTCGAGCGCAGCAAGCCGGAATATGCCGCTCACCACCTCGCCGCCGACGCCGCTTTCTCGAAGGCGGTGTCCTCGGTCCTGACCGAACGGACGGCGGGCGCGAGTGGCAATATCGCCTGGGTCGCAAGCGAGGGCCGGACAAGGGGCGAATACAGGGGCAGGACGATCGACCGGACGAGTGCGGAAACGATGATCCTTCGCCGAGCGGGCGATGGATGGAAGATCATTCACATTCACTGGTCGGGCTCGCAATGAGGCCGGAAGCGAAGGAAGGAGCGCAAGCATGGGAGTCAAACACGGTGCCACGGTCGCGGCCTTGCTCGCTCTTGCCGCCTGCACCCAGTCGGGCACCGAAAACCAGGCCGCGTCGCCCAACGAGTCCGCCGGCGAAGTGACCGCCGCCGAGCCCGGCACTGAGAGCCCCAGAAACGCGGCGGAGACGGCGCCATCCGACGACGGTGTCTCGACGACCATGCCGGTCCCGGGCACCAACACGCCCGAGCATATCGTCGTCGATAATGAGGTTGGCCCGAACGAACTTGACGGGCTCTGAGCCAGCCGGTTGACGATCGGCCGCGACGCCCACATATGGCGCCCTCGCTACAAGCCAAGGCCCCTTCGTCTAGCGGTCCAGGACGTCGCCCTCTCACGGCGAAAACACGGGTTCGAGTCCCGTAGGGGTCACCAATTTTCCAGCTGGCGGGGCCAGCTCGATGGCATTGGTGACGGCGTCGGCACACCTTCAGCCCTTTCGGTAAGCCACTCGGCGATGATCGCAGCGATCCGCTCGCCCGCGCGGCCGTCGCCGAACGGCAGCGTCGGTGCAGCCGCGCCGCAGCGGTCCAGCCGCCGCCGCACCGCCGCGACGATCCTTCCGGGATCGGTGCCGACCAGCTCGATATTGCCGCAGGCGATGGCCTCGGGCCGCTCGGTCTTGTCGCGAAGGACGAGCAGCGGAATCCCGAGCGCCGTCGCTTCCTCCTGAATCCCGCCGGAATCGCTGAGCACCAGGTCGGCGCCGAGCATTGCCGAAACCGTGTCAGAATGCCCACAGGGCGGTCTGAAGGCGATGTTGAACTGGCCGGAAAGCATGTCCCGAACGCGCCGGGCAAGCGACGGATTCGGGTGAAGGATCACCTCCGCGCGGGCAAGGCCGTTGGACGCGATCGCCCGCAGCGCGGCGGCGACGCCGTCAAGGCCGTCATCCCAGTTTTCTCGCCTGTGGCAGGTGACCAGCAGGCGCGGAATCCCGCCGTCGCGGACCGGTGTGGCAACCTCCTGTCGAGCAACTATCACCGCGTCGATCCCGCTGTTGCCGGTGACGTGGATCTGGCCGCGTACCCGCTCGCGCCGAAGGTTGGCGGCGCTGAGCTCGGTCGGCGCGAACAAGAGCTCGGCATCGCCGTCGATCGCCACCCTGAACTCCTCCTCGGGCCAGGGTCGCCTGAGGTCATGGCTTCTGAGCCCCGCCTCGACATGGGCGAGCGGGATTGCGGCGAACTTGGCCGCGAGCGCGCCGCCGAGCGCGCTTGAGGTGTCGCCCTGGACGATTACAAGTTCGGGCGGCGCGGCGCGAAGGACCTCGAGGATCGCCTTGCTGACCGCGCCGACATGAGCATGCGGGTCATCCTGCCCGGCGCAGGCGAGGCGCAGGATGGCATAGCCGCCGAGCCCGTGATCAGCCGGGTCGAGCAGCGGGTGCTGGCCGGAAAAGATCAGCAGCGGCGCAATACCGCGGGCATCGAGCGCTCGGATGACAGGGGCGAGCTTGATGGCTTCGGGACGCGTGCCGATGACGACAACGACAGGACTGGGCAGCCTTCCCCCTAGCTCGGCGGGAGCAATCTGCCTCCACTATGGAGTCAGCGCAAGGGCAGGGGCATCAGCGGAAATTGTCGGCGTAGGCCTGCAGCTTGAGCTTCACCGGCGCCGCGGGCACCAAATGATAAGGGAGGTTGCGACGCTTCGCGTAAGCGACCGCCTCGTTCTTCGTCCGGAAGGTGAGCCGGACCTGCGTGTTCGTGTCACCGGATCCGGCCCAGCCGGTCAGCGGGTCGGCGCGCTGGCCTTCCTTGCGCTCGAATTCGAGCACCCAAAGGCCCGAGTTGGCGCGCCCCGACTGCGTCGTTCGGCGATCGATCTCGGAGATTCGGGCGATGGTCATGGCCTCGCGAGTGGCAAAGCGCGCCGCGGGAATCAATAGGCGCGAGCGATCGCGAACTCGACCGTCTCAGTCAGCGCCGACTTCGCCTTGCCGGTAGGGAAGGGAGCAAGCGCGTCAATCGCCCGGCGGCCGTAGTGCCGCGCGCGCTCGATCGTGTCGGCAAGCGCGCCGGTCGAGTGCAGCAGCCCGATCGCCCGGGCGAGATCCTCGTCGTCCGTCCTCTCGCCGGAAATGGCGGCGCGCCAGAAAGCGCGGTCGGCTTCGCTTCCGCGCGCATAGGCGAGGATCAGCGGAAGCGTCATCTTGCCGTCACGGAAGTCGTCGCCGACTCCCTTGCCCATCACCGCGGCATCGGACGCATAGTCGATGACGTCGTCGACGAGCTGGAAGGCGATGCCGAGGTGCCTGCCATAGCATTCGAGCGCCAGCTCGGCCTCCTCGCCGGCCTCCGCGACCACCGGCGCGACCCGGCAGGCGGCAGCGAACAGGGCCGCTGTCTTGGCACTGACGATAGCCAGATATTGCTCCTCATCGCTCTCAATCCGGCGCTGCGCGGTCAGCTGTTCGACTTCGCCCTCGGCGATCACGCTCGAAGCGGCGCTCAGGATCTTGAGCACCTTCAGGCTTCCGTCCTCGACCATCAGCTCGAAGGCCCGCGAAAACAGGAAGTCGCCGACCAGGACGCTCGCAGGATTTCCCCAGATGAGGTTGGCCGTCTGCCGGCCGCGGCGCATCCCCGATCCGTCGACGACGTCGTCGTGAAGGAGGGTCGCGGTATGAATGAATTCGACCGCGGCGGCGAGCTTGTGGTGGCGGGTGCCTGGATAATCGAGCAGCCGGGCGCAAGCCAAAGTCAGCATCGGCCGCATCCTCTTCCCCCCGCCGGCGATCAAATGACCGGCGAGCTCGGGAATCAGAGCGACCTTGCTCTGCATCCGCTCAAGGATGACGGCGTTCACCCCGTTCATGTCCTCGGCGACGAGCTCCATCAAAGGCTCGAGCGAGGGCTCGCCGCCGGGTCGGAGGGGGTGAATGGTGGCGCTCACGCCCGGCGCACTAGCCGCGCCAGCGCCGCTTTCCTAGCCCGCCGGCAGGCTTAGTCTGGCGAGCAGGCCGCCCAAGTCCTCGCTTTCCTCAAGGCTGACCCGGCCGCCGTAAATGTCGGCGACGTCGCGGACGATGGCGAGCCCGAGCCCGGTGCCCGGCTTGTCGGTGTCGAGCCTGGCGCCGCGGGCGAAGATCGCCTCCCGCTCTTCCTTCGGGATTCCGGGGCCGTCATCCTCGACGATGACGTCGACTGTATCCGGCTTGCGCTCGACGGTGATGAACACTCGGCCGTTGCCATATTTGGCGGCGTTCTCGACCAGGTTGCCGACCATCTCGTCGAGATCCTGCCGCTCGACCAGGACTTCGGCCGAGCGGTCGCCGGTGATGTCGACCGTGGCCTGCTCGTACAGTCGGTCGACGGCGCGCTGGACGGCCTCGACGCTGTCCCACACCCGCGAGCGCGCATGGCCGGTGGCGCGCCGCCCGATCGCCCGCGCGCGGGCAAGGTGGTGGTCGACCTGGCGGCGCATCACTCCGGCTTCGCGGCAGACCGTGTCGGCGAGGTCGGGGCTGTGCGCGGTCGCGGCGTTGGTGATGACCGTGAGCGGGGTCTTGAGCGCGTGGGCAAGGTTGCCGGCGTGGCGCCGCGCCTCCTCCGCCTGCTCCTCGTTGTGGGCCAGCAGCTGGTTGATCTCTTCGGTGAGCGGCTGGATCTCGGTCGGGAAGGTGTCGACGATCCGCTTCTTGGAGCCCGAGCGGATCGCAGCAACCTCGCGCTGGACGCGGCGCAGCGGCCACAGGCCATAGACGGTCTGCAGGCCGGCGAGCACGAGCAGGCCGATGCCGAGCACAAGGAAGCTCCAGAACAGCGTCTCGCGAAGCTGCCGGATTTGCGTGTCGATCATCTCGCGCGACTGGGCGACCTGGAAGCGCCAGCGCACGCGCGAGCCCGGCAGGACTGCGTCGGTTTCGACGATCCGCAACGGTTCGCCGGCGAATTCCGGGCTGTCATAGAAGTGGAACTTGACGTCGTTGTGGGGCCGGACTTGCAGCCGCCGGTCCCACAATGAGCGCGAAGGGAAGGTGTCGGCGCCTTCGCCCGAGACCTGGAAATAGACTCCCGAATAAGGCTCCAGGAACCGCTGGTCGGCGGGAGGCCGGTTGAAGCGGACTTCGCCGTCCGGGCCAATCTCGGACGCCGCGAGCATCGACTTGAGGACGAGCTCGAGCTGCTGGTCGAAATTCTCGATGATGGTCCGGGTCAGCACCCGGTCGAGTGCGAAGCCGCCGCCGACGAGAAGGACGCTGATCCACAGCGCCGCAACGCCGATCATCCGCCGGGTCAGCGACCCGATACGGGGGCGCTTGCGCGGGGCGGTCACGCGTTCGCTATCGGCCGGTAAGGCCGCCTCGTTCAACTGCGCTTGTCCTCCGGGTCCTCAAGGCTGTAGCCGAGCCCGCGGATGGTGGTGATGACGTCCGCCCCGAGTTTCTTGCGGATGCGGGTCACGAACACTTCGATCGTGTTGGAATCGCGGTCGAAGTCCTGGTCGTAGATATGCTCGATGAGCTCGGTGCGGCTGACCACCTTGCCCTTGTGGTGCATCAGGTAGGACAGGAGCTTGTACTCCTGCGCGGTAAGCTTGACCGGCTCGCCGGCCTTGGTGACCTTGCCCGACCGTGTGTCGAGGCGGATGTCGCCGGCGATGAGCTCGGAACTCGCATTGCCCGAGGCGCGGCGGATCAGCGCCCGAAGCCGCGCGATCAGCTCTTCGGTCTGGAACGGCTTGGCGAGATAATCGTCCGCCCCGGCGTCGAGGCCGGCGACCTTGTCCGACCAGCTGTCGCGCGCGGTCAGCACCAGGACTGGCATCTTGCGGCCTTCCTTGCGCCAGCGGTCGAGCACGGTGAGCCCGTCAACTTCCGGCAGGCCAAGGTCGAGGATCACCGCGTCATAGCTTTCCGTCGAGCCGAGGTAGTGGCCGTCCTCGCCGTCGGTGGCGAGGTCGACGGCATAGCCGGCGCCCTCCAGCGTCGAGCGCAGCTGGCGCCCGAGATTGGGTTCGTCTTCGACGATCAGAACGCGCATTGCATCACTTTCCCTGGAACCTTTGGCGTTTCAACACGCGCGAAGCTGAACGGTTGCTTGTCCGGAATGAGTTGCCGCACGCTGCCATGCCGCCAGCATGGCTGAACGGTAACTGGGGAACGGGCAGGAAATGTCAATGCGGGCTCGAATCGCGACGAGCGGCGCGACCGAGGCGCTCGAGCCTATCGCGAGCGGCCCTTGATCTTGCCCGTGGCGGCGTCGACGTCGACCCAGATCACCCGCCCATTGCGGACGAACTTGAGGCGATAGGTCTTGCCGTTGAGCTCGGGCCCCAGATAGTCGGCGCCCGGCATGAGCGGCATGACCCGGCGTTCGATGCTCGGAAGCGGCATGGAGCGGCCCTGCACCCGCTCCTCGAACGCGCGTTCGGCATCGCGGGGCGGATCCGCAAAGGCTGGTGCGGCGATCAGGCCCGCGACGAACGCGGCCGGGAGGAGGGTACGAAACAGGCGCATGGCGATTCTCTTGAGGGGCCTTCTACCAGAATGCATTGAATGTCCTATGAATGCTGCCGAACGGCTGCGTTCAGGCGGGTAAACGTGGCGTAAATGCCACAGGCCGCATGCGCCGGGTTCTCGCTTGCGCGGGAATGACGATATGGGCGCCCGCATGGCAGCGCCGGTGCTATCCTATGAGGGTCTGGGCCTCGTCCAAGGCGAGGGCTGGCTGTTCCGCGGCCTCGACATCCACGTCGGGGAGCGGGACCGGCTGGCCCTGATCGGCCGCAACGGCGCCGGCAAGACGACGCTGCTCAAATGCCTCGCCGACTGGATCGACCCCGATGAAGGGCGCCGGACCATCGTGCCGGGCACGAAAGTGGTGCTGCTCGAGCAGGATCCGGACATCCCGGCCGAGGGGACGCTTTTTCAGTGGGTGCTAACGGGCCCCGGCGCGCCCGCGGCGCACGAGGCGGCGGCCGTGGCCGACCAGCTTGGCATCGACCTCGACCGCCCCGCAGCGAGCGCGAGCGGCGGCGAGCGGCGGCGCGCCGCGATCGTCCGGGCCCTGGCGCAGGACCCGGACGTGCTGCTGCTCGACGAGCCGACCAACCATCTCGACCTCGGCGCGATCGAATGGCTCGAGAATTGGCTCAAGCGCTTCAAGGGCGCCTTCATCGCCATCAGCCACGACCGCACCTTTCTCACCCGGCTGACGAAGTCGTGCCTATGGCTCGACCGTGGCACGCTGCGCCGGGCCGAGATCGGCTTTGGCGGCTTCGAGGTCTGGACCGAGAAGGTCTATGAGGAGGAAGCGCGGGCGGCCGAAAAGCTCGACGCGAAGCTAGCGATCGAGCTTCGCTGGCTCGAACGCGGGGTCACAGCCCGCCGCCGCCGTAACCAGGGGCGGCTGGCCAAGCTGCACCAGATGCGGGCCCAGCGCGCTGCGATGCTGGGTGGCCAAGGGACCGCGAGGCTCGCGCTGGCCAAGGATGAAGTTCGCTCGAAGGCTGTGATCGAGGCCGAGCATGTGTCGAAAAGCTATGGCGAGCGCGCCATCATCCGCGACTTCTCGCTGCGCATCCAGCGCGGTGACCGGATCGGGCTCGTCGGCCCCAACGGCGCCGGCAAGACGACCCTGCTCAGGATTTTGACCGGGGAGATCGCACCCGATAGCGGCAAGGTGACCCGTGCGAAGACCCTGTCCGGGATCGTAATCGACCAGCAGCGGCGGCTGATGGATCCGCAAAAGCGCGTCCGCGACATCCTCGCCCACTGCGGCGACTGGATCGACGTTCGCGGCCACAAGAAGCACATAAAGGGCTATCTCAAGGAATTCCTCTTCGATCCCCGGCTTGCCGACGCGCCGGTCGGCTCGCTGTCCGGCGGTGAGAAGTCGCGGCTGCTGCTGGCGCGCGAGTTCGCTCGCGAAGCCAACCTGCTGGTGCTCGACGAGCCGACCAACGACCTCGACCTCGAGACGCTCGACCTGCTGCAGGAAGTAATCGCCGACTATGAAGGGACCGTGCTGCTCGTCAGCCACGACCGCGACTTCCTCGACCGGACGGTGACGATCACGCTCGGCCTCGACGGCTCGGGCAAGGTCGACGTGGTCGCCGGCGGCTATGCGGACTGGGAGAAGA
>DASTDZ010000141.1:0-12077 GCA_035710105.1 Sphingomicrobium sp. | reverse complement strand
GCGCTTCTTGAGCTGGCCGCCACCCATTGCCTTCGACATCATGTCGCCCAGGTTGATCATGCCGACCTGGCCGCCCATGCCGGGGACTTCGAACGGCATGCTCGGCTGGCCGGCCAGCTCGATCTCGACTTCCTTGTCGTCGAGCACGCCCTCCTGAAAACGCTGGCGAAAGGCGGCGCGCGTCGCCTCGGACGAGCCCTTGCCGGTCAGCGCGTCGAGCAGCCGCTCCATCGCCGCGCTTTCAGACGCCTCGCGGACTTTCTCCCGACGTCGCTCGCGCTCCAGCCGGACCGCTTCCTCGACCAGGTCGCGGGCGATCTGCTCTACGTCGCGGCCGACATAGCCGACCTCGGTGAACTTGGTCGCCTCGACCTTGACGAACGGCGCGTCGGCGAGCCGGGCCAACCGCCTGCTGATCTCGGTCTTGCCGCAGCCGGTCGGGCCGATCATCAGGATGTTCTTGGGCGTGACCTCCTCGCGCAGCTCGGGCTCGAGCTGCTGGCGGCGCCAGCGGTTGCGAAGCGCGACCGCGACCGCCCGCTTGGCGTCGTCCTGGCCGACGATATGCTCGTCGAGCGCGGCGACGATCGCCTTGGGGGTGAGCTTATCCTTGAGCATCTGGGATGACCCGCCGCTGTCGGGGAATGGGGACTGGTAGTTCATTGCAAGGCTAGATTGGAGCGGCGGGGTGCCGCTTCAAGCAGTGCAGCGGAAACCGTCGTAGAAGCGCTTGTGCGAGGCAAGGATGCCGGCGATGTCCTTGGGGTCCGGCTCCGGATCCCATTGGTCGAGCTCGAACGAGCCGCCGAGCAGGATCCCGTCGGGTCGCGGGAACATGTAACCAGCGCTGCCCATGAACGCATAGCGGACCTCGGGCTGCGGCAGCAGGATGGCGAGCTGGCCGCGCGCCGGATGCAGGTCGGTGTCGCCGAACAGCTCGCGCGAGCCCAGGCCCGTGCAGTTGATCACCAAGGATTCCGGCAATGCCGCCACGTCCGCCGGAGTCGCGAACCGCCGCACTTCGATCTTGCCGCCGGACAGTTCGACGTCGCGGATCATTTGTCTCAGGTAGCGCCCGGTTTCGATGTACATGGTGTCATAGCGGACGACATTGGCCAGCGGGAACGGAAATTCGGCTGGCGACAGCACGCGGTTTATCGGCGGATAGTCCGGGGTGTAATGGTCGGGACTGTCGCCTTCGTCATAGGTCGGCAGCCAGCGGATACCGTAGTCGTCGCCGACCATGATCTGGAAACGCCGCCAGCTATATTCGAGCGCGCGCAGGAACTGCGCCTTCCACTCCGGAGTGATCGAATCCTCGCGGTAGAGCGCGAATGGGTGGAACTGCCCGCCGGCGATGTTCGAAGTTGTGTCGGGCGGGAGCGCGGCGGCGTAGATCGTGACGGGAAAGCCGGCCTCCTGCACCAGCCGCGCGGTCGACAGGCCCATGATCCCGCATCCGAGCACGGCGACGGAGCCCGAATGGCCGGGAAGCCCGAGGTCGGTTGCAAGCTTGGAGCTTCCCCAGCTCAGGGTGATGCCCGCGCCGCCGTGACCGTAATTGTGGACCAGCCGCTTTGAGCCGAACGCTTCGGCGCGGACAACGAAGCCGGAACGCCGGTACGGCCTTAAGCCCGCGACGGTGCGGATCACCCGGCTCGCATCGACCTTGACCGGTGCGAGCGGGGTGCAATCCACGAAAGCGCGCGGGCGAGTGCCCACCGTTGCGCAGCCGGAAAGCAACGCGACCGATCCGGCGGCAAAGGTTCGACGGTCCAGCAACACCGGGCTAACCGTAGCGACTTGGTCTCAGCCTTCAACCGTCTCCACGGTCAGCTGGTCGTTGGTGAACACACATACTTCAGCGGCGATCGCCATCGCCCGTCGGGCGAGCACCTCGGGGTCCGGCTCATATTCCGAAAGCGCGCGCGCCGCGGCGAGCGCGTAATTGCCGCCCGAGCCGATCGCGGCGATCCCGCCTTCCGGCTCGAGGACGTCGCCGTTGCCGGTCAGGATCAGCATCGAATCCTTGTCGGCGACGATCATCATCGCCTCGAGATTGCGAAGATATTTGTCCATCCGCCAGTCCTTGGCGAGCTCGACTGCGGAACGGAGCAGCTGGCCGTGATATTGCTCGAGCTTGCGCTCGAGCCGCTCGAACAGGGTGAACGCATCCGCGGTCGCGCCGGCGAAGCCCGCCACGACCGAGCCGTCCTCTCCGATCCGCCGAACCTTCTTCGCATTGGGCTTGATCACCGTGTTGCCCAGGCTGACCTGGCCATCGCCGGCGATGACGGTCCGGCCATTCTTCCTGACGCCCAGGATCGTCGTTCCGTGCCAGCTGTCCAAATGCCCGCTCCTTCGCACGCGATTTGGTAAGCGGCGCCCTGGCTTGCAAGCGGTGGCGGTCGCCATCAGCCAGCATATCCGCTCGCGCCGCTAGCAAAGCGGCAGCGGCTATTCGACCAATTGTTCGAATCGCTTGTCGGGAACCAGCCACATCAGCGCTACGGCGACGTAGATCGCGACCGCGATGATCGGCTCCCAGAACGCGAGGAGAATCGCGACCACGTAGGCGCCAATCGTGACTACGCCCTTCCAGCCGTGCGCGGCGGCTCGGACAATCGGCGCGTCCGGATCGTTGGCGCCGAGCAAAGCTGCGCGCAGCAAGCCGAACGACAGCGTGCACAGCAGCATCACCGCCCCGAAGGCCATCACCGTGTCGCGGGTGAGCCCCGCCTCGCCTACCCAGCGGACGACGAACGGAACCAGGCTAAGCCAGAACAGGAAGAAGAGATTGGCCAGCAGCACCCGTCCATTCACGCGCCGCGCCGCCTGCAACATGTTGTGGTGCTGCGACCAATAGATGCCCACCTTCAGGAACGATAGGGCATAGGCGGCGAACAGGAGAGAAACCGGCCTCAGCGCGCCGATTCCAGGTTCCTCCGGCACTGCCAGCTCGAGCACCATGATGGTGATGATGATGGCGATGACCCCATCGGTGAACGCATTCAGCCGCTCCGTCTTCATCGCGCCTTCCCCCTCGAATGCAGCCCGCATTCAGCCCGATTTCGGCGCCTCGGGCAAGCTATCGGGGCGGAGCGACCGCGACGGCGGCTTGTCCTCCAGACACACCGTCGACCGATACAGCATGCTGCCGTCGAACCCATTTGATCAGCTCATCGAGCTGGATCGCCTGTTCTGTCGCGATCAGGGCCTCTGCTGGAGGAAGTCGGTCTTGACCGGCGCCTTGAGCAACTCCTTCGGCGGCAACGGATAGGCCGGGCACAGGCGCCGTTCCGCCACCGCCGGAATCGCCGCCGGCTCCGGCTTGGCGGCGCAGGCGCCCGGCAGAAGCGCGAGCAGCGGCAATGCGAGTTTCATAGTCATTGGCTGTCCTTTCGTTGATCGCGGCCTGGCTTGCCTTCACCCGCGCGGCGTTGGCTGCGTCGGCCTGGCGTGCCCGCTCGGCCGCGGCGCGGTAGCTGGCGACGGTCGCCGCGTGCGCGGCGCGCGCGCTTGCGAGTAGATCGGAACAATAAGCGGTCTTTGATTTCCAGCGGTTGCGGTCGGCGACCAGCATGGCCAGCATCAGCGCCGCGACGATTCCGATGATGAGCTTGAGCGACAGCCGGTCGAGGGCCGGGATCATTGCCCGTCCCCATGCGCTTCGAGGCTGATTCCGTCGCGGCCGGCGCTGCCCTTGAAACGGCCGACGGGCCCGCCGACCAGAAGGCCGATGATGACGGCGCTCATCGCGGCGATGAAGCCGCCGAGCGCGCAGCCGAAGATGACGACGATCGTATGCTCCTCGGCCGGGCTCCAGCCGCCCCACATCAGCAGGCACATTATGGCGATTGCCGCTGCGCCGCAGAAGATGCCGGCGGCGGCGGCCAGCCAGCCGTAAATCTGCCGCTGGCCCTCGGCGAAGGTCTGCGGCGCCGGGAAAAGCCGGCTCACCGCGACGTCCCCTCGGGGCCCGTGCGGTTGGCCAGCCAGCCGTAGAGGAAGGCTTCGTTGGCCGGCCGGCGCTCGGCGAGGCGGATGTAGCGCTCGCCCTGAAGCGCGTCGAGCGCCCGCAGCAGGACCTGTTCTCCGCCCTGCCTGCCGCGCAACTCGAAGAAGCGGTCCAACGCCGACAGCGTCGCCGGGCCGATCCGCCCGTCGGGGACGAGGTCGGCATAGTCCTTGCGGTCGCGGTTGAGGGCGGAAAGCGCCCGCTGGAGGAAGGTCGCCGCGACCGCCGGGCCCATGTTGACGCCGGTGTCGAACAGCTCGGCGGCGACGGCAGGCGAGCGCTTGGCGACCTGGTCGAAACGCGGCCGCAGCCAATAGAGCCGCTTGTAGATGGCCACTGCCTCGCCGCGCGGGAGGCTGCGCATCGCCCCGGCATAGCCGTGCGCCCGGGCCACCGCCTCGGTGATCCCGAAATTGGTGGGCCCGCCGCGGTCGCTGGGGTGGCTGACATAGCCGCCCTCGCGCTCGATCAGCGCGTCAATCAGCCCGTCCACGTCCATATCCAGCCTCCCCGGTTTGCGAGTCGGCTACATATGAACCAAATTGGTTCGTGTGTAGGAAAGCTTTTTTCTTGCGCGGTTAGCTGGCCGCGCTCGCGTTCCCTAGATCTCGATCGAGGCGAGCTGCCTGTTAGGGCCGAACATCTGTTCCATCGCCCGCTCGTCGAACCCGTAGGGGTCGGGCCGGAACTGCACTCCGTTGCCGCGGTAGGAGACCGTCAGATAGGTCATGAAGATTGGCGCCGGGCGCGGAACGTTGACCACCTCTTCGGTCTGGTAGCGGCCCTGCGGGACGCCGTTGAAGAACCAGGAGGCAAAGCGCTTGTAATCCTCGAGCCGCACGCAGCCGTTGCTGATCCAGCGGTCGGCCTTGGCGAACAGCTCTTTCTTCGGCGTGTCGTGCAGGTAAATGCCGAAATCGTTGGGCGTTTCGAACTTCATCTCGCCCATCGAGTTCCACGGTCCCGGAAGCTGACGCACGCGGATATTGCTCTTGCCCGCGGCGACCTTCTTCCAGTCGACCTTGGCCGGGTCGAGGATCTGCGCGTTCGGCGACCAGTCGGACAGCACCTCGTAGTGGAAGTCCTTCAGGTAGGAGATGCCCTGCTTGAGAACCCGCGGAGCGGTGAAGGTGCGGATCATGTCCGGCGGCACGTTCCAATAGGGATTCACCCGGGCGTTGCGCAGGATGACCGCCATCATCGGCGTCTGCGTCTTGGCCGTGCCGACGATCGCGCGCATGCCGTCGACCGCCCGGTCGCGGTCGAACAGATAGACTTCCGCCGCTCCGGAATCGACGACCACATAGCGATCGAATTGGCCGGTCTTCGGCAGCCGGTGCGCACGCTCCATGTTGATCGCGATCTTGCGCGCATAATAAGTGGCGCCGCGATTGAGCGAGGCGATGGTCGCCCTGCCTGCGATCCCGTCGGCGGGGCCGAGCCCGTGAACCTGCTGATAGGCCCGCACAGCCTCCGTCAGCCGCTGGTCGAAGCCGCCGGCGCGCGGCAGCCCGAGACGCATCCTCAAAAGCTCCACCCGCTTCCCGGTCGAACCTGGCTTGAGCGCGGCCCCGGCCGGGATCTTGATCTGCGGAAGCCGTCCCCAGCTCAGCTGATATTGCTCGAGGCCGCGGGCCATGTCGATGAACAGCGGATTGGGCATGTCGCGCCGGCTGCCGAACGGCCAGTCGAAACCGATCGTCCTCAGCAGCCAGTTGGTCGGCCGCTGGTGCCTGCGGGCGACGTTGCTCAGGTCGGGGTCGACATAGACGAAGTCGATGCCCTGCTTGATCGTCCTCGGCACCGCGATCGGTTCATCGCCGCGCGGGAACTGGGCCGCGGCGGGCACCGACGCGACCGAAAGCGCGAGCGCGCCGAGCAGGAATCGAAATTTCTTGTGCATAAGTTCAGGCTGGCTCCCGGGCACTCCGTTGGCCGGAGTTTCGTTGCTTAACGCCACACTTATGGATTTGTTCGCGTTTCGTGACGCTGAAGCATGCGTTTCGCTGCCGTTCAGTTACCGACGTGGCTTCTTGACTTCAATTTCGTTTCGGAGCCTCATCCATGTCGCGGCGCAAGCCGCCGCGTGGAGGGGGAATTGCAATGGCCACAACCGCCGATGGGCGCACGCCCGCACATCTATGGATCGTCGGTATCCTTTCGCTGCTCTGGAACGCGTTCGGTTGTTATGACTATCTGATGACGATGACGGCCGACCCCGGCTGGATGTCGCAATTCCCAGCGGATGCGATCGCTTATTGGGAAGGGCTCCCGTCCTGGACCAGCGCTTTTTGGGCGCTTGGCGTCTGGGGCGGCCTTGCCGGCGCCGTGCTTCTGCTGGTCAGAAGCCGCTATTCGGTCTGGGCCTATGCCTTGTCGCTCATCGGCGCGGTCGTCGGCCTCGGCTACCAGATGTTCATGACGGAAATGCCGGCGAGCATGAAGGAAGGGACCATGGCGGTCATGCCGTGGGTCATCATCCTCGTCGCCGCCTTCCAGCTCTGGTACAGCTGGACCCACGAGAAGAAGGGCGTGCTTCGCTGATCTACTGTTAAGGGGCTGCCGGATCACCCGGCGGCCCCTTTTCCCTAGCGCGAACGGATGAACGCGCGGACGTCGCGCGACAGCTTCGCCCGGTCCTCGTCGCGCGCGTACATCATGTGGCCCGCGTCATAATAATGATATTCGACCCGGTCCTGCGGGATGCCGGTGCGCGACAGCGCATATTCGGCCGCGAAGAAGGGCGTCGCGAAATCGTAATAGCCCTGGGCGACGAACACCCGGAGCCCGGAATTCTCGCGCAGCGCCGTGCCGATGTAGGGCGTGACGTTGAGATACGCGTTGGCGTCGCGGCCGCCGATCCGCCAGTCCCAGTCGCGGCCGATCCCGGAGATGGACTGGTACTCGCGGTCCGTCTTGAACCCCAGCGGCCCGCGCGCCCAGGTGTTGACCGCGGCCGTGTAACCGGCGTCGATGCCGTAGAAGCTGGGGTCGTTGTCCGGCGTCTCGCCGGCATTGTCAAAATCCTTGCCCGTGTAGCGCGAGTCCAGCCTGCCGACGGTGAGGCCGCGGTCGCGCAGCAGCTCCTTGTAGAAGCGCGCCGGGGTGACCCTGAGGTCCGCCTGCTCGAGATAGGTTTCGCTCAGGCCTGTGAAGCGCGCGAGCTGGCTGCGGATGCCCGCCCGCTCCTCGGGTGAGATCCTCTGGCCCTTCAACAGGGCGCTCGCGTAGGGGCCGAGCGCGAAGCGCCGAGCCTCTTCGGCGAATTGTTCGGCCGACGGCGCGCTCGCCTTGCCGTGATACAGCGCGGTGACCGCCATCGACGGCAGGTTGGTGATATAGCTGAGCTCGTTTCCGGGCGTGTCGGCGCCGGCGGCGAAGTCGAGCACGGTCGAGATCAGGATGATGCCGTTCAAGGCGACGTCGTTGTAGGTCGCCCCCTCGAGCTCGTTGACGACCGCGGCCGAGCGCGTCGTTCCATAGCTTTCGCCGCCGAGGAACTTGGGGCTGTTCCACCGCCCGTTGTCGCCGAGCCAGCGGCGGATAACCTGGGCGACCGCCTTGGCGTCGGCGGTCACGCCATAGAATTCCTTCGGCTCGGTTTTTCCGATCAGATAGGAGAAGCCTGTTCCCGGCGGGTCGATGAAGACGAGGTCGGTGACGTCGAGCAGGCTGTCGGGATTGTCGAGCAAGGGATAGGGCGGCGCGCCATCGTCGCGGGCGTCCGAGGGGATCGCCACGCGCTTGGGCCCGAACGCGCCCATCTGCAGCCATACCGAGCCGGAGCCCGGGCCGCCGTTGAACAAGAAGGTCACCGGCCGCGAGGTGTCGCGCGGTTCCTTTACATAGGCCGTGGTGACGACCGCCGCCTTCTGGGTTCCGTCCTCGTCGGTCAGGATCGTCTCGCCGATCGTCGCGCTGTAGCTGATGCGTTGCCCGCCGAAGGTACCGCTGTGGCGCGTCGTGACGACCTGCGGGACGACCTTCGCGACCGGCGCCTCAGCCTTTTCCGCTTTCTTTTCGTCGCCCTTGTTCTGCGCGATTGCTGGTCCAGCTGACGCCACGAAGATCAGCGCCAGCGCGCTCAATGCATTCAAGTTCATCGGAAAAATCTGCCCTCCCCGAATCAGGTTGAAGCGAGGAAGCAGCGCGCGGAGCAGATGGCAAGCCGCGTTTCGACCAGCGGCGATTGGCCTGCCGGCTGATCTATCGGCGCCCGCCGAACCGCGTCCGGCTTGTCTTTCCGAACCGGCCCTTTCTCGTTCCCGGCTTGCCCTCACTCGAGCGGCCAGGCGGCCGCGGCGCGACCCGGTCGGGGTCGGGGATGCCGAGCTCGTCCTCCTCGAGCCGGCGGATCTCGTCGCGGAGCCGCGCCGCCTCTTCGAATTCCAGGTCCGCGGCGGCCTTGCGCATCCGCTCCTCGAGCTCGGCGATATACGCCTTGAGGTTGTGGCCGACGAGGTGCGGCCGCTCGGCGTCGCCGGTGTCGACGACCAGCCCCTCGCGCGCTGTGACGTGCGCCATGACATCGTGGATCTGGCGCTTGATGCTCTCGGGCGTGATCCCGTGCTCCGCGTTGTAGGCGAGCTGCTTCTCGCGCCGGCGGCTGGTTTCGTTCAGCGCCCTTTCGATCGATCCCGTGATCGTGTCGGCATAGAGGATGACTCGGCCGTCGACGTTGCGCGCGGCGCGGCCGATAGTCTGGATCAGCGACGTCTCGGAGCGGAGGAATCCTTCCTTGTCGGCATCGAGGATCGCAACCAGCCCGCATTCGGGGATGTCGAGCCCCTCGCGCAGCAGGTTGATCCCGACCAGCACGTCATAGACTCCTAGCCTGAGCTCGCGGATTAGCTCGATCCGCTCCAGGGTCTCGACATCCGAGTGCATGTAGCGGACCTTCAGCCCCGCCTCATGCAGATACTCCGTCAGGTCCTCGGCCATACGCTTGGTGAGGGTCGTCACCAAGGTCCGGTAGCCCAGCCTCGCCGTCTCCTTCGCCTCGTGGATCAGATCGTCGACCTGATCCTCGACCGGCTTGATCTCGACCGGCGGGTCGATGAGTCCGGTCGGCCGGATCACCTGCTCGGAGAACACGCCGCCCGTTTCGTTCAGCTCCCACGGGCCCGGCGTGGCCGATACGAACATCGTCTGCGGGCGCATCGCGTCCCACTCGTTGAAGCGCAGCGGCCGGTTGTCGATGCAGCTCGGCAGGCGGAAGCCATATTCGGCGAGCGTGATCTTCCGCCGGTGGTCGCCGCGCGCCATCGCCCCGATCTGCGGCACAGTCTGGTGGCTCTCATCGATGAACAGGAGCGCGTTGTCCGGCAGATACTCGAACAGTGTCGGGGGCGGCTCGCCCGGCAGCCGCCCGGTGAGGAAGCGGCTGTAGTTCTCGATCCCCGCGCAGCTCCCCGTCGCGGCGATCATCTCCAGGTCGAAATTGGTCCGCTGCTCCAGCCGCTGCGATTCGAGCAGCCGCCCTTCCGCGGTCAGCTCCTTTAGCCGCTCGGCAAGCTCGTGGCGGATCGCTTCCATCGCCTGCTTCAATGTCGGCCCGGGGGTCACATAGTGCGAATTCGCATAGACCTTGATGCTGTCCAGGCTCGCCGCCTTCCTGCCGGTCAGCGGGTCGAACTCGACGATCTCCTCGACCTCGTCGCCAAAGAAGCTCACCCGCCAGGCGGTGTCCTCATAGTGGGACGGGAAAATTTCCAGATTGTCGCCGCGCACGCGAAAGCAGCCGCGGGCGAAGGCGTTGTCGTTGCGCCGGTACTGGAGGGCGACGAGCTTGCGGATCACCTCGCGCATGTCCTCGGCCGAACCCTTCTTTAGCGAGAAGGTCATCGCCGAATAGGTCTCGACCGAGCCGATGCCGTAAAGGCAGGAGACCGAGGCGACGATGATCACGTCGTCGCGCTCGAGCAACGACCGCGTCGCCGAGTGGCGCATTCGGTCGATCGCCTCGTTCACGCTCGACTCCTTTTCGATATAGGTGTCGGTGCGCGGCACGTAGGCTTCGGGCTGGTAGTAATCGTAATAGCTGACGAAATATTCGACTGCATTTTCGGGGAAGAAGCTCTTGAACTCGCCGTAGAGCTGGGCAGCGAGGATCTTGTTGGGCGCGATCACCAGCGCCGGGCGCTGCAGGATCTCGATGACCTTGGCCATGGTGAAGGTCTTGCCCGACCCGGTGACTCCGAGCAGCACCTGGTTCTTCTCGCCCTCGCGCGCGGCCTGCGTAAGCTCGGCAATCGCCTGCGGCTGGTCGCCCGCCGGCTCGTAATCAGAAACCAGCTTGAACCTGCGCCCGCCCTCGGCCTTGTCCGGGCGCGCGGGTTTGTGCGGAACGAAGGCCTCGCCCGTCTCCGGCTCCGCCAGCGATGTCCGGATTTGAATCGCCATCGATGCGGCATATGGTGAACCCTCGGAACCGGCGCAACGCGGCGGCCGAATGAACAGGGGAGCTTCGATCCATGAACCGCGCAGCCGTGTTGATTGCCCTCGCATTCCCCCTTGCCGCCTGCGGCTCCGAGCCGAGCGTCGACGAGAAGAACGCCAGCGTCGAGGAGGTCGCGGAGAAGGTCCGCGAGGCGTCGCGCGGCGACCAGTTCATCCGCCCGGGCAAATGGCTGTCGAGCGTGACGATCGAGGAAATGGACATGCCCGGCATGCCGCCCGAGGCGGCCGAGCAGATGAAGCGGATGATGGCCCAGAGCCACAGCAGCGAATCCTGCCTGACCGAGGAGCAGGTCAAGCAGCCGAAGGAGGAGTTCTTCTCCGGCAACGAGAACTGCCGCTACGACCATTTCAAGATGGGCGGAGGCAAGATCGACGCGGCGATGCGCTGCCAGGCGAGCGGAGCCACGCAGCTCATGCAGATGAACGGCAATTACTCGCCCGACAGCTACGACATGCGCATGCGCTCGAAGATCGAGGGCGGGCCAGGCGAGGGCATGACGATGCGGATGAAGGTCGAGGCCAGGCGCACGGGGGATTGCACCGAAAAGAAGGCCTGACGGTGGATCTGGGGGAGGCGAAAATGAGGCTGATTGTTTACGCGTTCGCGGCACTGCTTGCCGGTTGCGGCCAGGAGTCGGCCGTCAACAACGGCAGCGAACAGGTGCCCGCGGCGATCAACCCGGGCGAATATGAAGTGACCACCGTCGTCGAATCCCTGCGCTCGACCGACCAGACGACGCCGGCGACCAAGGCCAAGGCGGACGGCAAGGCGGTAACTCACCGCGCCTGCATCGCGTCCGACGGCACGGTCGAGCCGGCCATGTTCTCGGAAGCCGGGGACGAATGCCGGATCGACAGTGTCTATGCCCGCAACGGACGCCTCACCCTGGCCCTGAGCTGCAGCCGGCCTGGAGCGCCCGGCCTCGTCGCGCAATCGGTCGCCGGGACCTTTTCCGCCGACGGGTTCGAGGCGACGGTCGAAACCGCCACCTATCTGACCGGCGCGGGCGATTATGCGATGCGCAGGAAGATGGTGGGCAAGCGCGTCGGCGAATGCGCGCGCAAGGAGGACAAGGCGGGCTGATCGGGCACTTCGCGCGTTAGCCGCCGAATGAAGGCGCGAATACTCATCAACCGCGGCGGCGGATCGGCAGACCGCCGGACGCAGGTCGAACGCGCGCTTGCTCGGGCCGGGATCGCCGGCGAGGTCGAATGGCTCGACGGCGACGCGATCGCCGCGGCGGCGAAACAGGCCGTCGAGGACCGCTTCAGGGTGGTCATCGCCGGCGGCGGCGACGGAACCATAAGCGCGGTTGCCGGCGCGCTAGCCGGAACGACCTCGAAACTTGGGATCCTCCCGCTTGGGACCCTCAACCATTTCGCGCGCGATCTCGAAATCCCGCTCGACCTCGGCGAAGCCGCCCGGCTGATCGCTTCCGGCAAGGCGAGGGCCGTCGATGTCGCCGAGGTCAACGGCCGAATCTTCATCAACAACAGCGCGGTCGGCCTTTATCCGCTGATGGTCATCGACCGCGAGGCGCAGGAATCGCGGCTCGGGCGGGCCAAGCGCCCGGCGATGCTGGTCGCCTCGCTGCGCGCG
>DASTDZ010000140.1:0-14310 GCA_035710105.1 Sphingomicrobium sp. | reverse complement strand
GCATCAATAAGCAGTGCATATCTCGGCATGTTGGCCCCTCTCCACTCGAAGCCATTGGGAACATAACATGAACGGAATGCCAAGGCCAAATAAAAGCGCTGGCAGGCGACGCAGATGCCCGCTCCGCTGATTTCAGAACTCGGCCCATCCCAGCCATCCGCGCATGCTAGTAGCGAATTATTCGATCCCGATTTGACTGGTTCGTTAGGGAGAGCGACACGGTGCGCCCAGTTGTTGAGAGGTTGCCGAGCAACGCGGTGGCCACAGAATGTGCGCGGGCAGCCCGCTTCGGCCGGATGCCGAGTATCCGCGCTCAGCTGGCTTAATGTGGGGACAGGGGATGAAATCCAGACAGGTGTTCCAGGAGGCCTCGGGTCCCAGAGATCTCACTTGTCTACAGTTGGTCCTGGCGACGGACGATTTTCCCTTCGGCAATGACGTAATAAGGATGGGCGAGTTCCTCAATCTCGTCGATCGCTCGCCATACCGGGGTGATACGGTAGCGGTGCTCGTCGCTCCCGAACTTGCGAATCCGTCCACATATCTTTCGCAGCTCGGCCAGGCGCCGTTGGTCGCGAGCCCGTTTTCGCGCGTAGGTCTTCTGCCACATGCCCAGCGGTCGGCCCCGGGCAATTCTGGCGCGCAGCTCATCCATCTCCTCCCAGCCTGCGACATGGGCGCCGACGAGCTGAACACGATGCACGAGGCAGTGGCACGTCCTGCACGCCCAGGACCGAACGAAGACCAGCGTTCCGACTCGTTTCATGCAAAGAGGGCAGAGAAAGTACCGACGTCCTTTGTCCACTCCGTTTGCCGCTACCACGGTCTTGAGCCGAGCCACGCCCGGTCCCGACCGAATCCGCGAACCGAGGAAGACATATTCGAGAACAACCTCATCATTGGCGACGGAAACGAGGAACGCCTCGCCAATGACCGTGCCACTTTCCTTGACGTAGAGACAGATCGGGCGCTCTCGGCCGGCCTTTCCTAAGGCATGAACAAGGTCGAAACGCGGAAAGGCCTCCACATATTTGGCATATTTGGCTGCGGTTTCGGTCACAAGCTCGCCTTTTCTTTTTTTTATAGTCGAAAGATGGCCCTTTGTGAAAAACCTAAATCGCTGAAGCAATCAGGCCTCAGAATCACGTGTTTCACCCTCACCGTCGACGAGGGAATCCAGCAAGGATTTAGGTAGGTCAGCCTTATTTTGGCGTTGGCAAGCCGGGCCAGCGATGCTGGGCGATGGCCTTGAGCGAGGGCGTGTCACGCCTCGCCAGGCCTTCATAGACCCACAGGTTCCGGAGCACCGCCGGCACGTAATAGCGAGTCTCCCAATAGGGGATGCTCTCGATCCACAGGATCGGGTCGCCCTTGTCGGGGATGGTCGCCCAGCGCCCGACCGGAAGCGGGCCCGCATTGTAGGACGCAATGACTTTGGGGAGCAGCCCACCCGTATAAGCGGAGCGGTACATCTTCTCGATGAAACTTTGCCCAAACTCCAGGTTGTGGATGGGATCGAACAAAGTCGAGGAGGAATAGGGAAGCCCGTTCGAGCGCGAGAGGGCCGAGGCGGTCGCCGGCATCACCTGCATCAGCCCGACCGCGCCCGCTGGGCTGACAACGCCGGAGCGAAACGCCGATTCCTGCGCGATGTGCGCGAAGGCGAGCGCCCGGTCGACTCGCCAGCCGCGCGCCGGGGCCCAGCCAGGCATCGGGTAGCGGTAGGCGGCATCGACGCTAGCGCCGCGCTGGATATTGGTCGCAAGGAAATATTGCGCGCCCGCGAGGTCGAGCCGCCTGGCGATCTCGATCAGGGCTTGATGGTCGGCCGGTGAGCCGATCCGTGCCTGGTGGCGAAGCATTTCCTCGGCAAGCCCCTGCTCTCCGATCGCCGCAAGCTCGATCGCCCGGCGGACGTTCGTCAGCGCTTCTACCGACGCGGTTGCAATCGGGCGCGGCGGCGGGATCCGCGTGTCCGTGCCCAAAGTTTCGCGGGCAATCAGGCCATAAAAGCTCTCGGGCGACGCTGCGGCCGCCTTGAGCAGCCCCTGGACCGCCTGCGGCCTCCGGCACGCCTGTTCGGCGCGGGCCGCCCAATAATAACCGCCCGCGGACAGTTCGCGCTGTGTGGCGGTCGAGGCGACCTCGCGGAAGGCGCGGGAGGCTGAATTGCAATCGCCCAGGCGCCAGGACGCCAGCCCCGAGACCCAGGCCGCCTGTGATCCCCATTCGCCGCTTGCTCCAACCCGCCAGTAATCGACGACGCGGCGCGCATCGAAGTCTTGGCCGTTGCTGTAATAGGCCCAGGCGACCCGTTGCGCGGCCTCGGCTCGGGCATCGTAGGAGAGATAGGGCGCCTGGATGAGGAACGCGGCTTCGGCCTCGGCGGCGGAATCCGCCTTGATCAGCGGGTCGAGCTGGGCGCGGAGCGCATCCGCGAGCGGCTCTCCGCTGACCGGCTTTGCACGGTAACGGCGCGGGGCCGAGCCGATCGTCACGAGCGGCCGCTTGGGCGGCAGGTAAACGGCCGCGGTCGAGCCGCGGCTCGCCGCCAACCGCGCCAGCTGGTCGGCAGCCGGAAGCTCCGGCGCCTGGGCGAGCAGCGATTGCAGCGCCGCCAGGTCGACAGGTGGCGAGCCGCGCGCCGTGTACAACTCGGCCCTGGCGACAGGGGTGAGCACGCTTTGGGGAAACGAGTCGATCCCGGCCTGAGCCGACGCCCAGTCACCGGCGCGAATTGCGTCGAACACCTCGCGCCAGGTCTTCGGGATCACCAGCGGTCTTGGAGCCGGTTGCAGGGGCGGCTGCAGCAAGGGCAGCGCAGGCTGAGGCTGCTGCGCCTGAGGCTGTGCCGTTGTCGGCAGCGGTGCAAGCGGATCGGCCGGCTGAGCGGCAGCGGCGACAGCGGCAAGGAGCAGCGGAACGAGGCTCATTGTTCGTCCTCCGCCAGCAGCAGCAGGTCCCGCCACGCAAGCGCCTTGTCGGAGGCTCGCCGCAGCAACTGGCGCGGATGGAAGGTCGCCACCGTTCGGACGCCCTCGACCTTGTGGACATGACCGCGGGCCTCGAGCAGCGGCTTGCCGAGCAAGGCCCGCGACGGCGCGTCGCCCAGGATCAGCAGCCGCCTGGGCCGCGCGAGCGCGACGTGGCGCCGGGCAGCCGTCGCGCATTGCTCGAGCTGCTTGTCAGTCAGCCGGCCGGGCGGCGCAGCAAAGCAGGCGAGATTCGCAACATAGGCCGCGTCCGCCATGCCGATTGCCCCAAGCAATTTTCGCATCAGCTCGGCCGCCTCGCCGCCGATCGGCGATCCCGACGCGAGCTCCTCGCGGTTCGGGGGTTCGGCGAGGACCATGACCTCCGCACCTTCACCGCCTTGCGGGAGCACCGCTTTTGACCGCGGCGAGGCGAGCGGCGCCTCGGCGCTGGAGGACAGCCAGGTGCGAAAGGAGTCGAGCGTTTCCGGCAGTTCACCCGGCTGTTTCGGTTCGGGCTCCGGCGCTTCGGCGGCGCGCGCGAACCAATTGCGCGGAGCCTCCTGGACTGCGGCGTCGACGCCCGATTCCAGCCACCAGCGCAAAGCGCTCGCGGCCTCGCGCCTGTTGATCGCGATGCCCGTCCCACCCATGACACGACAATCGCCCACCATTGACGGTGCAGTCAAGGAATTGGCAGGGCAGGGAAGGGCCGGATGCGCTATCGGCGCGACGAGAAGTGCCGGTCGGGACGCTTGAGAGGCGAAAAGCGAGAGGAATGGCATGAGCGAGCGCGAGTCGATGCAGTACGACGTGGTAATCGTCGGCGCCGGCCCCGCCGGCCTGTCCGCCGCGATCCGCCTCAAGCAGCTCGCGGCCGAGGCGGGCAGGGAGCTCGCGGTCTGCGTCCTCGAAAAGGGCAGCGAAGTCGGCGCCCACATCCTTTCCGGGGCGGTAATCGACCCGCGCGCGCTCGACGAGCTGATTCCCGACTGGAAGGAGAAAGGATCGCCGCTCACCGTTGCGGTCAGCGAGAATCATCACTGGCTGCTGACAGAGCGCGGCAAATGGGCCTTCCCGCACGTCCTCCTGCCCCCCTTGATGCACAACAAGGGCACCTACACGCTGAGCCTTGGCAATCTGTGCCGCTGGCTGGCCGGGCAGGCCGAGGCGCTTGGAGTCGAGATTTTCCCCGGCTTCGCGGCCGCCGAGGTGCTGTTCAACGATGACGGCTCGGTGAAGGGGGTTGCCACTGGGGACATGGGCGTCGCCCGCGACGGCTCGCATCGCCCGGATTATCAGCCGGGGATCGAGCTCCACGCCGGCTACACCTTCCTCGCCGAGGGTGCGCGCGGCCACCTCACCAAGGAGCTGACGCGCAGCTTCGGCCTTCGCGACAAAAGCGGACCGCAGGTGTTCGGCATCGGAATCAAGGAATTGTGGGATATTCCTGCGGAGAAGCATAAGCCTGGCCGAGTGATCCACACGCAGGGCTGGCCGCTCGAGGACGCCTGGGGAGGCGGCTTCCTCTATCACCAGGACAACAATCAGGTCGCTCTCGGCTTCGTCGTCGCCCTCGATTACGAAAATCCCTATTTGTCGCCCTTCGAGGAATTCCAGCGCTGGAAAACGCACCCGGCGATCCGCGCCGAGATCGAGGGCGGGCGCCGGGTGAGCTATGGGGCCCGCGCGATCAATGAGGGCGGCTGGCAGTCGGTGCCCGAGCTGGTCTTTCCGGGCGGCGCCCTCATCGGCTGCTCGGCGGGCTTCGTGAACGTCCCCAGGATCAAGGGCACGCATACGGCGATGAAGTCGGCGATGCTGGCCGCCGAAGCGGCATTCGCCGCCATCTCGGACGATCGCCGCGCCGACCGGCTCGACGCCTATCCCGAAGCGCTGAAATCGAGCTGGGTGGCGAAAGAGCTGAAGCTTGTCCGCAACGCGCAGCCCGCGGTCGCGCGGTGGGGCGGACTGGCCGGGACGCTTTACGCCGGGCTCGATTTGTGGCTCGGCCAGCTCGGCCTGTCGACTCCGTGGACGCTCCGGCACCGCCATGCGGACAATGAGACGCTTCGTCGCAAGGAAAGGGCGAGAAAGATCGACTATCCGCGTCCGGATGGGGTAATCAGCTTCGACCGCCTGTCATCGGTTTTCGTTTCGAACACCAACCACGAGGAAGATCAGCCGGTTCACCTGACGCTCAAGGATCCGGCGGTACCGGTCGAGGTAAACCTGGCCGAATATGACGGCCCGGAGCAGCGTTATTGCCCGGCGGGAGTTTATGAATTTGTTGAAGAAGGCGGGGGCCCGCGGCTGCAGATCAATGCCCAGAATTGCGTTCACTGCAAAACCTGCGACATCAAGGACCCGACCCAGAACATCAACTGGGTGGTTCCCGAAGGCGGCGGAGGGCCGAATTATCCGAACATGTAGTATCCTGTCCCTGCCGCTCGCGGCGCTGGCGCTGGTTTCGCCGGCCGTGGCGAACGTGCCTGAAGTCCCCACCGATTCGGCGCGCACCTATGTCGCCGCCCGGGCAGCCGCGATCAGCGGCGATCATGCAGGCGCGGCGGAGCTTTACGCCCGGCTGGCGCAGGGCTCGACCGACGCGGATCTCAAGCAAAAGGCGATTACCGAGGCGATCAGCGCCGGCGACATGGCGCTCGCGCTTCGGCTGATCGGGCAGAACCCCGAGGTCAAGGCGATCGACGCCCGCCTGTTGCTCGTCGCCGATGCGCTCAAGCGCCGGCAGGACGCCCGCGCGATCCAGTTGCTCGCCAAGTCCGGCAACGCCGCGGACCTGAGCTTCTGGGAGCCGCTGGTGCGGTCCTGGAACCTGGCCGAGCGCGGTGACACGGCGGGGGCGCTGGCGGTTCTCGCCCGAGTCCCGCGCAACAGCGCCTTTTCGCCTTTCGTCGATGAGCAAAGCGCCCTCATCTTGCTCAAGGCCGGCAAGACAGCCGAAGCCGAAGCCTTTGCCCGCCGCGCGATCGGCAATGCCGGCGCCCGCGAATATCGAGTCCGCATGGCGCTCGCCGCCGGCTTTGCCGCAGCCGGAGACAGGCCGCGCGCCGATGCCATGCTCGAGGGCATCAGCGGCGACACCAGCACCATCCGCCGGATGATTGAGTCAGGGCGCCTTACCGGCCTCAGGATCGACAGTGTGTCGGAAGCATTTGCCGAGCAACTGGTCGCGCTCGCCCTGGAAATGCGTCGCTCGCCGGTTGCCACGGCGCCCGTCAACATCGTTCAGATCGCCCGTTTCGCGGCGCCGGACAACAGCTCGGCGGCCGTCCTTCTCGGCAATTTCCTCGCCGGCGGCGGGCGCATCGACGATGCGATCCAGGTCTATCGGTCGGTTCCCGCCGGGGATCCACTCAAGACCGAGGCGCTCGATGCCGAGGCGCGCACCCTCGTGGACGCCAAGAGGTTCGACGAAGCGCTCGCGCTGTCGCTCAAGGCCGTGCAACCCGGCGACGCGGCAAGCGACGATTTCGCGCGGCTCGCCGACGTCTATTCGGAAATGAAGCGGCACAACGAGGCCGCCGCCGCCTACAAGCGCGCGGCCGAGCTCTCTTCGCGTAACCCCGGCGCGCGGGTCTGGCCGCTGCTCCTCCTGCAGGCGAGCGCGCTCGAATCGGCGGGGCGCTGGCCGGAAGCCAAGGCGGTCCTGGCGCGGGCGATGGAGCTCGCACCCAACGAACCGCTCGTCCTCAATTTCCTCGGCTATGCGAAGTTAGAGCATGGCGAGGATTTGGATGCCGCCGAGGCGCTGATTCGCAAGGCGAGCGAACTCGCGCCCGACGATGCCTCGATCACCGATTCGCTGGGCTGGGCGCTATACAAGCGAGGCCGGCTCGACGAGGCGATCGAGGTGCTGCAGCGGGCGGCCGCCGGCGACCCGGCCCAGGCCGAGATCCACGAGCATCTCGGCGACGCCTTGTACACGGCAGGGCGACATTTCGAGGCGCGGTTCGCCTGGCAGGCGGCGTTGGCGACTGCCGAGGAGGAAGATACGCAGCGCATCAAGCAGAAACTCGAGGCCGGCCTGACCAAGGCAACGGCAGCGCCTTGAGCCGCGAGGTCGAGACCGCTTACGCGAAGATCAACCTCGCGCTCCACGTCCGCGAACGAATGCCGGACGGGTTCCACCGGATCGAAACCATCTTCGCCTTCTGCGAGGATGGCGACGAGCTCAGCCTCCAGGGAGAGGCGGAGCTTGCGGTTGAGGTCGACGGGCAGTTTGCCGACCAGCTGCAGGGCGCACCGTCCAACCTGGTACTGGATGCGGCGTCTCTGCTCTTGCGCAAGCGCTCGGAGACGGCGTCCGGCTCACCCGACCGAGGGGCTCGGATCACCCTGACCAAGAACCTGCCGGTCGCGTCCGGGATTGGCGGAGGCTCGGCCGACGCGGCGGCCACCCTGAGATTGCTCGACCGCCACTGGAACCTGGGCTGGCCGGTCGAACGGCTCGAGCAGATCGGCCGCGAGCTCGGCGCCGACGTTCCCGCCTGCGTCAGGTCCGAAACCGCCCGGGGGACCGGCCGCGGCGATGCGCTCGAGCCAGCCGACCTTGGCCTTTCGGGAACACCGGTATTGCTGATCAACCCGCGCGTTTCGCTGTCGACGGCCGATGTCTTCGCCCGCTGGGATGGGGACGACCACGGCCCGCTCGACGATTGGAAGCAAGGCCGCAACGATCTCGAGGAGGCGGCGACTGCCCTCGTCCCGCAGATCAGCGCGGTCCTCGCCTGGCTCTCGGCCCAGTCGGGTGCGCAAGCCGTCCGCATGTCGGGAAGCGGCCCGACCTGCTTCGCCTTGTTCGAAGGCGAGGCAGATCGCGACAAGGCTGCGACGGCGGTTCCGCGCGAATGGTGGCGCCTGGCGACGAGGCTGCGCTAGAGGGGCGGGATGCGCCCCGTCCTTACAGCCCAGGCCATGCGCGCCGCCGAGCAGGCGGCGATCGACGGCGGCGATTCGATCGAAATCCTGATGGAGCGAGCCGGCGCGGCGCTTGCCGAGGCCGCGGTCCGTTTCGCCGGGCCGCACCCGGCGCTGGTCCTGTGCGGGCCCGGCAACAACGGCGGCGACGGCTATGTCGCGGCGCGTATCCTCGCCGAGCGCGGGATCGAGGTCCGGGTCGCGGCGATCGCCGATCCGAAGAGCGAGGCTGCGATTGCCGCGAGAAGCCGGTTCGGCGGCAAGGTCGAGCGACTCACCGAGCGCACCCGGGCGGCGCCGCTGCTGATCGATGCGATTTTCGGGACAGGTCTCAAGAAACCAGTCGAAAGGACCGTGGCGAGGCAGCTTTTGCGCCTGGCGGACGAATGCGCAATCGCCGTCGCCTGCGACCTTCCCAGCGGGGTGGACAGCGACAGCGGCGCCTTTTTGAACGAGGTTCCGCAATTCGACCTGACGGTCACGTTCGGCGCGCTCAAGCCCGCGCACCGGCTGATCCCGGCAATGATGCGGTGCGGCCGGGTCGTCCTCGCCGACATCGGCATCCATGCCACCGGCGAGTGGTTCGAAATCGGCGAGCCGAAACTCCCGGCGCTCGATCCCGAAGGCAATAAATATTCGCGCGGCCTGGTCCAATGCCTGGCCGGGACGATGCCGGGCGCGATCGCGCTCGCCGCAACGGCCGCCGCACGGGCCGGCGCCGGCTATGTCCGGCTGACCACATCCCGCGCCATCGACGGCCTGCCCTTGTCGATCGTGCAGACGGACACGGCGGCGCTCGACGACCAGCGGATCGGCTGCATTCTCGTCGGGCCGGGTCTGGGCGACATCCCGCAGGTGCTGACGCTCGCGCTGACGGCCCGGGCCCCGAAGGTGATCGATGCCGACGCCATCGGATTGGTCGGCGAGCCCGGCCGGCTGCGCGGGCAGAACGCCATCCTCACCCCGCACGAGGGCGAGTTCCGGCGATTGTTCGACGATGTGACCGGCTCGAAGCCGGAGCGGGCGCTGGAGGCGGCTCGGCAATCGGACTCGGTGATCCTCTACAAGGGGGCGGACACCTTGGTCGCGGCGCCGGACGGACGGCTGGGCTTTGCCGCGCCAGCGCCGGCCTGGCTGGCGACGGCGGGAACCGGCGACGTCCTGGCAGGGATCGCGGCCGCCTTCGTCGCGCGCGGGATGCCGGGCTTCGAGGCGGCCTGCGCTGCCGCCTGGGTGCAGGCGCGGGCGGCGGAACTTGCCGGCCCGCACATGATCGCCGACGACCTGCTGGCTACCATCCCGGCCGCGCTCGATCTTAAGTGAACGAGCTGGTCGTCCGAATCGCGGCCCGGGGCGACGGAGTGACGTCAAGCGGCCGCCATGTCCCCTTCGGGATGCCCGGCGATGCCGTCCTCGACGATGGCGCCCTGGCCTTCGGCCCGCATCACCAGCAGCCGCCTTGCCGCCATTTCCCGGAATGCGGCGGCTGCCAGCTCCAGCACGCCGACGACCATGCCTATCGCGCCTATCTCGTGTCGCGGGTCGAAACCGCACTTGCCCAGCATGGGCTTGAGACCGAAATCCGGGAGCCGCACCTGTCGCCGCCCTGCAGCCGACGGCGGGCGAGCCTGAAGGCATTGAAGACGGCGCAGGGCGTGCAGATCGGCTTCAATGCGGCCAGGTCCCACCGCATCGTCGACATGCGCGAATGCCATGTCCTCAGGGCCGAGCTGTTCGCGCTGGTGCAACCGCTCCGCGAGCTGTTGATCAATCTCCTGCACCCGAAGCGCGGCGCCGAAGCGCAGATGACGCTTGTCGACCAGGGCGTCGACCTGTTGCTTCGCAACGTCAGTGCCCGCGAGCTTCGCGACCTCGAGGTACTGATCGACTTTGCCGGTGAAAATGGTCTGGCCCGGCTCGCGATCGATACCGGGGAGGGGCCCGAGACGCTCTATGAGCCACAGCCGGCAACCATGACCTTGTCGGGCACGCCGGTCCGTTTCCCGGTCGGCGCCTTCCTGCAGGCGACCAAGGATGGCGAGGCGGCGCTTGTCGAAGCCGTGCGCGATTGCCTGTCAGGCCTGGTCGCAGACCTGTTTTCAGGCCTCGGCACCTTCGCGCTCGCGACTGGCTCAACTTACGCGGCCGAGGCGTCGCGCGATTCCGCCGAGGCACTGAGGCGCGCCGCTGCGGCAATGAGCGTCGACCACCGCGACCTTTACCGCCGGCCGCTGGACCCGGCGGAACTCGAGCGCTTCGGTACGGTGGTCCTCGACCCGCCGCGGGCGGGCGCGGAGCAGCAGGTCCACGAGCTGGCGCGCTCTTCCGTCGCGGCGGTCGCCTATGTCAGCTGCAATCCCGCCACCTTTGCCCGCGACTCGCAGATCCTTGCCGGGGGAGGTTACGCACTCGAATGGGTTCGCCCGGTCGGCCAGTTCCGCTGGTCAACCCATGTCGAGCTTGCCGCCTGCTTTAAACGCTAGAATCTGAGGATCCCGCAGTCGTGGAGCACGCGCGCCGCCGCGTGGACGGTCAGCCCGACCAGGCACAGGCTCGCGAGCGCGAAGATCGTGAAGCGGATGGAGACGATGTTCACCGTCGACTGCACGATGCTGTGGACGACCCGAAGGCCGACATAGGCCCAGGCCAGCCAGTAGTTGAGGCCGCCGCCCATTCCCATCATCGCCAGAGTCAGGGCGATCGCGTAGAAGATCGTCGGCTGCTCCATCAGATGGTTGTAATTGTGCGACGGCCATTGCGCCTCGTCCGGCGCTTTGCCGTCGAGGTTCACGCCGCGCGCCCCGCGCGGGATCGTGCCCCAGCCGATGCCCATCGCGGCAAAGGCCCGCCGGCGCGCGATTGCCATCCACACCAGCATCACCAGGGTCCAGGAGACGAGCGCCACTACGGGCACGAGAATCGGACTATACGGCATGAAAAACCCTCCCCCAGCTTGGCCGGGGGAGGGTGCGTCAGTTCGTTACGCTTGGCAATCGGCTCAGTCGAACAGCCTGGCGAAACGGCGCTTTTCGCGGTTCTTCCAGTGGCCGCGATGATAGGCGTCCGACGCCAGCAGCGGAAGCACGCTGGTCGCTTCGGCATAGACCATCTGCTCGAGCGCGGTCGAAACCTTGCCCCAGCTCGCCGCTTCCTGAAGGGTCGAGGAGGAGCAGGCGCCGTCGCGGACGTCGGCGACGGTGATCTGGATCGCATATTTGTGAACCTCGACGTCGTCGTGGCCGAGGATCTCGGCGCACACGACCGTGTCCTGCGCGAAATTCTTCGGCACTCCGCCGCCGATCATCAGCAGTCCGGTGGTGCCCGCCTTGATCTTGATCTCGGTGAGCTCGCGGAAATCGGCGATGCTGTCCAGGGTCATATTATGGCCGCCCCGCTTCATGGCGTCGGCCTGGTGCTTGACGAGGCCGAAACCGGCCGAGCTGTCGGTGAAGGCGGGGCAGAAGATCGGCACGTCATGCTCGTAGGCGAGCTTGACGAGGCTGTTCTCCTTCTTCGAATTGCCTTGCGCCAGCCACTTGCCCATCTCGCGGATGAAGGCGCGGCTCGAATAGGGACGCGGCTCCAGGCTGTCGGCGATCTCGGCGATCCGGTGGTCGCAATCCTGTAGCGCCACCTCGTCGATATAGGTGTCGTAGATGCGGTCGATATAGAGCGAGCGCAGCGTGTCGTCGTCAGGAATTTCAAGCGCTTGGTAATGTTTGTGGCCAAGCGCTTCGAAGAAATCCATGTCGACGATGGTCGCCCCGGTTGCGACCACCGCGTCGACCATGTTGTTGCGCACCAGCTCGGCATAGAGATCCATGCAGCCGCCTGCGGACGTCGATCCGGCTATCACCAGCCAGATCGAGCATTCCGGGTCCTTGAGCATCTGGTTGTAGATGGCGGCCGCGCGCGACAGGTCGCGGCTGGTGAAGCTCATCTTGCCCATCGCCTCGACGATCGGCCGGGCGTCGAAGCTCTTGATGTCGATATGCTCGACCTGCTTCGAAAGAAGCTGGGCCTTGCGGGTATCGTTGATCCGGCTCTCGTCCTGGACCTTGTTGAGCGTGTCGGTGGTCATGCCTTGCTCCATGCCTTCGTCATTCCCGCGAAAAGCGGGAACCTAGCGGAAAGACTAGCCTGGGTCCCCGCTTTGGCGGGGTGACGGGTTTGTCGGGTTATGCCCTAAAGCTTCACGACGTTCGAACGCCTGGCCGGCTCGGCTGCTCCATACAGGCTGGCCATCGGCTCGTCGTCGACGATCTGGACGCTGTCGATGCCGAAGCCGTTGAAGCCGGTGCGCATCGCGCAGCCATAGGCGCCGAGCATACCGATCTCGACATAGTCGCCGGCCTCGACGTCGGCGGGGAGTTCGAACGGTCCCGCCATATGGTCGAGATCATCGCAGGTCGGTCCGTAGAAGCTGAAGCCGAGCGGCTTCGCCTTCGACGCCTTGCCGCGAACGAGCGCAACCGGGAACCGCCAGCCGACGTGGGCGGCATCGAACAGCGCCCCATAGGCGCCGTCGTTGATATAAAGCTCGGTTCCGCGGCGCTTCTCCACGCGCACGAGCAGGCTCGCATATTCGGCGCACAGGGCGCGGCCGGGCTCGCACCACAGTTCAGCCGAATAGCTGATTGGAAGCGATTCGAAGGCCGAGTGGATGAGCTGGAAATAGGCCTCGAGCGGCGGCGGCTCCATGCCCGGATAGGTCGACGGGAACCCGCCGCCGACATCGACGATGTCGACGGTGACCGCCGCCTCGACGATGGCGTCGCGCACCAGCTCCATGGCGTCGGCATAGGCCGTCGGGCTCATCGCCTGGCTTCCGACGTGGAAGCAGATGCCGAGCGCATCCGCGGCCTGGCGCGCCTGGAAGAGCAACGCCTTCAGCTCCGCGGGGTCGGCGCCGAACTTGGACGCGAGGCTGTAGCGCGCGTGCTTCGAGCTCACGCTTAGCCGGACCAGCAGGTTGAGGTCCGCAGCGGCCACTCCGGCGGTCGAGGTGGCGCGGACGATCTTTTCAAGCTCGTCAAGCGAATCGAGGCTGAACGTCCTTACGCCATGCTCGAAATAGGCCTCCTCGATCGCTTCCTCGGCCTTCACGGGGTGCATGAAGCACAGCACCGAGTCGGGAAGGGTTTCGCGCACCAGGCGCACTTCGCCGAGCGAGGCGACGTCATAATGGGTGACGCCCTCGTCCCACAGGATCTTCAGCAGGTCCGGCGACGGGTTCGCCTTGACCGCATAGAGCGAGCGGCCCGGGAACCTGTCCAGGAAGAAGCGGGCCGCCCGCCGCGCCGCGTGCGGGCGCAGCAAGGTAACCGGCTGGACCGGACGCGTTTTGGCGATATCGGCACCGCGGCGGATGCCGGTCGGGGAAGTCGCTAGCCCCAGCGCGCGATGATGCTTGTGCAACTCAAGGGACCTCCAACGGATAGTTCGACACAAGGAGCTGCCTTGCGGTTGGAAGTCCCATGGGGCAGCGGGGGCGCGATATATGTGCGGGGGTCGCCCCTGTAAAGATTGATTGGGTTCGGAAATGCGACTTTCTCTCGCTATGTCGCTGATCAGCAACGGCTAATCGAAAAGGTGAAATATCAACACTTTAGCGAAACAGACCCTGGTGAGCCGAAAAGACGTGGTCGAAGCCGCCGAGCGGATCGCCGGCCTGGTCGAGCGAACGCCGCTGCTGGAGACGAAAATCGGAGGCCGCCGGGCCTGGCTCAAATGCGAGTGCCTGCAGATCGGACGGGCCTTCAAGCTGCGCGGTGCTACCAACCGCCTGCCGCAGCTCTCCGACGGGGAGCGGAAGGGCGGAGTTGTCGCCTTCTCCTCGGGCAATCACGCGCAGGGGGTCGCGATCGCGGCGAAAAGGCTGGGAATCCCGGCGGTCATCGTCATGCCGTCGGATGCCCCGGCGGTGAAGGTCGAGGCGACCAAGAGCCACGGCGCGGAGATCGTCTTCTATGACCGCAGGAGCGGTGGGCGCGAGGCGCTTGCCCAGCGGCTCGCCGACGAGCGGGGGGCGGTGGTCGTGCCGAGCTTCGACGACCCCGCCATCGTCGCCGGCCAGGGGACGGTCGGGCTCGAGATCCTCGAGCAGATGCCGGTTGCGCCCCGAAGGATCATCGTCCCGTGCGGCGGCGGCGGGCTTGGCGCGGGAATCGCGCTGGCAGTGCCGGACGCCGAGATCGTGCTCGTCGAGCCCGAGGGATGGGACGACATGAAGCGCTCGCTGGAAGGTGGCGAAATCGTGCCGGTGGCGGCGGACGCCCCCGACACGCTTTGCGACGCGCTCCAGACCCCGCGAGTCTCGCCGATCACCTTTGCCATCCTGCGTGAGCGCGGAGCGAAGGCGCTCTGGGTGAGCGACGAGGAGGTCAGAACCGCCGTC
>DASTDZ010000139.1:0-15412 GCA_035710105.1 Sphingomicrobium sp. | reverse complement strand
CATCATCTTCTGGTGCTCGTCGCTGCCGAGCCTCCGGATCGCGACCGTCCCTTCCTCCGCCTCGCGTTTGCCGACGACGAGCAGCAGCGGGACCTTGGCGAGGCTGTGCTCGCGCACCTTGTAGTTGATCTTCTCGTTCCGAAGGTCGGTCTCGACCCTGATCCCGCGCTCCGCCAGCCTGGCCGCGACCTGCCGCGCATAATCGTCGGCGTCCGACACGATCGTCGCGACCACCGCCTGAACCGGCGCAAGCCACAGCGGGAACTTGCCCGCATAATGCTCGATTAAGATGCCGATGAACCGCTCGTAGGATCCGAAGATCGCCCGATGGAGCATGATCGGGCGGTGCTTCTGCCCGTCCTCCCCGACGAACGCGGCATCGAGCCGGTCGGGCAGGACGCGGTCGGACTGGATCGTCCCCACCTGCCACGTGCGGCCGATGGCGTCGGTCAAATGCCATTCGAGCTTGGGCGCGTAGAAGGCGCCCTCGCCCGGCAGCTCCTCCCAGCCATATTCGTCGGTGGCGAGGCCGGCGGCAACGACCGCGTCGCGAAGCTCGGCTTCCGCCTTGTCCCAATCGGCGTCGCTTCCGAACCGCTGGTCGGGCCTAAGCGCCAGCTTGATCGCGTAGGATTCGAAGCCGAGGTCCCGGTACACGCGGTCGACGAGCGCGCAGAACGCCTTCACCTCCTCGACGATCTGGTCTTCGCGACAGAAGATGTGGGCGTCGTCCTGAGTGAACTGGCGAACCCGGATCAGCCCGTGCAGCGCGCCATGCGGCTCGTTGCGGTGGCAGCAGCCGTTCTCGTAGAGGCGCAGCGGCAGGTCGCGGTAGCTCTTGATGCCCTGCTTGAAGATCAGCACGTGCGCCGGGCAGTTCATCGGCTTGAGCGCCATCAGCTCCGCCTCGCCCGAAAGGATCGGCGATTCCTCCTCGGTCGACGGGATTTCGTCGGGGACGATGAACATGTTCTCGCGATACTTGCCCCAGTGGCCCGACTGCTCCCACTGGCGCGAATCCATGAGCTGAGGGGTCTTGACCTCCTTGTAGCCGGCGGCGTCGACCCGGCGGCGCATGTAGGCCTCAAGCTCGCGCCAGATCATGTAGCCCTTGGGGTGCCAAAAGATCGAGCCGTGCGCCTCGGGCTGCAGGTGGAACAGGTCCATCTCCTGGCCGATCCGGCGGTGGTCGCGCTTGGCCGCTTCTTCCAGCCGCACCAGATAGGCGTCGAGCTGTTTCCGGTTGAGCCAGGCCGTCCCGTAGATCCGGCTGAGCATCGGGTTCTTCGGGTCGCCCCGCCAATAGGCGCCCGACACGCGAGTCAGCTTGAACGCATTGGGGTCGAGCCTGCCGGTCGAGGCCAGGTGCGGGCCGCGGCACAGATCGACCCACGCGCCCTCGCCCTCGCCGGTGCGGTACATGGTGATGGTCTCGCCTTCCGGGAGCTCCATCACCCATTCCGCCTTGAACGTCTCGCCGGTCTTCTCGAAGAAATCGCGGACCCGGTCGCGGCTCCACACCTCGCGGACCAGCGGCTTGTCGGCGGCGATAATGCGCCGCATCTCCTCCTCTATCGCCGGCAAATCCTCTTCGGTGAACGGACCGCGGCCCGGCGCGGGGCCGAAATCGTAATAGAAGCCGTCGTCGGTCGCCGGGCCGAAGGTGATCTGCGTGCCTGGAAACAGGTTCTGGACCGCCTCGGCGAGGATGTGCGCAAAATCGTGGCGGACGAGCTCCAAGGCCTCCTTCTCGTCGCGCGAGGTCACCAAGGCCAGGCTCGAATCGCCCTCGAGCGGGCGGTTGAGATCGCGCAGCTCCCCGTTCACCTTCGCGGCGAGCGCGGCCTTGGCGAGGCCCGGGCCGATCGCCGCGGCAACGTCCGCCGGCGTCGCGCCTTCCGGGACTTCCCGGACCGAACCGTCGGGAAGCGAGATTTTGAACATCTTGGTCATTCGAGGCGCCATGTAGCGGGCCTCACTCTCCCCCTCAACCGCGTGCGCTGAGGAAAAAATGTAAAGTGCGCTTGACAGAACGCCGGTGGGAACGTAAAGCCTGCTTGTCTTTACGGAAAGGTCCCTTGTCATGGCAATGTCTTCGGCTCGCCGCCGCTACACGTACCGAGTTGCGACTTGCATGGTCGGCTATGTCTCGACCTTGTTCGCGGCCGACTGGCTGATCGACGAACGCGGAATTGCCGGAGCGCCGGCCCTCGCCGCGGCGCTTGTCCCGGCGCTGTTCGTCGCCGGCGTATTCTGGGCGCTGGCCCGGCTGCTCGTTGAAGAGACCGACGAGTATCAGCGCCTGCTTCTTGTCCGCCAGCTGCTGATAGGAAGCGCAATCACGCTGACGATCGTCACCATCTGGGGGTTTTGGGAGAATTTCGGACTGGTCGGCCATATCGACGCTTTTTATATCGCGGCCCTGTTCTTTGTCGGAATGGGCGTCGGGGGACTGGTCAACAGGCTAACCCTTGGCGACGGCGGCTGCTGATGGAAAACCGCCTCCGCCTGCTCCGCGCCGAGCGCGGCTGGAGCCAGCAGGATCTCGCGGCTCGGCTTGAGGTGTCGCGGCAAAGCGTCAACGCGATCGAGACCGGACGCTACGACCCGTCGCTGCCCCTCGCCTTCCGAATCGCCGAGCTGTTCGGCCTTGCCATCGAAGACGTATTCGTGGCGCCCTCGCGGCACAGTTCGGGCGCTGTCTAAGCAAGAAAAAGCCCCGCCGGGCGCGCTTTCCGGCGGGGCCAGCGTTTGCGGGCGTCGGCGCGCCTAGATCTTGCCGCGCACGTTGGTCGTGGTGACGACGCCGCCAGACACCGACAGGCTGCTCGGCGACATCGGGATCGTCCTGTTGCCCTCGTGCGGGGTCACCAGCACGTTGACGATTCGGCCGTCATTGGCCGTCAGGATCTTGCTGACGGTGCCGATCATCACGCCGTTGGCGTCAACGACGTGCATGCCGGTCGTGAGGCCGGTCAGCGGGCCGCCGATGACGGTATTGCCCTTGAGCACGCTCCTCGTGCTCGACTTCAGGATACCGGTCGGCGAGGCGTTGAGCGCACCCTTGCTGTTGACGCGCGCGTCGAGCGCCGCGCCGGAAGGTCCGCCGAGGCCGGCGTTGCCGTTCGCCTTGATGCCCGCATTGGCGTTCACTCCGCCATTGCCCTTGCCGGGCTTGGCTGCCGCCGGCGCGGCGATTGCCAGGGCGGCGATCGCCAACGCTCCAGTTATGAGGTTGCGGTGCATGAGAATCCTCCTCTCGTCCGAATTTTCGGGATGGGTCGGGATGGAAACGCTTGCGGCGCTTGCTGCGCTCCGCCCAAGACAGGTGCCGTTCAGCTTGGCGGGACGCGTTGTGCGCCAGGCGCGTCAATCCGCTTGGAACCTGTTTCGCGCCGAAATAGAATGAATTGCGCGCGCCGGCGCTCCACCATGGCGCGCGACGGGCTGGTGACGATGCTGCGACGCCTGTTATTGTTCCTGTTGCTGACGCTCGGCTGGGCGGGCGCCGCCGCGGCCGAGATCGAGATCCATTTCCATTCGAAGGACATGGCCTCGACCTTCCCGCACGCCTTCGTCCGGCTGACGGGAACCGACGAGGGCACGGGCGAGGCGGTCGATGTCAATTACGGCTTCACCCCCGTCAGCCTGACGCCGGCCATCCTGTTCGGCCCGGTCCAGGGCATGATGCATAGGGTGAGCCGCCAGTATCTCGACCGCAGCGACCGTCATTTCTCGCTGAAGCTGACCGACGCGCAATATCGGGCGGTGCTCGCGGTTGTCGAACGATGGCGAGACGCGCCACAGCCCAATTACCGGCTGAACAGCCGCAATTGCGTGCATTTCGTCGCCGAGGTGGCGGCCGCACTGGGACTTGCTGCCGAGCCAGACCGACGGCTGGTCAAGAAGCCCAAGAGCTTCCTGCGCCAGGTCACGCAGAACAATCTGGCGCTGATCGAGACCTGGGGCAGGCAGGCGCCGCCGCTTGCACCGCCGCAGCCGCAACCGGCCGCGGTGGTCGCCCCCGCGAGGCACTGACCTTCCTCCTCGACTTTGTTAGGGGTCCGCCGATGGATCCTCCCGACTTCCTCGATTTCGCCGGCACCCGCCTCGCCTACCGGCTTCGCGAGGGGAGTCCGCCGACGCTGATGTTCCTCCCCGGCTATGCGTCGGACATGGAGGGCGCAAAGGCGCTCGCGCTCGACTCCTTCGCAAAGGCGCGCGGCCTGGCGATGCTGCGTTTCGACTATTCGGGCACCGGCGCGTCGGGAGGCGCGTTCGAGGAGGGCACGCTCGGCGGCTGGATCGACCAGGCGCTGCACCTGCTCGACACTCTGACCGAAGGCCCGGTGGTCTTGGTCGGCTCGTCGATGGGCGGCTGGATCGCGCTTCACGCCGCGATGCGTCGGCCGGAACGCATTGCCGCCCTGGTCGGCGTTGCCGCCGCGCCGGACTTCGCGTCATGGGGCTATGGCGAGGCAGAGAAGGCCCAGCTGCGCCGCTCGGGCCGGCTCGAGCAGCCCAATCCCTATGGCCCCGAACCCCATGTGACGACGCTGGGCTTCTGGGAATCGGGCGAATCGCTGCGGTTGCTGGAGGATCCGATCCCTGTCGATTGCCCGGTGCGGCTGGTCCACGGCGAAGCCGATTCCGAAGTGCCGCTGGAAATTGCTTTCCGAACGATGGAACGGCTGCGTTCAGCCGATGTCCAGCTGACCATCCTCAAGGGCGGCGGACACCGCCTGTCGGAGCCGAACGAGATCGACGCGATCCTTCGCACCGTTGCCGGGCTGCTGGAGAAAAGCCTGTGATCCTTGCCTTCGCCGCCGCCCTTGCCGCCGCCCAGGCGCCGTGCCCGGACGTCGTCACTGCCGAGGCCTTCATTTGCCGGGCCATCCGCGCGACGGCGGAGAACAAGTCGCAGGAAGCCGCCCAAGCCTTCGAGCAGGCGGCTATGGCAATCGATCAGTCCAACCCGGAAGCGTCGCGCCTGTGGGCCGCAGCGGGCAACATGTGGATCGCCGCCGGCCAGCCCGGGCGGGCCGCCCTCGCCCTGGACCGGGCGCTTGCCGGCAGCGGGCTGCAGGCGGAGCAGCGCGGCGAGGCGCTCCTCGACCGTGCCCGCGCCGCCGAGGCGCAGAACGACCTCAAGACGGCCCGTGCCAAGGTGAACGAGGCCGCCGCGACCATTTCGGCCGACCCGTTCCTCTGGTATTTCTCGGCGGCGCTGGCGATCCGCGAAGGCGATGGCGCGACGGCCAAGGCCAGCATCGGCCGGGCGCTGGTGATCGAGCCCAACGACCCGCTGATCCTGTTCGAGGCGGGGCACGTCGCGCAGTTCACCGGCGACCTGGCAGCTGCGCGCGATTATTGGACCCGCGCCTCGGCCGCCGACCCCAATGGCGCCGCCGGCAAGGCGGCGCGCGAGGCGCTGGCGATGCTCGCCGCACCGCAACCGGCCGAGCCAAAGCCCTAGCCGATTTCGTAATCGATGGTCGTGACCACCCGCACCTTCTGGAAGGGCGAGGTGCCGCCGGTCGAGCCGCAATCCTCGCAGGTCTCGCCGTCGCGCGGCCCGACCGAGAAATAGCCCTGGCTGGCGTTGCGGATCCGGCCGACGTCGGCGCCGCTGTCGCGCGCGAACTGCTCGGCGCTGCGCCTGGCGTTGCGGTTGGCCTCGCCGATCATTTCGGGCTTGAGATCGTTCAGCTTGGTGAAGGTGTAGGTGATGTTGCTCCCGGACAGCTCGACGCCGTTGCGGAGGAGCTCGGCCTGGCGCGAAAACGCATTGCGGGCCTTCATCACGTCCGTGGTTCGAAGCTGGATCGTCCGGTTCACCGTCAGCTGGTCCGGGCCGGTGCGTGCATAGCCGTCGCTGGGCCGTTCGCGGCTGACGCTAACCCCGCTGTCGGTTACCTCGTCGGGCTTGAACCCGGCCGCCTGGAAGAAGGCGCGCACGGCGCGGGCCTGGCGCTCGACCGACGCCTGGACCGGGCCGAGCTCGGGGCCGGTGTTGGAAAAGTCGATCGACCAGGTGGCGAGGTTGGCGGTCACGTCGCGCTCCGAAACGCCGCGGACCGTGACCGCCCGCTCCGCCATCTTGGCGCGGCGAAGCCCGTCGCCGAGCACATAGCCGCTGGTTGTCAGCCCGATCGCGAAAATCGCCACGGCCCCCAAAAGAAAGGCGCGGCTGTCCTGAAGCATCTGGATCATGGAAAGGACCCTCGCGTTCGTCCTATTGCTGACGGCCACCGGACACCATTGCCGGTCCCGGCCGGCGACGAACCGTGCATTTGTAGCGATGAAATGAGATTTGCGAAATGAAATTCCTGCACGCCATGCTTCGCGTCTCCGATCCGGAGGCGAGTGTTGCCTTCTTTCAACTGCTCGGACTCGAGGAGCGGCGGCGAAAGGACTACCCGCAGGGGCGCTTCACGCTGATCTTCCTCGCCGCCCCCGGCGACGATGCCGAGGTCGAGCTCACGCACAATTGGGACGAGCACGACTATTCGGGCGGCCGCAACTTCGGCCACCTCGCCTTCCGGGTCGACGACATTTACGACTCCTGCCGCCGGCTGATGGAGGGCGGAGTGACGATCAACCGGCCGCCGCGCGACGGCCACATGGCTTTCGTGAGAAGCCCGGACAATATCTCTGTCGAGCTCTTGCAGAAGGGCGAGGCGCTGCCTCCGGCCGAGCCGTGGGCGTCGATGCCCAACGTCGGGGAATGGTGATGCTCGAAATCGTGCCGGTCCCGGCCTTTGCCGACAACTACATCTGGCTCGTCCGTGACGAGGCAAGCGGCGAAACGGCGGTCGTCGATCCGGGCGATGCCGCGCCCGCTCTCGCGGAATGCGAGCGCCGCGGCTGGAGGGTCACCCAGGTGTGGAACACGCACCACCACTGGGACCATTCGGGCGGCAATCTGGCGTTGAAGGAGGCAACGGGCTGCGCCATCTCCGGACCGGCCGCCGAGACCATCCCGGGCCGCGATGTCGGCCTTTCCGAAGGCAGCGAGCTGCGCATCGGCGGCCATGTCGGCCATGTAATCGAGATTCCCGGCCATACGCTCGGCCATGTCGCCCTGGTTTTCGAGGACGAAAGAATCGCCTTTGTCGGCGACACCCTGTTCGCGATGGGCTGCGGGCGGCTATTCGAAGGCACCCCGCAGCAGATGTTCGATTCGCTGTCGCGACTCTCGTCGCTGCCGGCCGACACGCGGTTCTATTGCGGCCACGAATATACGCTGTCGAACGCGCGCTTCGCGGCCCATGCCGAGCCCGGCAACGCCGCCATCGCCGAGCGGCTCGAACGAACCCGCGCGATGCGCGATCGCGGCGAAATCACGCTACCGACCACGGTCGCCGATGAACTTGAGACCAACCCCTTCGTGCGTGCCTCCGACTGGCAGGAATTCGCCCGATTGCGCGCCGACAAAGACCGCTTCCGTTCCTGACCCGAAAGGAGGATAATCGGCGCCTCCAATCGCAGGCCAGGGGAGTATCTGTCATGCGCATCGTCCTTCCGCTCGTCACCGCCGCCATCCTTGCCGGCTGCAGCGCGGCGCCGCCGCCGCCGGCGACGCCGAGTCCCAAGCAGCAGGCCAGGTTGGCCCAGCTCCTGGACGGCAAGGTCGCCGGGACTCCGCGGTCCTGCATCCCGAACTGGCGGACCTACAACATGATCGCCATCGACGACTCGACGCTCGTTTTCCAGGAAAGCCCGGGCCGGCTCTGGCTGCAGAAGCCCAAGAACCCGTGCAACCTCCTCAGCGCGGGGCCCTATGCGCTCGTCACCCGCGACAGCATTGGCCAGCTGTGCAACGGCGACATCGCCCAGGTCATCGACACAATGAGCCGGACCAATGTCGGAAGCTGCGTGATGGGGGATTTCGTCCCCTACGTGCGCCCCGGCGCCTAGCGCCGGTAAAGCGCTTCGAGGCGGTCGCCATAGGCCGCCTTGATGACGTGGCGGCGGATTTTCATCGACGGGGTGAGCTGCTCGTTCTCGACCGTGAAGGGCGCATCGGCGATGATGAACCGGCGCACCTTTTCGATCACCGACAGCTCCGAATTGACGCGGTCGACCGCGGCCGACAGCCGCTTCTGGACACCCGGCTCGCCAGCGATCTCCGGGTCGGGGACGAGCAGTGCGACGAGGTGCGGCTTGCGGTCGCCATAGACCATCGCCTGGGCGATCTCCGGCTGCAGGGTCAGCATTCCTTCGATCCGCTGCGGCGCGACATTGTCGCCCTTGTCGTTGACGATAATGTCCTTCTTTCGGTCGGTGATGACGATCCGGCCCTTGTCGTCGAAATGACCGATGTCGCCGGTGGCAAGCCAGCCGTCCTTGCCGAGCACGCGCGCGGTTTCCTCCGGGCTTTGCCAATAGCCGTGCATGACGAGCTCTCCGCGGACCAGGATTTCGCCGTCGTCGGCGATCCTCACTTCGGTGTCCTTGATCGGCGGGCCGACCGTCTCGAGCCGGATTCCGACGCTCGGCCGGTTGCAGCTGATCACCGGGGCGGCCTCGGTCTGGCCATAGCCCTGGAGGAAGGTGATTCCGAGCGACTGGAAGAAGATGCCGACCTCAGGGTTCAGCGGCGCGCCGCCCGAGACCCAGGCCTTGACTCGCCCGCCGACCTTGGCCCGCAATTTCCGTCGCAACGTCAGCTCTAGCAGCCCGTCCATCGGCATGTCCCAGGGCTTCAGCCGGCCATCATATTTCTGTTGGCCGATCGTCAGAGCGCGCCGGAACAGATATTTGGAGAGGCCGCCGCTTCCCTCGAGCCCCTTGAGGATCCGCTGGCGGAGCATTTCGAACAGGCGGGGCACGACAATCATGATCGTCGGCCGGGTCTCCTCGATATTGGCGGCGAGCTTCTCCAAGCTTTCGGCATAATAGATTTGCGCGCCGAGCCCGATCGGGAACAGCTGGCCGCCGGTATGCTCGAGCGCGTGGCTCGCCGGAAGGAACGACAGGAACACCTCGTCGCCCCAGCCGAAGTCCGTCGAGATGATGTCGGTCGCTCCAGCAATGTTGTGCAGGATCGCGCCGTGGTGCTGCATCACGCCGCGCGGGGCGCCGCCGGTCCCGCTCGTGTAGATGATGCAGGCAAGGTCGGACCTTCCCATTCCGGCAACGCGAGCCTCGACTTCGGCCGGGTCCGGATTGGCGGCGACGAGATCCCTCCAGCGATGCACCTCCGTGGCGTCGCCCGGCTGGCCGGTGCGGATGTCGTCGATGCCGATGATGTGCCCGCAGCTGGATTCGAAGAGCACCGCCGGGAGCAGCGTCTTGGCCAGCTTCTGGGTAGAGACGATTACGGCCCTGGCGCCCGAATTGCCGAGGATGTGCTGGTGGTCGCGGGTCGTGTTGGTCGTGTAGGTCGGCACCGTCACGCAGCCGGCGGCCATGATCCCGAGGTCGGCGATCAGCCATTCCGGCCGGTTCTCGCTGACCAGCATCACCCGGTCACCCGGCTCGAGCCCGATGCGCCTGAGGCCGGTCGCGAGCGCCACCACCTGGCGCTTGGCCTCGGCCCAGCTCGTCGACTGCCATTGCTCGCCACGCTTGGCCCACAGAAAGGGCGAGTCGCCCTTCTCCGCCGCCCGGGCGAAGAACATCTCGACGAGGTTGTTGAAATGCTCGAGCTGGCGCGCCATCCGATCCTCCCCGGCCCCGCGGACTTGTAGCCGAACCGCGGCCGAGCGCCAGCGTGGACGCGTTCGCCGCCTTGCGTTAGGCGCGCCCGATGCGTCTGTTTCGTAGATTCGCCTCCGTCGTCGCCTTTCTTTCACTTCTCGGTTGCACGATCGCTCCTGCCGCTCCGCCGGCGGCCAGCGCCCGTAGCGAGGCAAGTGCGGACGCCTTCATCGTCGCCGCCAATCCCCTCGCCGCCGAAGCCGGGATGGAGGTGCTCAGGCGCGGCGGAAGCGCAATCGACGCCGCGGTCGCGGTTCAGGCGATGCTGTCGCTGGTCGAGCCGCAGAGCTCGGGTGTCGGCGGCGGCGCCTTCATCAACTATTACGACGCGGCGAGCGAGAGGATCAGCATCTACGACGGCCGCGAAACCGCGCCCGCGCAGGCGAGCCCGGCGATGTTCCTGAAGGCCGACGGAAGCGAGCTTCCCTTCCGCGAAGCCGTCGTTTCGGGCCGGGCGACGGGCGTTCCCGGAGCGGTGGCGGCGCTGGCGATGGCGCATCGAGAGCACGGCCGGCTTGCCTGGGCAGAGCTGTTCGGTGCCGCGCGGCGCGCCGCCGAGCAGGGATTCGCCGTCAGCCCCCGGCTCGCTAAGTTCATCCACGGCAACTTCCCGCAGACCGCGACTCTGGACACACGCGCCTATTTCTCGAAGCCCGACGGCTCGCTGCTCGACGCCGACGACACGCTTCGCAACCCGGCTTACGGCGAGTTCCTCGGCCGGCTTGCCGAGCAGGGTCCCTCGGCCCTTTACGCCGGCTCGACCGCCGCGAAGATCGTCGAGCGCACCCGCGCAGGTCCGCTCGGCGGGTCGATGACGCTGGCCGACCTTGCCAACTACCGGCCCGTCAAGCGCGAGCCCTTGTGCCGGACGTGGCGCGTCTATCTGATGTGCGTCCCGCCCCCGCCCTCGAGCGGGGTCGGGCTCATCCAGCTGATGAAGATCCTCGAGACGACCGACATTGCCTCGCGCGGCGCGAACGATCCGCAGGCATGGTTCCTGTTCGCCGAGGCCAGTCGGATCATGTATGCCGACCGCGACCGCTACGTCGGCGATCCGGCGTTCGCGCAAGTGCCGGTCGAAGGGCTGATCGACCCCACCTATGTCGCCAGCCGCGCCCGGCTGATCGGTGCGACCGCCGGCCCGCCGCCCCAGTCCGGAGTTCCCGCGGGAGCGCCGGTCGCCGGCCCAGATTCGACGCTTGAGCCGGCGGGCACCTCCCACTTCATCGTCCGCGACAGCCGCGGCAACGTCGTGTCGATGACGACCACCGTCGAATCTTTGTTCGGGAGCGGGCGGATGGTCGACGGCTTCTTCCTCAACAACCAGCTCACCGATTTTTCCTTCGCGCCGGTCGGCAAGGACGGCCGCCCAGCCGCCAATGCGGTCGCGCCTGGCAAGCGTCCGCGCTCGTCGATGGTGCCGACGATCCTGCTGACCGCCGACGGCGAGTTCGCCGGCGCGATCGGCTCGGCGGGCGGCAACGCGATCCTCGCCTTCGTCGCCAAGAACCTGGTCGCGGCCGTCGACTGGAAGCTGCCTACCGCGCAGGCGCTCGCCCTCCCCAATCTCGTCGCGCGCGGCGCCAACTTCCAGGGCGAGGTCGACAAGTTCCCACCGGAAGTGCTCGCCGGGCTCCGCGCGCGTGGAATCGACCTCAAGCCCGGCCAGGGCGAGGATTCGGGCGTCCACGCGGTGATGATCCGCGGCGGCCGGGTCGACGGCGGCGCCGACCCCAGGCGCGAGGGCGTCGTTCTGCTGCTTCCGGCGCGCTAGGGCGCGCTTCCCACCACTTCCGAGATGTTGGCGAAGCCGGATCTCTCGAGCTTGTCAGCAAGGCCCAAGGCGATCCTTCGCCCGATGTGCGGGCCGTCGTAGATCATCGCCGTGTAGAGCTGGACGAGGCTCGCGCCGGCGCAGATCCGCTCCCATGCGTCCTCGGCGGTCGCGATCCCGCCGCAGCCGATCAGCGGCAGCTTGCTGCCGGCGGCGCTCCGGAACTGGCGGAGCGCGTCGAGCGCAAGCGCCTTCAAGGGGGCGCCGGAGAGCCCGCCCTGCTCACCTGCGTAGCGCGACTTGAGCGGCGGCCGGGCCACGGTCGTGTTGGAGACGATGATCCCGTCGATCCCGTGGTCGGCCGCGGCCCGGACGATCCGTTCGGCATCGCCTGGCTGCAAATCCGGCGCGACCTTCAGGAAGATCGGGGGACCGCCGTCCTCGCGGACGCTGGCGATCGCCGACAGCAAGGCGTTGAGCGCGCCATGGTCCTGGAGCGCGCGCAGGCCCGGCGTGTTGGGCGAGCTGATGTTGACGGTCAAATAATCAGCGACCGCGCTCATCGCCTGGACTCCCGCGACATAGTCGCCGACCCGGTCCGGGCTGTCCTTGTTGGCGCCGATATTGACCCCTACCGGCCCGCCGGCGCGATTGGCCGCCTTGAGGCGCATGAAGGCCTCCGCCTGCCCGCCGTTGTTGAAGCCCAGGCGGTTGATCACCGCCCTGTCCTCGACCAGCCGGAACAGCCGCGGCCTGGGATTGCCGGACTGAGGCCGCGGGGTCAGAGTCCCCACCTCGACGAAGCCGAAGCCGAGCGTCAGCATCTCGCCCGGAACGTGCGCGTCCTTGTCGAACCCTGCGGCGAGCCCGACCGGCGAGGGGAAGCAGACGCCCGCGACCTCCGATTTCAGCACTTCGGGCAGGTGCGGCGAATGCAGCGGCAACAGCTTGAGCGCCTTGAGCGTCGCCCAGTGCGCGGTCTCGGCGTCGAGCGCGAAGACGAACGGGCGGATGAGCGGGTAGAGGTGCACGGACACAGGTGTGTCACTGCGAGTGGAGTGAAGCAATCCAGCGCCGCATCGGAGCAAGTGATCTACGCAATGCTCCTGAGTTGAGTTTTGGGCCGCAACTCACTAAATCGGAGCGGAAAGCTCCGAATTAGACATGCGCTTGAGCCACCTTGCCGATTATGCGGTCGTGCTGATGACCGCCGCCGCCCGCCGCAACGCGGGCGAACGGCTGAGCGCGACCGCTCTGGCCGAGGAGACGGGCGTCCCGCTCCCGACCACGCAGAAGTTGATGGGCCAGCTTGCCGGCGCCGGGCTCCTGACCAGCGCGCGCGGCGCATCGGGCGGTTTCGCGCTTGCGCGTCCGCCGAGCGAGATCAGCCTCGCCGACGTCGTCGAGGCGGTCGAAGGGCCGATCGCGATGACGGTCTGCTCGGAAGGGCGGACCGACTGCGCGCTCGACGCCCATTGCCGGGTCAAGCCGCACATGGGAGTGGTCGGCAGCGCGGTTCGCGGCGCCTTGGGCGCGGTCAGCCTGACGTCTCTTTGTGGCCCGGTATCCCCCGGGCAAGGGCTCGCGCGATGAACGAGGCCGTCAAGAACCGCGAGATCCGCGACAAGATCGCGAAGGAATATGAGTGGGGCTTCACCTCCCCGGTCGAGCAGGAATTCGCGCCCAAGGGCCTGAATGAGGACACGGTCCGCTTCATCTCCGGCAAGAAGGACGAGCCCGAGTGGATGCTCGACTGGCGCCTGAAGGCCTACCGCGCCTGGCTCGAGATGGAGGAGGTCAGCTGGGCCAAGCTCGACATCCCCGAAATCGACTATCAGGACGCTTATTATTACGCGGCGCCCAAGGCGCGGCCGAAGCTCGCCTCATTGGACGAGCTCGATCCCGAAATCCGCCGCACCTACGAAAAGCTCGGGATCCCGATCGAGGAGCAGAAGGTGCTCGCCGGCGTCGAGGGCGCGGCCAGGGTCGCCGTCGACGCGGTGTTCGACAGCGTTTCCGTCGCCACCACCTTCCGCGAGGAGCTGAAGAAGGCCGGCGTCATCTTCATGGCGATCAGCGAGGCGATCCGCGAGCATCCCGAGCTGGTGAAGAAGTATCTCGGCAGCGTCGTCCCGCAGCGCGACAATTATTTCGCCTGTTTGAACAGCGCGGTCTTTTCCGACGGCACCTTCGTCTACGTGCCCGAGGGCGTGCGCTGCCCGATGGAGCTTTCGACCTATTTCCGCATCAACGCCGAAAACACCGGCCAGTTCGAGCGCACGTTGATCGTCGCCGACAAGGGCAGCTACGTGTCCTACCTCGAAGGCTGCACCGCGCCGATGCGCGACGAGAACCAGCTGCACGCGGCGGTCGTCGAGATTTTCGCGCACGAGGACGCCGAGGTGAAATACTCGACCGTCCAGAACTGGTACCCGGGCGACGCGGAAGGCAAGGGCGGCATCTTCAACTTCGTCACCAAGCGCGCGCTCTGCTCGGGCGACCGCTCGAAAGTGTCGTGGACGCAGGTCGAGACGGGTAGCGCGATCACCTGGAAATATCCCAGCTGCATTTTGAAGGGCGAGGGCAGCGTCGGCGAATTCTACTCCGTGGCGCTGACCAACAACCGCCAGCAGGCCGACACCGGCACCAAGATGATCCACATCGGGTCGAACACGCGGTCCACCATCATCTCCAAGGGGATCAGCGCGGGCCGCTCGAACAACACCTATCGCGGGCTGGTCCGCGTGCTCCCGCGCGCCGAGAACGTGCGCAACTTCACCCAGTGCGATTCGCTGCTTCTGGGCAGCGAGAGCGGCGCGCACACCGTGCCCTACATTGAGGTCAAGAACCCGACCGCGACGATCGAGCACGAGGCGACCACTTCGAAGATCAGCGAGGACCAATTGTTCTACGCAATGAGCCGCGGCCTCGATGCGGAAGGCGCGGTGGCGCTGATCGTCAACGGCTTCGCCCGCGAAGTTCTGAAGCAGCTGCCGATGGAGTTCGCGGTGGAGGCGCAGAAGCTGCTCGGGATCAGCCTGGAAGGTTCGGTCGGATGAACGGGCTCACGCCGCGCGACGAGGCGAAGCGCCTCTCCACCCCTCCCCTCCAGGGGAGGGGCAAGGGGTGGGGCGTCCCCGCCGCTCGACTCGAAGAACTGCACGCGCGCGCGAAAGAAATGCGCAACAACCCGACCGAGCCGGAAAAGCGACTATGCCGGGCGCTGTCGAACAGCCGGCTTGGATCCAAGTTCAGAAGGCAGGCGGTGATTCCGCCGTTCATCGCGAATTTCCTGTGCCCCGCCATGAAGCTCGTCGTCGAGGTCGATGGCGACACGCATGATCAGCCTGTCGATCTGCGTCGCGATGCCGCTCTGGCGGCGCTGGGCTATCGCGTGCTTCGGTTCACCAACGCCGACGTGATCGGCAACATGGACGGCGTTTTCGCCGTCATTTCGGAGACCGTCGGATCGCTTCGTGCGCCCCACCCCAACCCCTCCCCTGGAGGGGAGGGGCGGAATGTCGTCGAGGCGCAAAAGATGCTGGGGATCAGCCTTGAGGGGAGCGTGGGATGAAGACCATCTACACTGATCGATATGCGGTCCGCGTATGGATTTGGCTGTTTCTTGGAGCGTGGTTTCTCTTCAATGCGCTCACGCCTCCTGCCGATTGGAGAGCAGCGGTTTGGCTCGCGGGCAGCGCTTTCTGGTTCTGGCTAGCGTTCAAGGAAGTGGCGCGCAGACGCGCCCTCCGCCGTAGGGGCGACGACCCCACCATCTACCGAGTCTTCGACGATGCTTGAGATCACCAACCTCCACGCGACCGTCGCCGGCAAGCCGATCCTGAACGGCGTGTCGCTCTCCGTGCCCGCGGGCGAAGTGCACGCGATCATGGGGCCCAACGGCTCGGGCAAGTCAACGCTCGCCTATGTGCT
>DASTDZ010000138.1:0-2248 GCA_035710105.1 Sphingomicrobium sp. | reverse complement strand
GGCGGCGTTCGGCCTTGGCTTTCTCGGCGTCGGTGAAGACCCGGTCGAGGAAGCGGTTGCCGAAACGCTCGAGCGACTTCTCGATGCGCCGGATGTCGCACAGGTCATTGCCGATGCCGACGATCATCGGGCTTCGTCCATAAGCGCGCGCATCCGCGCGACGCTGGCCTCGAGCCCGGTGAAGATCGCCTCGCCGACCAGGAAATGGCCGATGTTGAGCTCGGCCAGTTGCGGGATGGCGGCGATGGGCTGGACATTGTCGAAGGTGAGGCCGTGGCCGGCGTGCGGCTCGATGCCGTTCTTGACCGCAAGCGCCGCGCAATCGCCGATTCGCCTGAGCTCGGTCGCCCGCTCGTCGCCGTTGACGTGCGCGTAGCGGCCGGTGTGGAACTCGACGACCGGTGCGCCGAGCCGAAGCGCGGCTTCCACCTGGCGCTCGTCGGGCTCGATGAACAGGCTGACGCGGATTCCCGTCGAGCGCAGCTTGTCCACGTAAAAGGCGAGATGGTCGCGCTGCCCGGCGGCGTCGAGCCCGCCCTCGGTTGTGCGTTCCTCGCGCCTTTCGGGGACGATGCAGGCGGCATGGGGCCGGTGCGCAAGCGCGATTTCCAGCATCTCCCGGGTCGCCGCCATTTCGAGGTTCAGCGGCAGGTCGATCTCGGCCATCAGCCGGTCGATATCGGCGTCGGTGATGTGGCGCCGGTCCTCGCGCAGATGCGCGGTGATCCCGTCGGCGCCGGCCTTCGCGGCGATATGGGCGGCCCGCACCGGGTCGGGATGGTCGCCGCCGCGCGCGTTCCGGATGGTCGCGACGTGATCGATGTTCACACCGAGCCGAAGGTTGCTCACGCGGCCGCGCGGCTCCCTGGCTTGACCGCCGGGATGGCCGCGAGCTCGGGCGGAACGGCGTCGGGCTGGTAGGCGGGCACGTCGATCCGGATCAAAGGATGGAACGGAACACCGAGGTCGGCCTTGCCGGCGGAGCGATCGACGAGCGCGGCTTCCGCGATCACTTCGCCGCCCGCGCGGCGCACCGCCTCGATCGCCTCGCGCGACGACAGGCCGGTCGTGACCACGTCCTCGACCATCAGCACCTTCGTTCCAGGCTCGAGTCCGAAGCCGCGGCGAAACTCGAACACGCCATCGGGCCGTTCGAGGAACATGGCGGGCCTGCCCAGCGCGCGTCCCATCTCGTGGCCGATGATGATCCCGCCCATGGCCGGGGAGACGACCATTTCGATCCGCTCGCTGATCTCGGCCGGCAGCTTGGCAGCCAGAGCCCGCGTCATGCGCTCGGCCCGCGCCGGGTCCATCAGCAGCCGCGCGCACTGCAGATAGCGCGGGCTGCGCAGGCCCGAAGAGAGGATGAAATGCCCTTCGAGGAGCGCGTCCGCGTCACGGAATTCCTGGAGGATCTCGTCGTCGGTCATCCTTGCCTTCCGCCCACCCTTGCCGAGTGCGCCAATAGGCGTGGCGGGCGGGCGCTTCAACCATTCCAGATGGGCGCTTGAGGGACCGGGAACCCGCCACTATAGAGGCCGCAATTCGGGGGCCGTCCACGGCGACTCTCCTCTGAAAACCCATTGTTACCCGGGGTGCGAATGAAACTCATTGGATGGGCGATCGCCCTTGCCGCGGCACTGGCCACACCTGCAGCGGCGCAGCAGGCCGGAGCGACGAATCAGCAGGCTGCGGCCATGCCCGCGGCCGCCCAACCCAGTGTAGCCGGGGGCAGCCAGGGCGCGACCCAGCCGGTCAGCGAAACCGGCGCCAACGTGACACCACCGGCGACGACCGAGCCCTTTACCTATGTCGCGCCGACTCCGGGGATCGGCGTGCCCGACGGCCGCAAGGGCGTGCAGACCCAGGTCACCGAAATCGGCGAGCAGGCCGCGGCCTTCCACGACAATTGGCTGCTGCTGCTGTGCGCGGTGATCAGCCTCTTCGTGCTCGCGCTTCTGGCCTATGCCATGGTCCGGTATCGCCGCGCCGCCAACCCGACCCCCTCGCGGACCTCGCACAACACGCTGATCGAGGTGGTCTGGACGGTCATTCCGGTGCTGATCCTGGTGGCGATCGCGATCCCCTCGATCCGGCTGATGCGCGCGCAATATTCGCCGCCGCCGGCCGACCTGACGATCAAGGTCGTCGGCAACCAGTGGTTCTGGACCTACGAATATCAGGACAATGGCGGGTTCGAGCTCATCTCGAACATGCTCAAGGAGTGCGACGACCCGACCCTGAAGCC
>DASTDZ010000137.1:0-5039 GCA_035710105.1 Sphingomicrobium sp. | reverse complement strand
AGCCCGGATTCGACCTCGCCAAGGTTGTGAAGCGCAGCCGCGACGTCGCCAAGCAATTGAACCAGGGCGTCACGCACCTGATGAAGAAGAACAAGATCGCGGTGGTGATGGGCGAGGGCAAGCTTGCGGGCAAGGGCACGCTAAGCGTCACCGCCGAGGGCAAGACGACCGAACTCCAGTACAAGCACCTGATCGTCGCCACCGGTGCCCGCGCCCGCGAGCTTCCGTTCGCCAAGTCCGACGGCAAGCGAATCTGGACCTACCGCCACGCGATGACCCCGCCGGAAATGCCGAGCGATCTTCTGGTCATCGGCTCGGGCGCGATCGGCATCGAGTTCGCGAGCTTCTATTCCGATCTCGGGGCCAAGGTGACGGTGGTCGAGATGCTCGACCGGATCGTTCCGGTCGAGGATGCCGAAGTGTCCGACGCGCTCGCCAAGTCGCTCGCCAAGCAGGGGATGACGATCCACACCCGCGCCACGGTCGAAAGCCTGAAGGCCGACGCGAAGGGCGTTGCGGCGAAGATCAAGACCGCCGACGGCAAGTCGTCCGAGCAGCGGTTCAGCCATGCCATTGTGGCGGTCGGGATTGTGCCCAACACCGACGGCATCGGGCTCGAGCAATTGGGCGTGCAGATGACCAAGGGCCACATCGACACCGACGCGATGTGCCGCACCAGCGTGCCGGGAATCTGGGCGATCGGCGACGTCACAGCGCCGCCCTGGCTCGCGCACAAGGCGAGCCACGAGGGCGTCACCGCCGCCGAGGCGATCGCCAAGGAGATGGGCAAGGACGCCCATCCGCATTCGACCGATCCCAGGAACATCCCGGGCTGCACCTATTGCCGGCCGCAGGTCGCCTCGGTCGGCCTGACCGAGGCCGCGGCGAAGGAAGCGGGCTACGAGGTCAAGGTCGGCAAGTTCCCCTTCATCGGCAACGGCAAGGCGATCGCGCTCGGCGAGACCGAGGGCTTCATCAAGACCGTGTTCGACGCGAAAACCGGCGAGCTATTGGGCGCGCACATGATCGGCGCCGAGGTCACCGAGCTCATCCAGGGCTACACGATCGGCAAGACCGCCGAGCTGGTCGAGCAGGATTTCATCAATACGGTCTTCCCGCACCCGACACTGTCGGAGATGATGCACGAAAGCGTGCTCGCCGCCTTCGGCCGAGTGATCCACATTTGACCCGGAGCAATCCTATGAAGCGCTATTTTCTTGCCGCGGCGGCCGCCCTTTCGCTCGCCGCACCGGCCAGTGCCGCGACGCTAGTGACCGCCGACCGGATGCTCGATGTCGAGACCGGCCGCTACCTCGCCAATCCCGCGATCCTGATCGGTGACGACGGGCGGATCCGTCAGGTCGGGACTCTGGCTGCGATGCAGGTTCCGGCCGGAACAACCCATATCGAGCTCCCCGGGCGAACGCTGATCCCGGGCCTGATCGACATGCACGTCCATATCGACAGCCCGGCCGACATCGGCGGCTATCGCGGCCTGGAGTTCACCGACAGTTTCTGGGCGATGACCGCGGTCGCCAACGGCCAGGCGATGCTCAATGCCGGCTTCACGACCATTCGCAACGTCGGTTCGGGCAACCGCAACGATGTCGGCCTCAAGCAGGCGATCGAAAACGGCTATGTGGTGGGGCCGCGGATTGTTCCGGCGGGCTACGCACTCGGTGCCACTGGCGGCCATTGCGACCAGACCTTCCTCCCGCCGAGCCTTCAGAAGGACGACAAGGAGGAAGGCATCGGCGACAATGAAAACGAGCTCCGCTACCAGGTTCGCCGCCAGCGCAAATATGGCGCGGAGGTGATCAAGGTCTGTGCGACCGGCGGTGTCTTCTCGCGCAACACCACGCCGGGGCAGCAGCAGCTGACCGAGAGCGAGCTTCGCGCGATCGCCAGCGAAGCCCACCTGTGGGGCCTTCGCGTCGCCGCCCACGCCCACGGCGCGGAAGGGATCAAGACCGCGATCCGAGCCGGGATCGACACGATCGAGCATGCCAGCCTGGTCGATGACGAGGGCATCCGGCTCGCAGTCCAACGCAAGCAACCGGTTTGGTTCGCGATGGACATCTACAACACCGAATACACACAGGCGGAGGGCAAGAAGAACGGCGTGCTCGAGGAGAATCTGCGCAAGGACCGCGAGATCGCGCAGATCCAGCGCGACAATTTCAGGAAAGCCCACCGGGCAGGGGTCCGCCAGGTATTCGCGAGCGATGCTGGCGTGATGCCGCACGGCCAGGTCGGCAAGCAGTTCCGGGTGATGGTCGAATATGGGATGACGCCGTTGGAGGCGATCCAGGCGGCGACGAGGAATGCTGCCGACGCTTTGGGACGAAGCGACATCGGGCGGATCGTCCCGGGCGCCTGGGGCGACCTCGTCGTGGTGAGCGGCGATCCCCTGGCCGATGTCACATTGCTCGAGCGGCCGGTTGCGGTGATCAAGGGCGGCAAGCCGGTCAAGACTCCCTGATCGCTTCGGCGCGGCGAGGAACGGCCGCGATTTCAGTGCGTTACAATGGCGCAGCACCAGTGAAGGGAGGATTCTATGAAGACTCCGAAGCTGCTGTTCGCCGCCGCCGCTGCTGCGCTGGCGGGCTGCGCGACCGTCGCTCCGGCGCCGGTTCCCGTCGTTCCCGTCGCTGCGGTGAGCCTGACGACAGCAAACAAGGCCCCGTTCGGCACCTATCTGGTCGATGGCGCTGGCAGGGCGCTGTACATACTCGAGGGCGAGCGCATGCCGGGCGGCACGCATCGCTGCATCGGCCCGTGCCTTGGCGTCTGGCCACCTCTTGTCTCGAACGTCCCGCCGGTTGCGGGCGCCGGGGTGAACGCCGCGCAGATCGGGTCGATGCCGATGCACGGCGGATTGCACGTCACCTACGCCGGCTGGCCGCTCTATTATTATGCGCGCGACCGGCTCCCGGGCGACACGGTTGGACAACATGTGACCGACGCCTGGGGAACCTGGCACCTGATCTCGCCGTCGGGCGTGCCGATCAGGCCGGCGGGCTATTAGGCACAGCGGCCGCCGCCGCCTCGCCTATCTTCACGGATTGAATTTCCGGCGGCGGCGAACCAAGGGTGCCGGATGGACATCCGCAAATTCGCGGGCGCGGGCGCGCTCATGCTTGCAATCGCAGCCTGCGGCCGCGGTGATGAGGACGCGCTGATGGGGCGGGGCGCCAACGCTCTGACCCCAGAGCAGGTCGATGCCGCGCTCGGCCCCGATGTCGCCAACGAATCCGGCGAGCCGGGGAACGCTTCCGAAGCGCAGGCGCTGGAGGATAGCGAGGCAGTCGAAGCCGCGGCCGCCGCCGAGCCCGTACCCGCGGCTCGGCAAGAGCGCGCGGCTCCGCCAGAGCCAGACGAGGAAGAAGAAGAGGCCACCGGCGAAACCGGAGCGCCGGTCGACAACAACAGCAGCGAGTAGGGCCATGAAGCGCGGCTATTGCGACAATATCGAGCGGGCGACGGTGGAGAACGAGGACTTCCGGCGCGTGCTCTACACCGGCCGCAACCTGCAGCTGGTGCTGATGACCCTGCAGCCGGGGGAGGAGATCGGCGAGGAGGTGCACGCCGACCGCGACCAGTTCTTCCGGATCGAGGAGGGCGAAGGCGCGATCGACATCGACGGCCGCGAGAACCGGGTTGAGGACGATTTCGCGGTGATCGTGCCGGCGGGCGCGCGCCACAATGTCCGTAATATCGGCTCGCGCTCCCTGCGGCTCTACACCATCTACGCCCCGCCCGAGCACAAGGACGGCGTGGTCCAGGCGACCAAGGCGGAGGCGGAGGCGCGCCACGCGCGCGAAGAATGGGATGGTAAGACCAGCGAGTAGGCCCGTTGCGCGGCGGCGCGAGCGGCTTAAGCTGCAGCCCATGATCAAGCACACTCTGCTCGCGACCGCCATGTTCGCCGCCGCTTCCCCCGCGCTCGCCGCGCCAACCTATATCCACGCCGGCCGAGTGGTCGCGGTCCCTGGCAAGCCGCCGCTCGGCGCCTCGACCATCATCGTCGACCAGGACCGCATTGTTTCCGTCCAGCAGGGGCACGCCGCTCCGCCGGCCGGCGCAAATCTAGTCGACCTGCGGGATAAGACGGTGCTTCCGGGGCTGATCGACAGCCATGTCCACCTCGATTCTGATCGCGGCGGAGAGCAGGGGCTTCTGTCGGAAATCCGCGACGACCATCCGCTGCAGGCGTTCGAAGCCCAGATGAACGGCATGAAGACTCTTCGCGCCGGCTTCACCACGGTCCGCAACCTCGGAGACAACAAGGGGGTGACGCTGGCGCTGCGCGATGCCGTTGCCCGCGGGTGGGTGCAGGGGCCGCGAATCGTGGACGCCGCGGAGTCGATTTCGACGACGGGTGGGCACATGGACGGGCGCGGCTCGCTGAACGACGAGTTGGTCGAACGCTGGGAGCCTGATCCCGAAAACCTCTGCGACAGCGTCGAAAGCTGCCGCCGTGTCGTCCGCCGCCAGATCGATCGCGGCGCCGACGTAATCAAGTTCGCGACGACGGGCGGGGTCAACAGCGGCACCGGGCTTGCAACCCGGATGTTCGAGGACGAGGCGCGCGCGCTCGTCCAGACCGCCCATGCTTATGGCCGCAAGGTCGCGGTCCACGCCCATGGCGCCGACGGAATCAAGCTCGCTCTGCGCGCCGGAGCGGACTCGATCGAGCACGGAACGGTGATGGACGACGAGGTCCTCCGCCTGTTCCGGCAGACGGGCGCCTATTATGTGCCGACCCTGTCGACGGTGAACGGCTATCTCGAGCGTCTGGCGAAGGATCCCAACGCCTACACCGGCGCGGTCAAGCAGCAGATCGACTGGCGCATCGGAATCACCGGCCAGTCGCTTCAGAAAGCCTGGCCGGCCGGGGTCAAGATCGCCTTCGGCACCGACGCCGGCGTTTCCAAGCACGGCCGCAACGCCGACGAGTTCGAGCTGATGGTCAAATACGGGATGCCGCCGGCCGAGGCGATCAAGGCGGCGACTGTCAACGCCGCCGACCTGCTCGG
>DASTDZ010000136.1:0-2657 GCA_035710105.1 Sphingomicrobium sp. | reverse complement strand
AGTTCGCCGTGACGCGCGCGCGCGGCGACCCGCCGCTGTAGAGTCTCGAGGCTGGCGCAACTGAAGGCGACCTTCGTCAGATGGAGATTGGGCATGGCCGTGCTCGAAATGGCCGAAGAAGCCCGATCCGACAATGGCTTGGTTAATGAGCCGATTTCGACCGGCAATGCGCTGAACCGGACTTGATTCGACGCGTCTTCTGCACGCCCCCGGCCGTTGAAGCTTCGAAGGGGCAGCGACCGGATCGGCCGGTGGGCTCCCCATTTGGAAAGCGGACGCCCATGATCGTTCCTGCCCTGACAGGCCGATTTCCTCTCACCGCCGGAAGCAGCATCCAGGACATTCTGCATGCCGCCCGCCAACATCTCGGGATGAAGGTTGCCTTCGTCTCCGAATTCGTCGGCGGCCGCCGCGTGTTCCGCTACGTCGACTGCGGCACCGGGGAGCGCCTGATCGAGGTCGGCGGTTCCGATCCGCTCGAGGAGAGTTATTGTCATTGGGTCGCCGAAAAGAAGCTCCCGGAACTGATCCGCGATCCGGCCGAGCATCCGTTCACGCGGCACCTGGCGGCGACCAAGGCGGTGCCGGTAGGCGCGCACATCAGCGTTCCGATCCGGCTTCGCGACGGCGAGCTGTTCGGAACCTTTTGTTGCTTCAGTCAGGAACCCGACCGCTCGCTGACGGAGCGGGACCTGGCGACGATGCACGCTTTCGCTCAGGTCGCAGGCGCGCAGATCCAGGTCGCGATCGACGGCAGGCGGGAGAAAGAGGCAAAGCACACGCGGATCCGAGCGATTCTCGATGCGGGCAATTTCGATATCGTCCACCAGCCGGCGGTCCGGATCGATTGCGGCCGGGTCGAGTTCGTCGAGGCGCTCGCCCGCTTCCGGTCTGAGCCCGTGCGGCCGCCCAACGAATGGTTTGAGGAGGCGACCGAGGTCGGCCTTGCGGCCGAGCTCGAGACGCTGGTCACGGGCAGGGCGCTCCAAACCCTGGAGGTGATTCCCGAAACTGTGTCGCTCAGCGTCAACATTTCGCCCGCGATGCTGGCTCACGGAGACCTGTGCGATCGGCTGCGATCCGCGCTTCCCCACCGCCTCATCCTCGAAATCACCGAGCACAAGGCGGTCGGCTGTTACCAGGCGCTACGCGATTCGCTCGCGCCGCTGCGCAGCCGTGGCCTCAGGCTTGCCATCGACGACGCTGGCGCCGGCTATTCGAGCTTCCGCCACATTCTCGAGCTCAGGCCCGATATCATCAAGCTCGACATGAGCCTCTGCCGCGGCCTCGAGCGGGATTCGGCGAAGCGGGCGCTGGTCAGCTCGCTGCTCAGCTTTTCACGCGCCGTCGGCTGCGAAATCGTCGCCGAGGGAGTCGAGACCGAGGCCGAGCTCGCCAGCCTGCGAAGGATCGGGATCATGATTGCCCAGGGGCATTTGCTGGCGCGGCCGGCACGGCCGGTGCCGGGTGAGTTCGCGCTCGCGGGCGCTGCCTAGCCGGCCAGGCCGGACATCGAAGCGAAGCCGAGGAACAAGAGGAAACCCATCGAATCGGTGATGGTGGTCAGGAACACGCTGCTTGCAACGGCGGGATCGGTGCCCAGCCTTTCCAGGGTCAGCGGCACGACCACGCCCGCAAAGCCGGCGACGATGATGTTGAACAGCATCGCCGCGGCGATGACCAGGCCCAGCATGGTGCTTCCAAGCACCAGCGCGACCCCGGTACCGATCAGAAGCGCGATGGTCATGCCGTTGAGAAGCGCCAGCCGGACTTCCCGGCCGACTGCGCGCCAGCGGTTGGAGCCGGTGAGCTGGTTTGTCGCGAGCGCTCGGACGGTGACCGCGAGCGCCTGTGTGCCGGCGTTGCCGCCGACCGCGGCGACAATCGGCATCAGTGCGGCGAGGATCGCCAGTCGCTCGATCGTGCCTTCGAACTGGTAGATGACGGAGGTGGCGATGAGCGCGGTCAGCAGGTTGGCGATGAGCCAGCGCACGCGCGCCCGATAGCTTTCGCCGACCGGCTCGTTGATGTCGCCTTCGTCGCCGGCGCCGGACAGGCGCAAAACGTCCTCGCTCGCTTCCTCCTGGATGATGTGGACGATGTCGTCGACGGTGATCATTCCGACCAGCCGGCCTTCGCCGTCGACGACCGCCGCCGACACCAGCGCATATTTCTGGAAGCGAAGCGCCACGTCTTCCTGGTCCATGTCGACCGGGATCAGGGTCTGCTCGCGCTGCATCACCTCGGCTACCGGGGTCGAGCGCGGCGCACGAAGGATGGTCGATAGCTTGCACGTTCCGACCGGGTGGTGGGTCGGGCTGACGACGAACACTTCCCAGAAATCGGTCGGAAGGTCGCGGGTCGAGCGCAGATAGTCGATCACCTGCCCGACGTTCCAATGCTCTGGCACGGCGATCAGGTCGCGCTGCATCAGCCGGCCGGCCGATTCCTCGGGGTAAGTGAGCGCTTCCTCGATCGCCGCGCGGTCGTCGGGCTCCATCGCGCGCAGGACGGCTTGCTGCTCGTCCTCCTCGAGGTCCTCGAGGATCGCCACCGCGTCGTCGGTCTCGAGCTCGCCGGCGATCCTTGCGACCTGGTCCGGGGCAAGCGCGTCGATCAGCGCCTCGCGGACGTGCTCGTTCATCTCGGCGAGCACG
>DASTDZ010000135.1:0-15395 GCA_035710105.1 Sphingomicrobium sp. | reverse complement strand
CCCTCTGAATGTCTTCGAATGGCGATAAGAGTCTTACTTTCCGCCGCCGCCGCCGCCACCGCCGCCGCCGCCGCCACCGCCGCCGCCGCCGCCGCCGCCACCGCCGCCGCCGCCGCCACCGCCACCGCCTCCGCCGCCTCCGCCGCCGCCGCCGCCACCGCCGCCGCCGCCGCCGCCGCCTGGTCCGCCGCCAATCGACTTCCCCATCCTGTTCCGCGATGAGGTCCCCGGCTGGCTCTATGCCTATGCGGTCTACGGCGGGGACGAAGAGGACGACGACGAGGACAACGTCGACGAATCCGGGCTCTACGAGGAGGAAGTGGTCGACACCGGGATCACCAGCGGCTCCGACCCGAGCGACTGGGACCCGATCGAGGTCGACGACACGAACTGAGGTTCACCAGCGAGCATTGACCGCCAGGCAGGCAAGGCTGTGGCAAGCGCGGCCGCGCCTTGCTAGCGAGCGCTCATGGCCGATCCCGAAGCTTCCTCGATTATCGAAACCCCGTTCGATGCCGCGCTCTCCGAGCGCTATCTGGTCTATGCGCTGTCGACGATCACGGCGCGCTCGCTTCCCGATGTCCGCGACGGGCTGAAGCCGGTTCACCGCCGGCTGTTGTGGGCGATGCGGCTGCTGCGGCTCGACCCCGGCGCGGCGTTCAAGAAGTCGGCGCGCGTGGTCGGCGACGTCATCGGCAAGTACCACCCGCACGGCGACTCGTCGGTCTATGACGCGATGGTCCGCCTCGCGCAGGATTTCGCGCTCCGTTATCCGCTGGTCGATGGCCAGGGGAATTTCGGCAATGTCGACGGCGATAACGCCGCCGCCTATCGCTACACCGAGGCGCGGCTGACGGCAGTTGCGATTCAACTGATGGCGGGCGTCGACGAAGGCACGGTCGACTTCCGCCCGACCTACAATGGCGAGGAGGAAGAGCCCGAGGTCTTCCCGGGGCTGTTCCCGAACCTGCTCGCCAACGGCGCGAGCGGGATTGCAGTCGGGATGGCGACATCGATCCCGCCGCACAATGTCGGTGAGCTGGTGGATGCCGCGATCCACCTGATCGACAATCCCAAGGCCGAGAATTCGGCGCTGCTCGACTTCGTCGGCGGCCCCGATTTCCCGACCGGCGGGGTGCTCGTCGAAAGCCGGGCGAGCATCGCCGAAGCCTATGCAACCGGCCGCGGCGCGTTCCGCCTGCGGGCGTCAGTCTCCCAGGAAAAGGAAAAGGGAGGCGGCTGGCATCTTCTCGTCAGCGAAATTCCCTACGGCGTTCAGAAGGGCAAGCTGATCGAGCAGATCGCCGCCCTGATCGCCGACAAGAAGTTGCCGATCCTGGCCGACGTCAAGGACGAGAGCGCCGAGGAAATCCGGCTGATCCTCGAGCCCAGAAGCCGCACCGTCGATCCCGACCTGCTGCTCGAGAGCCTTTTCCGCCTGACCGACCTGGAGATCCGCTTCCCGCTCAACCTCAACGTCCTCGACTCGACCCGGACGCCGATCGTGATGAGCCTCAAGCAGGCCCTCACCGCCTGGCTCGCCTTCCAGTTCCAGGTGCTGGTCCGGCGAAGCCGCGAGCGGATCGGCAAGATCGACGACCGTCTCGAGCTTCTCGACGGCTTCCTCATCGCCTTCCTGAACCTCGATCGGGTGATCGCGATCATCCGCAACGAGGACGAGCCGAGGCCGCTGCTGATGGCCGAATTCTCGCTTTCGGAGCGGCAGGCCGAGGCGATCCTCAATATGCGCCTGCGCAGTCTTCGGCGGCTCGAGGAAGTGCAGATCGCCAGGGAGCGCGAAGCACTGGCGAAGGAGCGCGAGGAGCTCAACGCTCTGATCGAAAGCCCGCGCAAACAGAGGAACCGGCTGAAGAAGGACCTGCAAGCGGTGAGGGAAAAGTTCGGAGACCCGCGCCGGACCCGGATAGAGGAAGCCGCTGCAGTGCGCGAAATCGACTGGTCGGCGATGATCGAGAAGGAACCGATTACCGTCATTCTGTCGCAGCGCGGCTGGATCCGGGCGATGAAGGGCCATGTCGCGCTTGAGGAGGTCGAGCAGCTCAAGTGGCGCGAGGGTGACGGCCCCTTCATTCACTTCCACGCGCAGACGACCGACAAGCTCGCGCTCTTCGCCGACAACGGGCGAGTGTACACCCTGCCAGGCGACAGGCTGCCCGGCGGCCGCGGCTTCGGCGAGCCAGTCCGGCTCCAGATCGACCTTCAGCCCGAGGTCGAGGTCGTCAATCTGCTGGTCGCCAGGCCGGGGATGAAGCTGCTGGTCGCTTCGAGCGACGGCCGCGGCTTCATCGCCTCTGCGAATTCGACGATCGCCGAGACCCGCAAGGGCAAGCAGCTGGTCAACCTGAGGCCGGGGGCGAAGCTGGCGGTCGTGCGGCCGGTGACCGAAGGCGCGGACGCGGTGGCAACGGTTGGCGAGAACCGCAAGCTGCTGGTGTTCCCGCTCGCCGATCTTCCCGAGCTTGCGCGGGGCCAGGGCGTGATGCTCCAGCGCTTCCGGGACGGCGGACTTTCGGACGCCTTGCCGTTCCGCCTGGCGGACGGCTTGAGCTGGAGCCTAGGTGGTGAAAGCGGGCGGACCCGGACCGAAACCGACCTCACGCCGTGGCGCGCGGCGCGCGGCGCGGCCGGGCGCATGCCGCCGGTCGGATTCCCGCGGTCAAACCGTTTCGGCTGAGTTAACCATCACCGGTCAACAACGGCCTACAGCGGGGGCCGGATACTTCGAATTAACCCCTCTCGTTCATATGCCCTGCGATGCAAGCCGCGAAACAGCGTTCCGGGGTGCCGACCCGCGCGCGTCGAACGGATGGTCCGGCGGCGGAGCCGCCACAGGCCACCGCCGACGACACCGCGCTGCTTGACGCTCTGCCGATCGCCGCCGCAGTGATCGGGCGCGCCCAGGACGGAGCAAGCAGGGTTCTCGCCCACAACAGCCGCTTCGTCGAGGCGATTGCCCGCTCGAGCTGCACGGCGAGCGATTGGAACGAAGCCGAATGCCTCAGGGACGGCCCGATCGCGGACCTGTTCAAGAATTTCTTCGAGGACCCGCTCTCCGGCGACGAGCTGGATCTCAAGGACGGAGAGGGGGTGGCGGCGCGGTACCTGAGGATCAAGCTCGCACCGCTTCCGCGGGGGAAGGGGGCGATGCCCCGCTGCCTGATGAGCGTGGTCGACCGTACCGTCGAGGTTCAGGCGGAGCGCACGCTTCGCGCGGAAATGTTGCGCGACAGCCTCACCGGCCTTCCGAACCGCCTATCCTTCACCGAGGAGATCGAGCGCGCCGGCCAGTTGGGGCCGGCCGAGGTCGAGCACGCGGTGCTGGTCGTCGACATGCTCCGCTTCAGCCGGATCAACGAAAGCGTCGGAAGCCTTGCCGGCGACGAGCTTTTGATCACCTTCGCGCGGCGGCTGATGTCGGCCCTGCGCGGCGGCGACGTCCTTGCCCGGACCGGCGGCAACGAATTCGGAATCCTTGTTTCCCTTCGCCGCGGGATCGAAGATGCGCTGACGGCCGCGGACCGTATCCAGGAGGTGATGTCGGCGCCCTTCCACATCTCCGACCTCGACATCCGGGTCGAATGCGCGATCGGAGTCGCGCTGATGCAGGAGGGGCAGGAAGCGGAGGAGCTGTTCCGCAACGCGCAATTCGCGGTCAAGCAAGCCAAGCAGTGCGGAGCGCCTCAGATCTACGAGCCGAAGCAGGCGAGCCTCGCCCGGCGGCGCTTCTCGATCGAAACCGAGCTTCGCCGGGCGCTCGAGCGCGACCAGCTCGACCTTTCGTACCAGCCGCTGATCGACTTGAAGTCCGGCGAGGTGGCTGGGTTCGAGGCGCTCGCCCGCTGGGTCCATGCCGACCGCGGAGAAATCTCGCCGTCCGAGTTCATCCCGGTCGCCGAGGAGTCCGGGCTGATCCTCCAGCTCGGGCGCTGGGCGATGGACAAGGCGGTGCGCACGCTGGCCGGCTGGGACAAGGAGGCGGGCGAAACCCTGCCGCTCTACGTCGCCGTCAATCTGTCGGCGATCCAGGTTGCCCGTGACGATGTCGCGGGTATCGTATCAAGCGCGCTTCGTTCGAGCGGAATGACCGGCGACCGGCTGACGCTCGAGCTGACCGAGAGCTCGATCCTTCAGGACCCGGCGCGGGCAACGCGTGTTTTCGAATCCCTAAAGGCGCTCGACGCGACCGTGGCGATGGACGATTTCGGCACTGGCTATTCGAGCCTTGCCTATCTCCAGCGCCTGCCGATCGACGTGCTGAAGATCGACAAGAGCTTTGTTTCGGGAATGATGGTCGACCCCGACGCGGTCGCCATCGTCCGCGCGATCCTGAGCCTCGCCGACGCGCTCGGCATGTCGACCACCGCCGAGGGGATCGAGACGGTCGAGCTGGCGACGACCCTGGCGACGCTCGGCTGCGCGAGCGGTCAGGGCTATTATTTCGCGCGGCCGCTCGAGCCCGGAGCGGCGATGGACTATTACAACGCGCGCCGGCGCCAGTCGGCGGGCAAGCCTATTGATACTCGACGGTGACGTTGAAGGTGCCGACGTAGGTGCCTTCCGCCGTCGTCGAGTCGAGCGTGATCGAGCCGCCGAGATTGAAGTTGGTCCCCGGCGCTCCGGAATTGGTCAGGGTGAGGCTGCCCGGGCTGTCGACAACGAGGGTCAGGGTCTTCGCCGCGTCCGCCTGGTTGACCAGCGTGACGTTCGGCGTGTGGATGATCACCGTCTGCTTGTTGCCCCCGGCGACATTGTAGCGGGCGACGCGCGTGGCGCCCGAGCAGGTGACGTTGGCGGAGCAGGTCAGGGCGCCAGACCGCGACAGGCTCACCTTCGCGCCGCTCCACGTGCCGGGCGCCAGCAGCATCGTGCCAAGGTCGAGGTCCTGGATGGACGTGAGCGTCAGCGGCTTGACGACCTGGGCCTTGGCCTGGGCGCTGATCGTCTCGGCGCGAGCGGGCATAGCGAATGCGCTCGCGCTCGCGGCTGCAACGACAGCAATGCCAGCAACACGCAGGCGCACCGGCCCCCTCCGATCCCGAAGCGACGGGAAAATGGTCATCACGCAATTAACCATCTGCGGAAGTAACCGCCCGCGGGTTGAGACCGGGTTAACGCCGGCCGGACTCGATTTCCTCCGCGACGATGGCATCGAGCGTCTCGCCGGTCGCAAAGCCGGCCGCGATCCACCGTTCCTCGATCCGCCTCAATGTCCGCGAGACGACCGGGCCTTCGGCAAGCCCGCGCTTGATCAACGCGCCGCCGCGTACCGGCAGCCGGGGTGGGGCCCAGCCGGCGATCTCGCCGGCATCGGCTGAACGCCCGGCCAGCAGCAGCCGGTCGACCGCGCATTCGGTCCCATGGCGATAGGCGGTCTCCCGGGGGTCTCCGGCAATCTCCGCGGCGGCGGCGCAGGCGATTCGCTTGCGGGCGCGGTTCGAAAGCTTGAGGCGTGCGGCGACTGCGCCGGCGGCCTCGGGATCGCGGGGAAGCAGGGCGGCCAGCCGCCGAAGCGGGTCGGGCGCGACGCCCGCCTCGGTTTCCGACCGCATGAGCTTCTCCAGCGCATGCACGGCGCCCGGCTCGATCTCGGGAATGACGGGCTTCAAGATGCCGTGATCGAGCATCACCCGCACCGTCGGGCAGGGGTCGTCGACGCCGAGCAGCTTCAACATCTCGTCGGCGATCCGCTCGCGCGACAGCGCCATCAAGTCGTTGGCCCGCGCCGCACAGGCCTCGAGTGCGGCGGGATCCGGCTCGCCGGCGCCGAAGCGCGCGTGAAAGCGGAAGAAGCGAAGGATTCGCAAATGGTCCTCGGCGATCCGCTCGTAGGGGTCGCCGATGAAGCGCACGTGCCTTTGCTCGAGGTCGTCGAGCCCGCCGAAATAGTCGAAGATCTCCCCGCTCGCGGGGTCGGCCATCAGCGCATTGATCGTGAAGTCGCGCCGCGCGGCGTCCTCGCTCCAGTCGTCGGTATAGGCGACCTTGGCCCGCCGGCCGAAGGTCTCGACGTCGCGGCGAAGGGTCGTCACCTCATAGGGATGACCGTCGCTGACTGCGGTCACGGTACCGTGCTCGAAACCGGTGGGGACCGCCTTGATCCCGGCGGCCTGCAGGCGCTCGACAACGTCCTCGGGCTTCAGCCGAGTGGCGAGGTCGACGTCGCTGACCGGAAGGCCGAGAAGCCCGTCGCGGACCGCGCCGCCGACATAGCGCGTCATCCCTTCGTCGGCGCCGAGCGCCTTGAGGAGCTTGGCCATGCCGCGCCGCCGGCGCCAGTGCCTGGGGTCGATCCTCACGCCCATTGCAGCCGTCGCGACAGGTTAACCAGCATGGCCGCGGTCGCTCCCCAGATCAGACGGTCGTCCCATTCGATCCGCCAGTAGCGGCGCTCGAGCCCGCCGGAAACAACGCTTTCTGTCCGCTGGTTCGCCGGATCGAGCAAATGCGCCAGCGGCGCTTCGAACCAGTCGGCGACCTCATGGTCGTGGGGGACGAGGGCAAGGCCCGGCGGGATCACCCCGAGCACCGGGGTGACAAGATAGCCGGTGATCGTCCGGTACGGGTCGAGGGTCCCGGCGACGGCGACCAGCGCCGGATCGAGCGCGAGTTCCTCCTGCGCTTCGCGCAGCGCGGCTGCGACCGGCTCCTCGCCGGGGTCGATCCGGCCGCCGGGAAAGGCGACCTGCCCGGCGTGGGTGCGCAGGTGCTCGCGGCGGACGGTGAGGACGACCCCGGGGTGCGGACGGTCGGTAACGGCGATGAGGACCGCCGCCGCCGTCCCGGCAAGTGCGCTGGCCTCGGGCGTGTCGCCAGCCTCGGGGGCCTCGGCGGCAGGAACGGCGAGTCTCGCGCTCAGGCGCTCGACCAGGTTCATTGCGCCTGGCCGAGCGGGAAGAAGCAGCCCTCGCTCCAGACGCCCGGTGGGTCCGCACCTTCGGCAAGGGCGATCTCGGCGAGCTCGTAATAGACCGGCCGCGACAGCTCCGCCTCGAGCCCGTGGCGAACCAGCACCCGCGGCGAGGGGCCGAGCCCGTCCTCGACGATCCTGAGGGGATGGTCGCGCCCGACGATGAGCGCGTCGCCGCTGTCGAGCGCGAGTGCGATGCGGCGGTCCCGGCCCGAGCCTTCGCTCGTCATCTCGACGGCCCGGAAGGCCGTCCGCTCGACGTCGATCCCGAGCTTCTCGATCGGGGTCACGAGCACGTGGCTGCCGTCGGGTTCGCGCCGCAGAATCGTCGAGAACAGCCGGACCATGGCGGGGCGGGCGATCGGCGAGCCGTTGTGATGCCAGCTGCCGTCGGCCGCGATTCGCATGCCTGAATGGCCGCACAAGGGCGGGTCCCACCTGTCGACGGGCGGCAGGCGGCGCTCGTCGATCAGCCGCTGCAGGTCAGGGAGGCTCAGTCCCTTGAGCTCGATAGGCGGCCTAGTCTCGGGCATGGCCTATGGATTGCGTCGCTTCGCCGGCGATGACAACTAGGCCGGATGGCGGAGCCCCGAACAGCAATCGTCACCGGCGCCGGCAAGCGCGTCGGCGCCCGGATCGCGACGGCGCTCGCGGAGCGCGGCTGGACCGTGCTTGCCCACGTCCGCCGGCCGGGTGACCCGGCGCCGGGCGGAACCAGCGCGGTCGCCGCCGAGCTCACGGACCGCGACTGCGCAACCGCGATCTTCGCTGCAGCCGACGGACTTCCGCCGGTCCGGCTGCTGGTCAACAATGCCGCGCGTTTCGCCTGGGACGGGTTCGGCGAGTTCAGCCCGGACGAGTTCGACACCCACATGCAGGCCAACGTGCGCGCGCCGCTGCTCCTCATCGATGAGCTTGCGCGGCGCCACCAGGGCGGCGACGCGCTGGTCGTCAACATGCTGGATTCCAAGCTCTTCGCCCCGAACCCGGATTTCCTGAGCTACACGCTCTCGAAACAGGCGTTGATGGGGGCGACCGGCCTTGCCGCGCGCGCGCTCGCGCGCAAGGGGATAAGGGTCAATGCCATCGCCCCGGCGCTGATGCTCAAGTCCCCTGGCCAGAGCGAGGAGAACTACCGCGCGATGCATGCCCGCAACCCGCTCGGCCGCGGGGTCACGCCCGAGGACGTGATGGCGGCGATCGACTATCTGCTTGCAGCGCGCAGCGTGACCGGCGAAGTGCTGACGATCGACGGCGGCCAGAAGTTCGACCCCCCCGGTCGCGACGTCCAGTTCCTGGAGCGATGATGGACACACCCAAGCTCAGCGGCCTCGTACCCGATTCGCTGCGGCCGAAATCTGCCCGGATCCTGCTCGATTCGCTCGAGGTGATGGCCGACATCGGCTTTCACGATTTCGAGGTCGGGGCGCTGCAAAGGCTGCTGGTCACGGTCGAGGTCTGGCTCGACGAGGCGGGGGCGCCGGAGGGTGACGATCCCGGCCTCGCGTGGGACTATGATTATGTGCGGCACCAGGTGGTCGAGCTCGCCGGAGCGCGGCGCTACAATTTGCAGGAATCCTTCGTCGAGGCGCTCTACATGCGGCTCGCCGCGATGCGCGGCGTGCGGGCGCTCAGGGTCTCGAGCTCGAAGCCGGACATCTATCCCGACGCAAAGGGAGTAGGGGTCGAGCTGGCTTCGTTCAAAGGCGCGTTCCCGGACTCCTGAGCAAAGACGTTGGTGCCGTGGAACAAAACCGCTTGCACGGCACTTGAAGCGGCAATAAGGAGGCGCGCTTGCTGACCATGAGACCTTAGTACATGGGCAGTTTCCTATCTGGTGGCGGGGCCAAATGAGGGGAGGCCCGGTCCGGACCGTGGAGTTCACGGCGTCTCGAGGAGAAATGTGGGTAAATGGCATACGCCCAACGCAAAGAACTTAGCGGCAACCGCACCCTGGCGATCGTTATCGTCGTCATACTCCAGTTCGCGCTGGGCTATGCGATCGTCACGGGTCTCGCCTACAACGTGATCAAGCAGGCGGCCGAGGACCTCAAGACCTTCGACGTCGAGGAAGAGCCGCCGCCCCCCGAGGAGCCGCCGCCCCCGCCGCCCGACCAGCCGGTCGAGCCGCCGCCGGTCGTCGCTCCGCCGCCGATCGTGCGCACCAACGTCATGCCGCCGCCGCCCATCGTGCAGGTGCCGGTCGCTCCGCCGCCGATCATCACTCCGCAAGCGCCGCCGGCTCCCCCGCCGCCGCCGGCCGCCAAGGTGGTCAAGGCGCAGAGCGCGCGCGGCAACCTCCAGGCGCTTTTCTCGCCCGAGGACTATCCGCAGGACGCGCTCCGCAACGAGGAGACAGGCACCGTGTCCGTTCGACTCGACATCGGCACCAACGGACGCGTCACGGGGTGCAGCGTTACCAGCTCAAGCGGCTCCAATTCGCTTGACCGCGCGACGTGCCGGATCCTGACGAGCCGTGCGCGTTTCACTCCGGCCAAGCTGAGCAACGGGCAGCCGACCACGGATACCTACAACCAGAGGATTACCTGGCGTCTCCAGTGAGGCGGCAGCTTTCAAGAAGTTAATCAGAGGAAAGTAGAATATGGCACTTCTCCAACTCACCGCAGCCGCCGCTGCCGCTCCCGCCGCGGAGAACCCCTACGGCCTGTGGCCCGCGCTTCAGCAGGGCGGACTTATCGCCTGGGCTGTGTTCATCATCCTGGTGATGATGTCCGTCTTCTCCTTCTACATCCTGTTCACCAAGCTGATGCAGCAGCAGAAGATCATCGCCCAGGGCCGCAAGGTTCGCGCGAGCTTCTGGAACTCGCCGAACCTGCGCGAGGCCGCCAAGAAGCTCGACCCGAAGAGCGCCTATCGCGCCATCGTCGATGACGCGCTGGTCGCCCAGGAGCAGCACAGCAAGCTGACAGACCCGATCGACCAGCATGACTGGATGGCCAACAGCCTGGCGCGTAGCCAGGGCCAGATCGGCGCCCGTCTCGGCGAAGGCCTCGCCTTCCTCGCGACGGTCGGCTCGACGGCTCCGTTCATCGGTCTGTTCGGCACCGTCATCGGCATCTACCGGGCGCTGATCAAGATCGGCGCCGCCGGTCAGGCGTCGATCGACGCGGTCGCCGGCCCGGTCGGCGAGGCGCTGATCATGACCGCGCTCGGCCTGGTCGTCGCCGTTCCCGCGGTGCTTGCCTACAACTGGCTGATCCGGCGCAACAAGTCGATCATGGAAGACCTCGCGGCGTTCACGAACGACCTGCACGGCTATCTAATGTCCGACGGCAAGGTGAAGCCGCTGTTCGCCGAGGTGAAGGGCCCGCCGCGCGCGGCTGCTCCTGGCGCGGCTCCTTCGACCACGACCGCCGGCAACCCCGGTGGGCGTCAGCCGCTCCGCACCGGCGCGACGCAGACCGGCGCAGAGACCGAGGCCTGAGACAGTGCGAAACGCCGGGCCGCCACAGGGCGGCCCGGCCCTCGCTGCCCCAGCCCTTAGAATGAAGGCGCATTATCGATGGCAATGAACGTAGGACCCGTTGACGGCGAAGAACCAGACGCCATCTCCGACATCAACGTGATCCCGCTCGCGGACACGATGCTCGTGATGCTGATCATCTTCCTCGTCACCGTCCCGGTCATCATCCAGACCGTCCCGGTCCAGCTTCCGAACGTCCGCTATGAGCCGACGCAGACGAAGCCGGAGAACGTTTCGCTGACGGTTCGTGGCGGGCCGGGCGGCACCTGCGAGGTCTATTGGAACCTGACCAGGGTGAACAGCCAGCAGCTTCTGGACCGCGCCGTGAAGAAGCTGGAAGATACGATCGAGGCTGCCGGCGGGGTCGAGAACCTCACTGAAGAGACGATGCCGGAGGCGCATATCCGCGGCGACGTCAACACGCCCTACCGCTGTATCGGCGGGGCGATTTTCACGATGCAGCGCGCCGGTTTCGCCCGCATCGGCTTTATTTCGGAGCCGCCGCCAATGGCCGGCTACCGCGCGAACTAGGAGTTTATTGCAATGGCGATGCAAGCCAGCAGCGACAATCCCAAGGGCGAGCCGATGTTGGACATGAACGTTGTCCCGCTCATCGACATCCTCCTGGTTCTGCTGATCATGTTCATCATCACGATTCCCGTGCAGACGCACGCGGTGAAGCTCGACCTGCCGCAGAATCAGGACCAGCAGACACCGCCGCCGGTCGACCCGGTGAAGAACAAGGTGGTGATCACCGCGAGCAACCAGATCCTGTGGAATGGCGCCCCGGTCTCTCCACAGCAGCTTCGCCTCTATCTCGACGCGACGCAGCAGATGGACCCGATTCCGGAGCTTCACCTGCAGCCCGAGCCGAACGCACGCTATGCGCTAGTCGATGAGGTGCTCGCCATCACCAAGCGCGCGCACGTCGAGAAGATGGGGTTCGTCGGCAATGAAGCCTACGCGACCTTCTAGGCAAGGATCGCACTCTTTCCTCTGATCCTGGGCGGTCCTTCGGGGCCGCCCTTTTTTTCGGTGCTGCCGCCACTGGCGCGGATGTGCGGGCCGTGCCATTCACCCGCAAAGAATGAGCCAAATGCGCGATTTTGCAGTTGTTATCCTCGCTGCGGGCCAGGGCACCCGGATGCGGTCGGACACGCACAAGGTGCTGCATCCGATCGCGTCGCGGCCGCTGCTCATGCATCTGCTCGAGAGCGTCGATTCGCTCGGCGCCACGAAGCGCGTTGTCGTCGTCGGCAAGGGCCGCGACCAGGTCGAGCAGGCGCTCGACGGCCGCGACGTCGTCGTCGTCCACCAGGCCGAGCAGAAGGGGACCGGCCACGCCGTCCAGCAATCTCGGCAAGCGCTTGCCGGCTATGAGGGACCGGTCCTTGTGCTTTACGGCGATACGCCGTTCGTCGAGGCCGCGACGCTCACGCGCATGCTCCAGCGGCTCGACGGCGACGACGGACCGGGCGTGGTCGTGCTTGCTTCCCAGCCGGCCGACCCGGCCGCTTACGGCCGCATCATCCTCGGCGAGGGCGACCGGATCGCCAAGATGGTCGAGTTCCGCGACGCGACCGAGGCGGAGCGCGCGGTCCGGCTTTGCAACTCGGGAATGATGGCCGTGCGCGCGGGGGACCTGTTCGGCTGGCTTGAGCAGGTGAAGAACGACAATGTGGCGGGCGAATACTACCTCCCCGACGTCGTCAACATCGCCGCTTCGGAAGGTCGCGAAGCGGTTGTGATCGAGGGCGATCCCTATGAAACCGCGGGCGTCAACAGCCGTGCCGAGCTCGCGCACCTCGAGCTCGAATGGCAGCGGCGGCGGCGCGAGCAGGTGCTCGACGAAGGCGCGACCCTGATCGACCCCGAAAGCGTGTGGTTCGCCTATGACACCAAGCTGGGCCGCGACGTCACCGTCGAGCCGCACGTCGTCTTCGGCCCCGGAGTCGAAGTCGCCGATGGCGCGACCATCAAGGCGTTCAGCCATATCGAGGGCGCGGTCATCGGCGCCAGGGCCCAGATCGGCCCCTTCGCCCGGATCCGCCCGGGCACGGTCCTCGCCGAGCGCTCGAAGGTCGGCAATTTCGTCGAGCTGAAGAAGGCGTCTGTCGGCGCCGGCGCCAAGGTCAACCATTTGTCCTATGTCGGCGACAGCGAGGTCGGTCGCGGTGCCAACATCGGCGCGGGCACGATTACCTGCAATTACGACGGCTTCGGCAAGCACCGGACGATCATCGGCGAGGGCGCATTCATCGGCTCCAACAGCTCGCTGGTGGCGCCGGTGTCGATCGGCGACGGCGCGGTCGTCGGCGCCGGATCGGTCATTACCACCGACGTCGAGGCCGACAGCCTGGCGGTCGAGCGCAGCCAGCAGAAGGGCATTGCCGGCTGGGCGAGGAAATTCCGCGAGCGGATGACGAAGAGAGCGGCCGAGTAGCATGTGCGGAATCGTTGGGATCGTCGGCAAGCGCGAAGTCGCCGGGCGGCTTTTCGACGGGCTTAGGCGGCTCGAGTATCGCGGCTATGATTCGGCTGGGATCTGCACGATCGCCAACGGTGGCTTCGACCGCCGCCGGGCCGAGGGCAAGCTCGACAATCTGAAGCGCGAGCTCGACTCCGATCCGCTGGGCGGAATCGTCGGCATCGCCCACACGCGCTGGGCGACCCACGGCGCGCCGACGGTCGGCAACGCGCATCCGCACATCGTCGGTCCGGTGGCCCTGGTCCACAACGGCATCATCGAGAATTTCAAGCCGCTTCGCGACGAGCTGATCGCGGAAGGACGCAAGTTCGAGAGCGAGACCGACACAGAGGTCGTCGGCCACCTCGTCGCCCGCCAGATCGAGGAAGGCATGTCACCGACCGAGGCGGTCGCGGCCGTTCTCCCGCGGCTTCAGGGCGCGTTCGCGATGGCCTTCCTGTTTCGCGACCATCCCGACCTCGTCATCGGCGCGCGCATGGGGGCGCCGCTCACCGTCGGCTATGGCGAGGGAGAAAATTACCTGGGATCGGACGCGATCGCGGTTGCGCCCTGGACCCAGCGGATCGCCTACCTCGAGGAAGGCGACTGGGCGGTCGTGACGCGCGACGAAATCGAGATTTTCGACCGGGACAACGAGCGAGTCGAGCGCGAGATCGTCGAATCGGGCGCGTCCTCCGCGCCGGTCGAGAAGGGCAATTACCGTCACTACATGCAGAAGGAGATTTTCGAGCAGCCGATCGTGGTTGCCCAGACTCTCCAGAGCTATGTCCGGCCGTTCGAGGGCGAAGTGGCGCTGCCCGATTTCGACTTCGACCTGGCGGCCGTCGAGCGGCTGACGATCGTCGCCTGCGGGACCAGCTATTATGCGGGCCTCGTCGCGAAATACTGGATCGAGCAGTTCGCCCGAGTGCCGGTCGACATCGATGTCGCGTCCGAGTTCCGCTACCGCGACCCGGTGCTCGAGCCGGGCGGGCTTGCGCTTTTCGTCAGCCAGTCGGGCGAGACCGCGGACACGCTTGCGGCTCTCCGCCACGCGCGTGCGCAGGGCCAGCGCATTGCGGTGGTCGTCAACGTCCCGACCAGCTCGATGGCGCGCGAGGCCGACCTGCTGCTCCCCACCCATGCGGGACCGGAAATCGGGGTCGCCTCGACCAAGGCCTTCACCTGCCAGCTGGCGGTGCTGGCCGCGCTCGCCGCCAACCTGGCTTGCGCCAAGGGCCGAATGGACCGCGAGGAGGAACGAGACCTGGTCGCCCACCTGCAGGAAGCCCCGGCGGCGCTCAACGCCGCGCTCGGCCACGACGACGATATCGCGGCAATGGCGCACCTCATCGCCCCGGCCCGCGACGTGCTCTATCTCGGCCGCGGCCCTTATTATCCAATGGCCCTGGAAGGCGCGCTCAAGCTCAAGGAGATCAGCTACATTCATGCTGAGGGCTATGCGGCGGGCGAGATGAAGCACGGCCCGATCGCGCTCATTGACGACAACGTGCCGGTGATCGTCCTCGCGCCCTCGGGGCCGCTGTTCGAAAAGACCGTCAGCAACATGCAGGAAGTCCGCGCGCGCGGCGGCAAGATCGTCCTGATCAGCGATGCGCGCGGCCTGGAAGCGGCGGGCGAGGGCACGATGGCGACCATCGAAATGCCCGAGGTGCACCCGCTGATCGCGCCGCTGGTTTACGCAGTGCCGGTTCAGCTGCTCGCCTATCACGTGGCGGTCGCCAAGGGCACGGACGTCGACCAGCCCCGCAACCTGGCGAAAAGCGTCACGGTGGAATGAAGCATATCGGCATTTTGGCGCACAGTTTCGAAGGTGCGACGCTTTGCTTTCGAACGGCCTGCCTTGAAGGCGTGAAGCGTCTGGGGGCCCACATGCACCCCGAAATCACTATGACGTGCAGCCCCATGGCACTGGTGCTCGATGCGTGGGATCGTGGCGACAATAGCGCGCTTCGCCAGTTCTTCATCGAGGACGCCAGGAAGATTGCTGCGGCAGGCGCGGACTTTTTCGTTCTGCCCGACAATACGGCGCATATCGCGATGGAGTCATCGGGTGAGCCGTTCCCGATTCCCGGTTTGCACATTGGCGAGGTGGTCGCCGAAAAGGCGCGTCGAGATGGCCGGACAAAGGTAGGCATTCTTGGCACCAACTGGACGATGACGGGACCGGTCTACCCTGGTGCGTTGGGCCGGCGTGGAATGAGCTGGGCAATCCCCGGCGGGGCGGATCGCAAGCAGGTCCACGACATCATTATGGACGAATTGTGCCTCGGCATCTTCAAGGGCGCGTCGCGCGACACCTATATCCGGATCATCGAAAAACTGAAGGCTGACGGCTGCGATGCGGTTGCGCTGGTCTGCACCGAGATTCCGCTGTTGATCACCCAGGATATTTCACCGCTGCCGATCCTCGATTCCACCCGCCTGCTGGCTGCAGCGGCGGTGGAGGTTGCACTCGGCGAGCGGCCCATGCCGGAATGGCGCGGGGGAGCCGT
>DASTDZ010000134.1:0-3758 GCA_035710105.1 Sphingomicrobium sp. | reverse complement strand
GGTCAGGACGAGGTCGGTCGCCGTGATCCCTTCCCTTAGTTCGCCGTCGAGGCGGAAGCCGACCACTTCGGGGATCAGCATGCTGACCGGCTGGCCGAGCATCGCCGCCTCGGCCTCGATCCCGCCGACGCCCCAGCCGAGCACGCCGAGCCCATTGACCATCGTCGTGTGGCTGTCGGTCCCGACCAATGTGTCGGGATAGGCGAGGGTCTCGCCGCCGGCGCCCACACCCGTCCATACGCAGGCGGCGATATGCTCGAGATTGACCTGGTGACAGATGCCGGTACCGGGCGGGACGACCTGGAAGTTGTCGAACGCCTGGCTTCCCCACTTGAGGAACTCGTAGCGCTCGGAATTGCGCTCGTATTCGAACTCGACGTTCTTCTCGAACGCGCGCGGGGTGCCGAACTCATCGACCATGACGCTGTGGTCGATGACGAGGTGCACCGGCACGAGCGGATTGATCTTCTGCGGGTCGCCGCCAAGGCTGGTCATCGCGTCGCGCATCGCCGCAAGGTCGACGACCGCTGGAACGCCGGTGAAATCCTGCATCAGCACCCGGGCCGGGCGGTACTGGATCTCGCGGTTGACGTGCCGTTCCTTCAGCCATTCCGCCATGGACTCGAGGTCCTTGGCCGTCACCGTCTCGCCGTCCTCGAAGCGAAGCAGGTTTTCGAGCAGCACCTTCATCGAAAAGGGCAGGCGCGAGATATTGCCGAGCGTTTCGGACGCCTTGGCAAGCGAGAAATAGGTGTAGGTCTTCGAGCCGACGGTGAGGGTCGAACGGGTATTGAGGCTATCCTGGCCGGTCGGCGTCATCCCTGGTTCCTGGCTTTGTCCAAAAATGCCGCGGACGTGGGCGGCGTGCGCCCCTTAGCAACCGGGCGGCGGCCCCGCAAAGGCGCGCATTCAGCCGAGGACCAGCATGGCGATGACGGCAACCGCCATGACCGCCGTCGCCGCCCAACCGAGGATGCTCTGCCAACGCGTCGCGACGAACACGCCCATCTGCCCGTGCTTGCGGGCGACGATCATCATCGCGGCCATGATCGGGACCGCGATCATGCCGTTGATGACGGCCGACCAGACCAGCATGCGGATCGGGTCGATCGGCGAGAGGAGGACGCCGAGCGCCAGCGCCATTCCCGCGAAGATGACTCCGTAAAAGGCCTTGGCCTGCTTCGGGCTCTTCTCGAGGCCCTTGGGGAAATCCCAGCATTCGCACACCGCGTAAGCGCTCGAGCCGGCAAGGACCGGCACCGCGAGGAAGCCCGTTCCGACGATACCGAGCGCGAACAGCAGGAAGGCGAGGTCACCGGCGATAGGCCCCAGCGCCTCGGCGGCCTGCGCCGAAGTCTCGATGTCGGTCACCCCCTGCTGGTTCAGGGTCACCGCCGTGGTCAGCATGATGAAGAAGGCAATGAGGTTGGAGATCGCCATGCCGGTGAACGTATCCCACGCCATGCGGTTGAGCTGCCGCCGGGCCGCCTGCGGGTGCATGTGGTTGAGGTCGGCCTGGTTGCGCATCTCCATGTCCTCGACCTCCTCGGCCGTTTGCCAGAAGAACAGGTAGGGGCTGATCGTCGTTCCGAAGATGGCGACAATCATGGTGATCCATTCCGGCGACAAGGCAATGTCCGGCGAAATGACCGCCGATCCCACCAGGCTCCAGTCGATCTTCACCGCGAAGACGACCCCGACATAGGCCAGCAGCACAAGCGTCAGCCATTTCAGATAATGGACATAGACATGGTAGGGCACCAGCACCTGGAGGGTGAGCGAGAGCAGCGCGGCGACAAGGGTGAAGACCACGGCGCCGCCCCCAGCCAGAAGCTCGGCGGCCGCCCCCATCGCGGCAAGGTCGGCGCCGATATTGATGGTGTTGGCGACGAACAGCAGGATGACGAGGCCAGACACGATCGGCCTTGGCATTACCTGCCTGAGATTCGCCGCCAGGCCATTGCCGGTCACCCGGCCGATGCGCGCGCTGATCGCCTGGATCGCCACCATCAGCGGGTAGGTGAAGACCAGCGTCCACAGCATGTTTGGGCCGAATTGGGCCCCGGCCTGCGAGTAAGTGGCGATCCCGCTCGGATCGTCGTCCGCCGCGCCGGTGATCAGCCCCGGGCCGAGCTTGCCGAAGCCAAGCTGGAACTTTCGTCTGGCGCGAACCGCCACGGCATCGAGCGGCCTGGACTCAGGGGCTTGGCTTGCAGGTTCGCTCACGATTTCTCCTTGGGCCGGAAGCGGTCAAGCAAGCTCAAACGGGCGGCCTTCGTTACAGTTGCGTCCGGCTGAGCCGAGGAACGGGTCAGGCGAGCCCGTCGGTCTCGGATTTGTCGCTGTTTCGCGCTACAATGCGGGTATCGCTCAGAGGAGGAAGTCAAAATTGGCGCATGACGGGGATTATTTCCGCAAGCGCGCGGCGGAAGCCAGGGCCGCAGCCTTCTGCTGTGAAGACGGCGAGGAGCTGGAAATAGCAGGGCAGCTGGCGCTCGCCTACACCGCGCTCGCCCGCCGGAAGACCGTGAAAACCGCCGTCACGGGTGCGGCCGAAAGCGACAAGCTCGACGCCTAGATCCAGCCGCGACGCTTCAAGTACCAAAGCGGCAGGACGGCGCTCGCCACGATCAGAGCCAGCACAAGCGGATAGCCGTAGGTCCAGCTTAGCTCCGGCATGTGCTCGAAATTCATGCCGTAGATGCCGGCGATCAGCGTTGGCGGAAGGAAGACCAGGGCCGCCCAGGAAAACAACTTCATCGCCGCATTCTGCTCGATGCTGATAAACCCGACGGCCGCATCAAGCAGGAAATAGAGATGGTTCGCCAGGAAGGTGCTGTGGTCGCCGAGCGACGACGTGTCTGCAGAAAGACTCGCGACGTGCTCGCGAGCGGCCGCCGCCTCACGCGACCGTAGCCGGGAGCTCGCGCCAAGGAAGCTCAGGGCTAGGCTCGTGCTCGTCTCCGTCTCGCGGACCTTGGCGAGCAGCAGCTGCGTCTTGCCGATCCGATTGAGAAGCATAGTCAGGCGAGTGGCTGGAATGCGCCTTGCTTCGCGCGTGCCGGAAAAGATGTGGCTGGAAATCGTCTCGATCTCGGAGGCAAGTGCCTCGAGCTCATCCGCCAGACGCGCAATGATCGCGTCAAGAAGACCGCACAATACCGTCAAGGAGTCACTTACCGGCGCTCCATCGCGCCGGGCATGATCGGAAAAGGTGCGTATCGGCTTGGGCGTAATGTAGCGCACCGTCACCAGGCGCTCATTGGCCAGGACAAAGCCAATCGGGGCGCTTGAGGGGCGGCCTTCCTCTACGCCGTACAGCACGCTCAGGGTCATATAGAGCGCGCCGTCCTGCTCGTAGAGACGGCTGGACGGTTCGATCTCCGCAAGTTCGGCTGGAGTGGGAATCTCGACGCCTATACTGTGCTCGACAAGGCGCTCTTCCTCCTCCGTCGGATCGTAAAGATCGATCCAGGTCGCTCTTGCCGGGATGGATTCGCGCCCAACGTCGATCGGCTCACCCGTGCAATCAGGACCATAAGCGCGGAGCATTGCGGACTGATCGCCCCACGAGCGGCGCTTTGCAAGCCGGATGCTTGTGCTACGCGTCGTCCCGTGCCCCGAACCATTCGAGCCGCGCTCGCAGCATTTCTGATCATTGGCGCCACCGGCGCCATCCTGCTGGCGATGGGCAGGCCGCCGATCTGCACGTGCGGCGAGATCGACCTTTGGGTGAGTAGCGGCGACAGCCCGCGTAC
>DASTDZ010000133.1:0-24867 GCA_035710105.1 Sphingomicrobium sp. | reverse complement strand
GACCGGGCGGCCGCAAATACCGTTCGTCGAGCTCGCGATCCTGGGGGAAGGCGATTCCCACCTGCCGCCCGGCGAACGCGGCGAGATCGGGATTCGCTCGGCGGCCAATTTCAAGGGCTATTGGTGTGACGAGCAGGCAACCTGCGCCGCCTTCACCGCCGACGGTTTCGTTCGCACCGGCGACATCGGCTATCTCGACGAGGACGGCTATCTGTTCATCGTCGACCGCAAGAAGGACATCATCATCAGGGGCGGCGAGAACATCGCCGCGGCCGAGGTCGAGGCCGCCTGCTACGCGCACCCGAAGGTGGCGGAAGCGGCGGTGTTCGCCGCGCCCGACGAGCGCCTTGGTGAAGTCCCGGTCGCGGTCATCCATGCGCCGGGCGGGCTCGATGAGGACGAGCTTCGCAGCTTCCTCGAAGCGCGGATTTCCGCCTTCAAGATCCCCGCCCGGTTCGTCTTCCTGAAAGAGCCGCTGCCCCGCCTCGGAACCGGCAAGATCGACCGGATCGAGCTGAAGGCGAAATACGCGCGATGACGGCCGCTCCCGAAGGACATCCGCAGATCGAGCATGGGCGTGTTGGCGTGCTTCTCGTCAACCTCGGTACCCCTGACGCTCCGGAGCCAGGCGCGGTTCGCCGCTACCTCGCCGAATTCCTGTCGGACCCCCGCGTCGTGGAAATCCCGCGCTGGCTGTGGCGGCCGATCCTTCACGGAATTATCCTGAGGACGCGCCCGGGCAAGTCGGCGCACGCCTATCGCCAGGTGTGGACCAACGACGGCTCACCGCTGGCGGTCATCACCCGCCACCAGACCAAGGCGCTTCGCGAGCGGCTCGGTGAAAAGGTGCGGGTTGAGTTCGCGATGCGCTACGGCAATCCCGGGATCGCCGCGACTCTCGAGCGGATGATCGGTCAGGGATGCGACCGGATCCTCGCCGCCCCGCTCTACCCTCAATATTGCGCGGCGACGACTGCGACCGCGCAGGACGCGCTCTACGCGGCGCTCGCCTCGGTGCGGCGGCAGCCGGCGCTTCGGACGCTGCCGCCTTATTATGACGATCCGCTCTACATCGAGGCGCTTCGGGCCAGCATCGAGCGCCAGCTCGAAGCGCTCGATTTCGAGCCGCAAAGGCTGCTGCTCAGCTTTCACGGCATGCCGCAGCGGACGCTCGAGCTCGGCGACCCCTATCACTGCCATTGCCGGAAGACGGCGCGGCTTCTGGGCGAACGGCTGACCATCCCCACGGACGTCGCCTTCCAGTCCCGCTTCGGCCGGGCCAAATGGCTGGAGCCGGCGACGGAGGACGTGCTCGCCGCCTATCCGGGGCAGGGCGTCACCCGGCTCGCGATCGCCGCGCCCGGCTTTTCCGCCGACTGCGTCGAGACATTGGAGGAGCTCGCGATCCGCGGCCGCGACACGTTTGCGAAAGCCGGGGGCGAGCGGTTCGCGCGGCTCGATTGCCTCAACGATTCGCCCGAGGGAATGGCGATGCTAGAGGGGTTGGTCCGCCGCGAGCTTGCAGGCTGGCTCGAGCCAACCTAAGCGGCCCGCTGACCAGACACAGGAGGAAGTAAAATGGCCCGGGTGGCGATCGTCACTGGAGGAACGCGCGGCATCGGCGAGGCGATCAGCATCGCGCTCACGGACATGGGCATGACTGTCGCGGCCAATTATGCCGGCAATGAGGAGAGAGCGAAGGCCTTCACCGAGCGGACCGGGATCAAGTCGTACAAGTGGGACGTCTCCGATTACGACGCCTGCCAGGAAGGCGTTCGCCAGGTCGAGCAGGAGCTGGGTCCGGTCGACGTGCTGGTCAACAACGCCGGGATCACGCGCGATTCGACCATGCGCAAGATGGACCATGCCAAGTGGCAGGAAGTGATCGACACCAACCTCGGCGGTTGCTTCAACATGGCAAAGGCGGTGTTCGACGGCATGACGAGCCGGGGATACGGCCGGATCGTCAACATCGGATCGATCAACGGCCAGGCTGGCCAGTACGGGCAGGTCAATTATGCCGCCGCCAAGTCGGGAATCCACGGCTTCACCAAGGCGCTTGCGCAGGAAGGCGCGCGCTTCGGGGTGACGGTGAACGCGGTCGCGCCCGGCTATATCGACACCGACATGGTCGCCGCTGTGCCCGAGGACGTGCTTGCAAAGATCGTCGCCCGGATCCCGGTCGGGCGGCTCGGCAAGGCCGATGAGATCGCGCGCGGCGTCGCCTTCCTGTGCGACGAGAATGCGGGCTTCATCACCGGTTCGACGCTGTCGATCAACGGCGGCCAGCACATGTATTGATGGGCGGCGGCGCCCCGCCAGCACCTAGTCGAGATAGATTCCTACGACCTTCCAGTCGGAGCCTTCGCGGGCGAGGCTGACAGTCTCGATGACGTCGGCCTTGTTCGCAAAGCTGGTGCGGAACTTGACCACCTCTACGCCGGCGGGCGGCGCGGGCACGCTTTCCTGGCTCAGCGCGGTCCGGGAAACGACCGCACCCAGGGGCACCCGGACCTGTTCCGAAACCTCCGCCCATTTCTCGGTCGTGTTCGATTTCTGGAACGATGTGGCGGTCCCAAGCCAGCTGTCTTTCCAGCGCCCCTGGTCGCCAAGCTCCAGCCACTCACGAGCGGAGCGCACGACTTCCGATTCACGCGCAGCGGCGGGAGCAGTTGTCGCGCCAGACGCGATATTGCTCGCAGCGGAAGGCGGCGTCCCGTCGGAAATCAGCTACAAGGCCAACACTCCAAAAATCAACGACATGATGACAACTCCTGCAATCAGCTCCGCCGGACGCGACGTTCGTATCCGGCCGGTGACTGTTGCAGCCTGTTCCACAATGGCCGGGGTCAATGCTTCCCCGATTTGCTTGTCCGCAAGATTTTGGGGGTCGTCGCCCTCGGTCTCGAACAACAGCCGCGCGGCCTCGCGGCTGCTTGAAACCTCGAGCTTGCGCCGCGCGTCGCGAAGCCGTTCGTTGACTGTGTGCACCGAAAGATTGAGGTGCTTCGCCAGAGACTTGGCGTCGTGGCCGCGCCCCATCAGGCGCAGAGTCTGCTTTTCCTTTTCGGTTAGTGCCTGAAAGCCCGTCGCCATTGGCTCGTCCGAATGTGCCTTTATGCAAAGCGAACCTAAGTAGCGGCCGCGACCATCGCTACCCCCAAAAAAATTGGGTGCGCCGCCCGATTGCCTCCCGGCGTTGATAATGACAGGCCCTGGGCCATGACCCCGTCCGCCCCGCCGGTAAAAAGGTCGGTGACGATTGCCGGCCACGAAACATCGATCGCGCTGGAGCCGGTCTTCTGGCACGCGCTCGAACAAGCGGCGACGGAGCGCAAGCTGCCGCTCAACGCGCTGATCGCCCGCATCGACGCCGGGCGGCTCAACCAATCGCCGCCCGCCAACCTCGCCTCAGCGATACGCCAGTGGCTCTTTCTCGAGGCGCTGCGAAGCGGCGGCGAGAACGGCCGCGGCGAATAAAGGCCCGGCCTCGGGCGCCTGCGCGAGAAACAGCGCCGGCTCGATCAACTCGAGCTCGATCACCTGGAATTCGCCGTTATTGCCGGCGATCACGTCCACCCGCGCATAGGTCGTCGGGGTCGGCGCTGCTGAAAGCGCCGCGAGCGCGACCGCGAGCGCCTCGGACGGCGGGTCGCAGCGCGCGATGATCCCGCCATATTCGGGCTGCACCCGGAACTCGCCGGGCACCGGAACCTTGCTGACCGCGTGGCTGAAGACGCCGCTAAAGAAGATCAGCGAATATTCGCCGGTGCTTGTGATCGATTCGATCCACGGCTGGGCGAGCATTCGCCGGCCGCGAACAGCCTCGGGGAACGGATCGCCCTGGCCGAGCCGGAAGGCGCCGTGGGCGCTGGCCGAAACCGGCGGCTTCACGACGACGTCGGCGCAGCGGAAGAAATCGCGGGCGCAGGCGAGCGCTGCTTCGTCCAGCGTTTCGACGACGAGGGTCGGGACGGTCGGAACTCCCAGCGAGCCAAGTTCGGCGAGATAGGCTTTGTCGCCGTTCCACCTCAGCAGCGGGATCGGGTTCTCGACCCTTGCCCCCTGGCTCTCAAGCCGATCGAGCAGGCCGAGCCAGCGCGGATAGTCCTTGTGGTAGCCCCACGCAACGAGCGGAAGGACGAGGTCGAACGTGGAGAGGTCGCGACCGCTGTTCCATATGACCGGCTCGACCTTTGCTCCGGCAGCCATCAGGGCCTCCGCCTCGACGTCATAGGCCCAGCGCCATTCTAGCGGATAATCGGCCGCTGGGATGAGGATTGCGAGCCGCACGCGATCAGCGGTTGAGGAGGATGCGCGCCTGGCTCGCGATCTGGGCGAGCATCGAGGCGCTGACTGAGCCTTCGTGCCTCGCCCGGTCGATGAGGTCCCGGAACTGGGCGAGCCGGGGCTTCTGCCGCTCCACCCACTGCCCGACCGCGGCCTCGGGATCCTTCCCGCGCGTCCGCGACAGGAAGTCGATCCGGAGCTGCTCGAAGTCGCGCGCGAGACCAGAGGTCAAGAGCCGTTCCCACTGGTCGCTCGGAGTGAAACGGGCGAGTTGCTGCTGCGCCCAGTCGAGGCCCAGCGCCTCGCCGAGCTGCGTGTACGCCTTGGTGAGCGCGAGCTCGTCAAACTTCTTGCGCGCTGCCAATGCGGCGACCCCGAACACGCCATCGAGCTCGTAGAGGCGAACCAGGCCGCGGACGATTTCTTCGCTGGCCCCGAGCGCGATCAGATGGTCGCGGCGGGCAGCGGCCTCGTTGCGAACCTCGGTGCGGATGAGCTTGGTCGCCGCCGCTGCGATCCTTCGGACTCCCGGCTCCAGCAGGTTGCAGAGCGCCGCGACGCGCGTTTCGCCGCCGGCTGCGCGAAGGATGTCGGCAAGGTGGGAATGCACGCTCCGCGCAGCGATCCCGAACAGCTCCACCCGGACAGATTCGATGAGCTTGGCGCTTTCGATCTCGGACCATAGCTTGTCGAGGTCGAGCAGCCGCTCTGCGACCAGGAAGGCGACGACGACCTGGCCGAGCGAGGCGCCTTCCTCCTCTGTCATGTCGAGCGCGACGACCGGGCCGAGCCGGTTGACCAGCCGGTTGGCGACGCGCGTGGCGATGATTTCGTTGCGCAGCCGGTGGGCGCGAATTGCATCCCCATGGGCGGCGCGCATCGGCTTCGGGAACGAGGCGAACAGTTCCGGCTCGAGCAGCTTTTCCTTCGACAGCTGCAGCGGATCGGCGGCGTCCTGCAGCGCGATCTTTGCCATCGACATGACGACAGCGAGCTCGGGGCGGGTCAGGCCCCGGTTCTCCTGGCTCCGCCGGAGCAGGTCTTCGCTCGCCTCGAGGCCTTCGACTTTGCGGTCGATCCTCCCGGCGGACTCGAGCAGCTCGATAGCTCGGACGTGGCCCGGAAGCGCGGTCATCCCGCCGCTCTCAGCAATCGACAGAGCGAGCGCCTGCAGCCGGTTGTCTTCAAGCACCATCTCGGCGACGTCGTCGGTCATCCGGGCGAGCAGCGCGTTGCGCCTGGCGAAGCTCAGCCGTCCTTCGCGCATCTCGCGGTTGAGCGGGATCTTGATGTTCACTTCCTTGTCGGAACAGTCGACGCCCGCGCTGTTGTCGATGAAATCGGTGTTGATCCGCCCACCGTTCTCGGAGAACTCGATCCGGCCGTACTGCGTGACTGCCAAATTGGCGCCCTCGCCGATCACTCGCGCCTTGAGCTCGTTGGCGTTGGCGCGGATTGCGTCGTTCGCGGGGTCGCCAACCTCGGTATCGAGCTGGGTCGAGGCCTTCACGTAGGTGCCGATACCGCCGAACCAGAGCAGGTCGACCGGCGCCTTCAGGATCGCGTTCATCAGGGTCGCCGGGTCGGCGGCGGGAAGGTCGATGCCCAGCGCCGCACGCGCCTGCTTCGAAAGCGGGATGGACTTCTCGGTTCGCGCGAAAACGCCGCCGCCATCGGAAATCTTCCGCCGGTCATAATCGTCCCAGGACGACCGCGGCAGCTCGAACAGCCGCTTGCGCTCCTTCCAGCTCACAGCCGGGTCGGGGTCGGGATCGATGAAGATGTGCCGGTGGTCGAAGGCGGCGATCAGCCGGATCGCCTTCGACAGCAGCATGCCGTTGCCGAACACGTCGCCGGACATGTCGCCGACGCCGGCAACGGTCACCGGCTGCTTCTGGATATCGATTCCCATTTCCAGGAAGTGGCGCTGGACGGAGATCCAGGCGCCGCGCGCAGTGATCCCCATCGCCTTGTGGTCGTAGCCGTTGGATCCGCCGCTGGCGAAAGCGTCGCCGAGCCAGAAACCGCGTTCGAGGGCGATCCCGTTGGCGATGTCGGAGAAAGTCGCTGTGCCCTTGTCGGCAGCGACCACGAAATAGGGGTCGTCATCGTCGTGGATGACGACGTCTTCGGGGTGAACCACCTTGTCGTCGACGATATTGTCGGTGACCGACAGAAGCGCGCGTATGAAGATGCTGTAGCTGGCGGTACCCTCCGCGATCCAGGCGTCGCGCTCGCCGGGCGGGGGAAGCATTTTCGGATAGAAGCCGCCTTTGGCGCCGGTCGGGACGATGACCGAGTTCTTGACCATCTGGGCCTTCATCAACCCCAGGATCTCGGTGCGGAAATCGTCGCGCCGGTCGGACCAGCGGAGCCCGCCGCGGGCGATCGGCCCACCGCGCAGATGAATCCCCTCGATTCGCGGCGAATACACCCAGATTTCGCGCCACGGCACCGGCGCCGGGAGCCAGGGGATCAGGCTCGAATCGAACTTGAAGGCCAGCGCCTCCTCGGCAGCCGCAGAGAAGGCGTTGGTCCGGAGAATCGCCTCGACCAGCGCCCGCAGCCGCTTGAGAACCCGGTCGTCGTCGATCGAGCGGACGGCGACAAGGGCCTCGTCGAACGCGGTCCGGCAGCGCTCGGTCTCCGTCTCGCGGTTGCGCTGGGCCGGGTCGTGCGCCGAACGGAACAGCCCGATGAGCGCCTTGGTTGCCTTCGGCGCCCGGCGAAGCGCTTCGGCGATGGTCACCAGCCCGAAGGCGGTTCCCGTCTGGCGGAGGTAACGGAACCAGGCGCGGATCCACACGACCGCGATCGGCTCGACCTCGGCGAACAGCACGAGCTGATTGAATTCGTCGTCCTCGGCGGCGCCGCACAGCACCGACGAGATCGCCTCCTCGATCATGGCGGCGCGGGCCAGGATCGGTCCGACGTCGTTGACCCCGGGGAGCTCGAGCCGGAAATCGTGGATGTAGCCAATCGTCCCTCCGGCGAGAGAGGTCGGGACTTCCTCAAGCACCCGGAAGCCGAAATTCTCGAGCACGGGAACGGCCTCGGACAGCGGGATCAGCCCGCCGCGCCGATAGGTCTTGAGCTGCAGCTCATGCGGGCCGTGGGACGAACGGCACAGCCGCACGCCACGTTCGTCCTCGCTCGCGAGGTTGGACAGGCGAAAGATGTCAGCGGCGGCCTCGTCGGGGCTGGTTCGCGACCGGTAGCCCTCCGGAAAGGCCGGAATGTAGGCCAGAGCCAGGCGGGTGGCTCGCGCCGGCCCGGCGATCGCGATCAGCTCGTTCTCGACCGCCGGCACCCAGCCGCGAACCATCGCCTTCAGCGCCGAATCGAGCGCCTCCGCGTCGGGAAGTTCAGACAGCGGGTTGATCGGGAAGGTGAAGCGCAAGAGCGCCAGCTCGCCCTCGCCGAGCTCGACCGACCAGCTGCTGATCGGAGCCTCGACCTCGGATTCCAGCATCATTGCGATGGCCTTGCGCCGGGCCGTGCTGAGCTCGTCGCGCGGTAGCCAGACGAAGGCATAAAGGTGGCGGCGGAGCGCGCCGGGGAGGAGCAGCAGCTTCGGGCGTGGCCGGTCGGCCAGGCTCATCGCCGTCATGGCCGCGGTGCGCACCTCGTCCTCGTCGAACGAGATCAACAGGTCGTGGGGAAGAGTCGAAATGACGTGCGCGAGCGCCTTGCCGGCGTGGCTTGCCGGAGAAAATCCGAGCTCGCGGTCGAGCCTGAGCAGCCGCTCGCGAAGCACCGGCACGTGCTGCGCAGAGGTGCGAAGCGCTTCGCTGGTCCAAAGCCCGGTGTGGACCGATAGGGTCCCGTCCGGGAGCCTGACCATGACGACGTCGAGCGGCACCCGCCGGTGGACCGGGGAAATCCGGTCCGCCTTCAGAATCAGGACCGTTCGGGTCTCGTCGGCGAGGTGCGCGACCGCGGCCTCGGCCGCGCCCTTTTCCCAAAGCGCGGTTTCGTTCTTCAGGATACCGAGCGCGTCGCAAAGCTCACCGTTGGAGCGAAGGTGAGCATGGCCGAGCAGGGTGAAATTGTCGTCGGCAAGCCAGCGCAGCAGCGCCGCGCTTTCCCGGTCGCGGTCGTCGAGCGAAGCGGCGTCGGAGCGCATTTCGGCGAGCATCGCCTGCCAGTCGTGGACCGCCGAACGGACGTCCGACAGGACTCGCTTCAACTGGCGCACCAGCTCCTGGCGGCCGCGCGCGTCGGCGCGGTCGAGCTCGATGTAGATGATCGACTCGGGCTCGCCCTCGCCGACCTTTTCGATGCGGCCGTTCCGGTTTCGCGTGACGTCCACGATCGGGTGGAGCAGGCGATAGATGGAAAGGTCGCGGGCGGCGATCGCGCCGGTCACGCTGTCGACCAGGAAAGGCATGTCCTCGTTGACGGCGACCAGCCGCATCCGCCGCTTGCCGGCCTCGCCGCCGGTCGATTCGATGCGGATCGCGGTCGTCTTGGGCGGCCGCACCGCCGCGACGGTGGCGATGAACTCGGCGGCTTCGCGCTGGCGCCTGCGGTCGAATCCCTCGGTCTCGCCCGGAAGCGCATTCTCCGTCAGGGCGGCGCGGATGGACTCGACCAGCGTCTTGGGCAGGCGCGGCGGAGCGGTCATGTTGGCGATTGTCCCATGCTGGTCGCGATGGCGGCTGGCTATAGCCGCCGCCCGACAGGTGGGACAAGGGATGAAGGCGGGTCTTTTTCCTAGGCCGCGGCGCGGCGGATCGCGCGTTCGACCAGCGCCGGGTCGTCGACCAGGGCGACGGGCTCGTGGCCGCCATCCTCCCTGCGCCGGGTCAGGATGAGCGCGAACTCCTCCTGCGCGGGGAGCTCGCCGAGCGAGAGCGGGGCGGCCGCCCGAAGCCGCTCGCGCGCCCTGTCTGTCACGGTATCCGCCTTCGGTTCCGGCCGCCGCGCCTGGCGCTCGGCCGCGACCAGCGCCTTGAGCCCGCCGGCCTGGGCTTCGATGAAGGCGAGGAATCCGCCAGGCCCGACGTCCTGCCTTTCGGCATAGGACAGGGCGGCCGCATATTCGGTCAGCCGCGCCTTGTCATAATCGATCCCGAAGACGAGCTTGACGACCGGGGTCATCGGCGCGCGCGCCTGCGCCTTGACGCCCGATTCCTCGAGCAGTTCGGCATAATCCTCGGGCTCGGCCTTGCCCGCCAGGGCGAAATCATAGGCGAAGGCCAGCGCGCGGTAGAGCGCGGTTCGGCTCCGGCCCTCGGCGTCCCGGGCGGATTCGGCGCTTTCGCGGGCGGCCCACAGCAGGTCGGCAAGGCCGGCGCCCTCGTCAAGCGTAATGCCGCCGAGTGCGGCCTCATGCGACACGTCTTCGTCGTCGGCCTGCGGGTCGGCGAACGGCACGATCGCGTCAGTCAGCTCAAGCGGCTCTTGATCGGCCACGGCCTGCTCCACTTCGGCGGCGGGGGGAGCCGGCGGGTCCGACTGCCGGCCGTCGACCGACTTCCAGTTGATCACGCCGTAGATGAAGTCGATCGTCTCCCCGTCCGATGAGAAGGGCATCATGATCCCGCGATAGCAGAGGTTTTCGCCGCGCTGGTTGACGAACTCGGCCTCGAAACCGACGGGCGCCCGGTTGGCGACGATCTGCATGTAATGGTCGGTCAGGCGCGACAGCAGCGAGCGGCTGGGCACGTCGGCGATCGTCCGGACTTCGGTCTCCAGCCCGCATTCTTCCTTGATCGCGGCCCCGACATAGGGAGTCGCCGGGTTGTCGCGGCCGGCGGTGAAGTCGAGGAGGACGCTGTGCGGCGCGAAATCGACGAGGTCGGCTGGCTCGAGATCCTCGATGGACGGGTAGTCGCGCCCGTCGAGGAGCGAGACCCAGTAATTATAGGCGCGAACGTGCATCCGGCGCTCGTCGGTGCCGATAGAAAGCGTTGCCGTCTCGCACGGCTCCGCCTCGCCAGCAGGCTCGAAATCGCTGGGGAAGTCGCGATAGCTGTCCATTCAGAAGGGCCCCACTGCTCCAATCTGGAGAAGAAATGGCCCAGGACGGTTACCAAAGCGTTAAGCATGTTCGTTCAAGGTTGCCGCCGGCCATGCTTGCCGCGGCCATTCCCGGCTGTTAGTGGCGGCGGCGCCGTGGGCCGGTTGGCCCCGGCTTAGCGCCACAAGCCGCTTTAGCTCAGCTGGTAGAGCACATCATTCGTAATGATGGGGTCGTGGGTTCGAGTCCCTCAAGCGGCACCGCGCTCCCGCGCAGCTCATGCCGGGGGCATGAGCGAGCAGAGCGGCAGTCCTTGGAGCGCCCCATGACCGACGAAGAAAAAATCGGCGCAGTCATCGACGAGATGTACGCGATGATTTCCGGGCCCGCCGGCCCGCGCGACTGGTCGCGGCAGCCCAATTGCTTCCTTCCCGACGCGCTCCAGGTGCGCACTTGGGTCGACACGGAGGGGAGGGCGCAGCGCAAGGCCATGACGCTCGCCGACTATGCGCGCGACACCACGCCTTTCTTCGACGCCAACGCCTTTTTCGAGGTCGAAACCGGCCGCCGGATCGATGTCTTCGGCAATATCGCGCACGTGTGGAGCAGCTATGAGGCGCGCACGTCGCCGGACGACGATGAGCCCGAGCGGCGCGGGGTCAATTCGATTCAGCTGTTCCGCGACCCCGACCGCGGCTGGCGGATCGTCCACATGATCTGGGACAACGCGCGCTGAACCGGATCTGCGTGGTCGGCGCCGGCGCGATCGGCGGCTGGATCGCGGGTGCGCTTGCGGCCGCCGGCAAGGGCGTCAGCCTGGTCGCGCGCGGCGCCACGCTGAAGTCGATCGAAACAGACGGGCTGCGCTTCGACGACGAGAGCCGCAGCCAGTGCGTCGCAATCCCGGCGACCGGCGATCCCGCCTCGCTTGGGGTCCAGGATTTGGTTGTCATCGCGGTCAAGGCGCCCGCGCTGCCCGATCTTGCCCCGAGCCTTCGCCCGCTGATCGGGCGGGAGACGATCGTCGTGCCGATGCTCAACGGCGTGCCCTGGTGGTTCACTCAGCAGCCGCTGCGTTCGGTCGATCCGGACGGGGCCATCGCGGACTCGCTCCCGGCCGACCAGGTGATCGGCTGCGTCGTCCACGCGAGCTGCTTTCGCGCCGCGTCCAACCATGTCGTCGTCAAGCATGCCGAACGGCTGATCTTCGGCGAGCCGGGGGGCGGAACGAGCGCGCGTGTGGCTGAGGTTCGCGCCTTGTTCGAGGACGCCGGCGTCCGCTCGGAGGAAAGCGACAACATTCGCCGGGCGACCTGGTACAAATTGTGGGGCAATGCGACGATCAACCCGCTGTCGGCGCTGACCCGAGCGACCGCCGACCGGCTGCTCGACGACCCCGCGATCCGCGCCTTCATGGCCGAGGCGATGGACGAGCTCGCCGCCGTCGGCGGGGCGATCGGCTGCCCGATCAGCGAGAGCGCCGAGGACCGGATGGCGGTGACGGCGCGGCTCGGCGCGTTCAAATCCTCGATGCTCCAGGACGTCGAGGCCGGGCGGAAAATCGAGCTCGAGGCGCTGCTCGGTGCCCCGCTCGAGATCGCCCGGCAGGTCGGGGTTGAGACGCCGCAGCTCGACCGGCTCTATGCGATGACCCGGCTGATGGCGGAGAATCTCGGGCTCAGCGCCTCTTCGGAATCACGCTGATCCCCGAATCATTTTCAAGCACCGCATGATCGATATCATCCATGCTGTGCAGCCCTTGTCGAAGTCTGGCAGCGGCGAGGATCTCGCTCTCCTCAATCCGGGCACGGTGCATCGCACGGCGATCCATTTTCCCGTTGCGAACGAGAACTGTCGGAACACCTTCGAGCAGACGGGCGGCCGTCGGTGACCAACGTTTCAGGTACGACAGGCCGATGTCCACTCCGATGAGCGTGACAATCAGGACGAAGGCGTTGGTGATCGAAAAATCATCCCCTAGTAGCGCCTGTTGGGTGGTTTCGGCGATGATCAGCATCAAGACGAAGTCGAACGGCGTGATCTCGGCGAGCGTTCGCCTGCCGGAAAAGCGCATGATCACCAACAGCAGAAAATAGACGGCCGCGCCTCGAATCACGCTTTCCATGCGTCAGCTCCTCACGGAAGCACAGTGATCTTCAATTCGGCGGCGGGGCGATTTCCGACGGCCGCCTGAATCCGCTGTGCGATGGCTGGCTTTTGGGCCCGAACATCGAAGGTGATCGTCCGGCCTCGTGCACCGGCTTCGGTTTCGAAGGTGAAGCGATGCCCCGCCCCGGTCGCTTTCACCTCGCTTGGCTCGGGCTCGATCGAGTTGATTGCAAACAAGTGCACGAAGTGCGGGGAAAGAAGGATATCCACGCGATCCGGATCGGAGTCTGCCAGGTGAAACTGCACCTGCTCGTCCGACTGCCAGCGGGTGATCGCCGGGTAATCAACCACCGCGTCACCCATCCTGGCGGTGGCCGAAGCCAACGGCCCGCCCTTGCCGGTCAGTCCGGCGATTGCCGCAAGAATGAATAGCGCCATGACCGCCCAGGCGACCCTTTGAGCCGTCCAGAACTTTTCCTGCCAGCTGCGGTCCTCGCTGATCTGGAGACCGCCGGCCACTTTCTTCGCCTGGGTCATGTCAGATCGGAACGGCGCGGGCAGACGCGGGTTCCCGCGTTGGCGGTAATCAGACTGACCGTCGTCCGACGACTCGGCCGACGCACTCGCCAAAGCCGATCCGGACCGCGCCTTCCGCCTCGCACCAGGCGCGCAGAGTCACTTCGTCGCCGTCCTCGAGGAAGCTTCGCGTTTCTCCGGATGCAAGCTCGACCGGCTGCTTGCCGCCGCGGCTAATCTCCAGAAGCGAGCCGAGCCCGCTGTCGCTGTCGGTCGACAGCGTGCCGGTGCCGATAAGGTCGCCGGGCTGCAGGTTGCAGCCGTTGGACGCATGGTGGGTGACGATCTGCGCGGCGCTCCAGTACATCGCCGCCGCGGCCGTCCCGCGCGACAGCACGTGCGGCGGCAAGCCTTCGTCGCGCATCTTTTTCGTCGAGAGCGTCGCTTCGAGCTGGATAGCGAAAGCGTCGTCGTTCTCGCGTTTGAGATAATCGAGCGGTTCGGGGTCGCCCTTCGCCCGCGGCGGCATCGGCACCCGGAACGGCGCCAACGCCTCGCTGGTCACGATCCAGGGCGAAACGCTGGTCAGGAAATTCTTGGCGAGAAACGGACCCAGCGGCTGGTATTCCCACGCTTGCAGGTCGCGGGCCGACCAGTCGTTGAGCAGGCACCAGCCGGCGATATGTTCGTCCGCTTCGTCGATCGGGATCGGCCGGCCGAGCTTGTTGCCGCGGCCGATCCACAGGCCAAGCTCAAGCTCATAGTCGAGGCGGCGGCTCGGGCCATATTCGGGCGCCTCTGCGTCGGGGGCCAGGCGCTGGCCGCTCGGCCTGATGACGTCCTCGCCGGACGCCCGGATCGAGCTCGCCCGGCCGTGATAGCCGATCGGCACGTATTTGTAGTTTGGGAGCAGCGGGTTGTCCGGCCGGAACAGCCTCCCGACGTTGGTCGCGTGGTGAATTCCGACGTAAAAGTCGCTGTAGTCGCCGACCAGGCAGGGGACGTGCATCCTGACTTCGCTCTGCCCGATCAGCTGCGGCTCGACGTCGTCGCGGTAACGCTCGTCGCTGAGGATCTCCGACAGCCGCGCTCGAAGGTCGCGGTGTGCGTCCGGCCCGCGCGCGAGCCAGCCGTTGAGCACCGGTTGAGACAGGTCGCGCCGCCATTCCTCGTCGAGCAGGTCGGAAATCCCGTTGAGGTCGAGGATATAGTCGCCGATCGCAACGCCAGGGCGGCGGCGCCCCTTTGTCTCCGAGAAAATGCCCAGAGGCAGGTTCTGGACCGGAAAATCGGTTCCCGGCTCGGCGCCGCTCACCCAGCTGACGAGCGCGGGATCGTGAGTCTCGTCGGTCATCGCAGCTTCGCTTTCGGGAAGCCGGCCCAGGCCTGATCATAGTCGCTCTGGGCGCGGTCCAGTGCGAAGCGGGTCGGCCGGTACGGCCAGCAGGTTTCGACCATAAACGCCATCGTCCCCTCGATCTTGTGCGGTTTCAATTCCGCCTCACTCGCCTTCTGCCAGCTTTCGAGGTCAGGACCGTGACCGCTCATCAGATTGTGCAGCGACAGGCCTCCGGGCGCGAAGCCCTCGGCCTTGGCGTCATATTCGCCGTGGATCAGGCCCATCGCCTCGCTCATGACGTTGCGGTGGAACCAAGGCGGCCGGAAAGTGTCCTCGGCGACCATCCAGCGCGGCGGGAAGATGACGAAGTCCGCATTGGCTCGGCCGGGCACGTTGCTTGGGGACGTCAGCACCGTGAAGATCGACGGGTCAGGATGGTCGAAGCTGACAGTGCCGATCGTGTTGAACCTGGACAGGTCGTAGCGCCAGGGCGCGTAATTGCCATGCCAGGCGACGACGTCGAGGGGCGAATGGTCGAGAGTCGTCGTCCACAGGTGGCCGAGCGACTTCTGGACGACCTCGGTGGGCTCGTCTTTGTCCTCGAACCAGGCGGCCGGAGTTTCGAAGTCGCGGGAATTGGCGAGCCCGTTGGCGCCGATCGGACCGAGCTCGGGCAGCCGGAAGGGAAGGCCCTGGTTCTCGGCGACATAGCCGCGCGACTCGCCCGCGACCTCGACCCGGAATTTCACCCCGCGCGGGACCAGCGCGATCCAGCCGGGGGCGACCTCCATCATTCCAAGCTCGGTCGCGATCCGCAGAGTTCCCTGTTGCGGGAGGATGAGCAGCTCCCCGTCGGAATCGACGAACACGCGCTCCATGGACTTGCCGGCACAATACAGGTGGACGGCAACGCCCTCCAGGTCCTCGGCCGGGCGGGTGACGAGCATCGTCGCCATTCCGTCGACGAAATCCTTGCCCTCGGGCAGGTCGGCGGGCGGGTCCCAGCGGAGTCGGTTGGGGGCAAGCGGGCCCTCCGCGGCGCCGGCCGCGAACAGCGGCGCACCGTCGTAGCGCGTGAACGGGCGATGGTCGGCGGTCGGGCGCAGGCGATAGAGCCAGCTGCGCCTGTTCTCGCTCCTCGGAGCGGTGAAGGCGCTCCCCGAAAGCTGCTCGGCGTACAGGCCGAAGGCCGGTCGCTGCGGCGAGTTGCGCCCCTTGGGAAGCGCGCCCTCGACCGCCTCGCTTTCGAAATGGCCGCCGAAGCCAGTCATGTAGTCAAGCGCGTCGCTCATGCCCGCGGCGTTAATCGCTCGAAGGCGCAAACTCAAACGGGCGCAGCGCCCTTCAATCAAGGGGCTGCGCCCGTCACGCGCGGGACTCGCCTACCGCGCGTCTGAATGCCGGGGCGACGGCGGGAGTTCGCCGGGCGCCCCGTGGCAAGCCTAATTGACGTTGACGTTGATCTCGTCGGGGACCTGGACCTCGGTCTTGCTTGTTCCGAACCCGAGCTGGTCGCGGAACACGAACAGCAAAACCAGGACGACGATGATCAGGATCACGACCGCAAGGACTCCGCCGCCCCCGCCGCCGCCATCGCGTTCGATGATCGTGGTGTGTTCCTTCTCGCGGTCTTCCGCCATGAAGCTCCTCCCTGTTGCGCCTGTTCGGCTTGCGTAACGAACGAACGCATTGCGGCGCGGTTCCCGGCGGACCGGCAGATCAGGGACGCGACTTCTCCGCGGTTATCCACGCGCCGATCTGCGCTTCCAGCGCATCGAGCGGGACGGAGCCCTGGCCAAGGACCGCGTCGTGGAAGCGGCGAAGGTCGAACTTCGCGCCCAGCTCGCGCTCCGCCTTCGCCCTGAGCTCGCGGATCTTCAATTCGCCGAGCTTGTAGGCGAGCGCCTGGCCGGGGTTCGAGATGTAGCGGTTCACTTCGGCATCGATGTTGGCGTCGGTCAGGGTGGTGTTGTCCTTCATGAAAGCGACCGCCTGCTCCTTGGTCCAGCCCTTGGAATGGATGCCGGTGTCGACCACCAGCCGCGCCGCCCGCCACATCTCATAGCCCAGCCTGCCCATGTCCTTTTGCGGCGTGTCGTAGAGCCCCATCTCGATCCCGAGCCGCTCGGAATAGAGGCCCCAGCCCTCGGAAAAGGCGGTGAAGAAGCTGGCGTACTTGCGCCAGGCCGGCATCTCCAGCTCCTGCTGGATGGCGATCTGCATGTGATGGCCTGGCACCGCCTCGTGGACGGTCAGCGCCGGGATTTCCCACAAGGGCCGCTGGTCCAGCTTGGTCGTGTTGACCAGGTAGAAGCCGGCGATCCCGGCATCGGGGCTGCCGGGCTGATAGCGCGCGGTCGTGTCACCCGGCGCGGTTGCCGCCGCCATCGGGCGGATCCCATAGGGCAGGCGCGGAAGCCGGGTGAACAGGCTCGGCATCTTGCCATCGATGACCTTGGCCTGGAGCGCGGTCGCCTCGAGCAACTCGTCGGGACTCGTCACATACCATTTGGGGTTGGTGCGCATGTCGGCGATCATCGCCTCGCGGCTGGCGAAGCCCGCTTTCTTCGCCACTGTCTCCATGTCCGATCGGATCCGAGCGACTTCCTTGAGACCAAGGTCGTGGATTTGCGCGGGGGTCAGCTCCGTCGTCGTGTTGTTGCGAACGAGGAAGGCATAATAGTCGTTGCCCTGAGGCAGCGAGGATACCGCGACATCCTGCCTGCATTTGGCCGCCAGCTGATCGGCATAGAGCCGGGCGAAAGCTTCGTAGGAAGGGTTGATCCGGTCGCGGATCAGCGCCGCGGCGCGGGCCTTGAGCGAGTCCCAGTCCGCCTGGCTGATGTTGCCGGGCTTCTCGCCCGCGAAGGGCGCGTAGAAGCGCGACTTGGCCGGGTCGGCGGAAATGTTGCCGCTGATGGTGTCGGGGAAGCGGGTGAGGGTGACGCAAGGCTGGACATAGCCTTCGTTCGCCGCCTTGACGCTGATCTCGCCGTAGGAGCGCATGCGCTCCGGGACGAGGGCGATGCGCTTGAGATAATTCTCATAGTCCGCCTTGTCGTGGAACGGCTGCGTCTCGCCGATCCCCGCGTAATAGTCATGATAGCTGCCGAGCGTCGAATAGAGCATCTGGCGCTGGCCGAAGCGATTGCCCTCGATGCTGGTCTGCAGGGTCCGCTTGAGGATCGCGTAATTGGTCTGGTCGGCGGCCGGCAGAGCGCTCTGCGGGATGGCGTTCAGACGGTCGAGAAAGGCCTTGGCGAGCGCTGCCTGCCGGTCCATCGCCTGAAGGCTGAGCTCGTCGAGCTGGGAATCATAGGTCTTCACCCCGGCCGAGGTCGCGAGCAGCGGCGATTCCTTGAGTATCGCCGTCCAATACTCGTCCATCAATGCGTGGAAGTCCTCGACCGGCCCGGCGAATGTCGGCGACGCGAGAAAAATCGAAGCTGCGCCGAACAGCGCGAGCGGCAGTTTGCGCAATGAAACCTCCCCTGAAACTCTGTCGAGCCTAGTCGGGAGGGACAGTCCGCGCAAACCTCAACAATGGACCGCGGTCACCAGATAATTGAGACTGACGTCCTCGCTCAGGTGCAGCCCGCGGGTCGGCGACCAGGCGATCCCCTCGACGTCGATGCATTTGAGCCCGGCGTCGGCGAGTAGCGCCTTCATCCGCTCAGGCGCGATGAACTTGTCGAAATCGTGCGTGCCCTTTGGGATGGCGCCAAGCCCCTCGCCGATCGTGATCATCATCAGCCGCGACCAAGCCGTCGCATTGGGCGTGGAGAATATCATGAGCCCGCCGGGCGCCAGCCGCGCGGCCAGCGCCTGCACGAAGCGGCCCGGCTCGGCGACGTGCTCGATCACTTCCATCGCCGTGACGAGGTCGAAGCTCCCGCCCACGTCCTCGACCGCCGCGGCCCGGTAGTCGATCTCCAGCCCCTGGCCCTCGGCATGGGCCTGGGCGGCGGCGATCAACTCGGGCGATGCGTCGATGGCGGTGACCTTCGCGCCGAGCCTTGCCAGCGGTTCCGCGAGCAGCCCCGCGCCGCAGCCGACGTCGAGCGCGCTTTTGCCGTCGAGCGGCCGGAACCCGTGTTCGTCGAGCGACCAATGCTGGTCGACCTGGTCGCGGATGTAGGCGAGGCGCACCGGGTTGAGCCTGTGCAGCATCGCCTCCGGCCCGTCCGGGTCCCACCACCCGCCCGCGTGGGACGCGAACTGCGCGACTTCTTCCGGAACGATCGACGAGCTTGTTTCAGCCATTGCCGCCTCCTAACAGGGCGCGCCGGTTAGCCCAAGGAGCGAGACCTCCCCCCATGCCCCGCATCGTCATGAAGTTCGGCGGCACGTCGATGGCCGGCATCGAGCGCATCCGCAATGTGGCCGGGCGCGTCCGGCGCGAGGCCGAGGTGGGCAACGAAGTTCTGGTCGTTGTCTCGGCTATGGCCGGGGAAACGGACCGGCTGGTTCAACTGTGCCGCGAAGCCGCGGCGCTCCACGATCCGAAGGAATATGACGTCGTCGTCGCTTCGGGCGAGCAGGTGACCGCAGGGCTGCTCGCGATGACTCTCCAGAACATGGGGTTGAAGGCGCGAAGCTTCATGGGCTGGCAGCTGGTCCGCGCCTCGGGAATCCACGGCAACGCGCGGGTCGAGGCCGTTGAAAGCGCGCTTCTCGACGAGGCGCTGTCCGCGGGCACCGTCGCGGTCATCCCCGGCTTTCAGGGCGTTTCGGACGACGGCCGGCTTGCGACCCTGGGCCGAGGCGGCTCCGACACGTCGGCCGTCGCCATCGCCGCCGCAGTCAGGGCGGACCGCTGCGACATCTACACGGACGTGGATGGCGTCTATACGACCGATCCCAGGATTGTCCCGAAGGCGCGCAAGCTCGCGCAGGTGACGTTCGAGGAAATGCTCGAGCTCGCCGGCGTCGGAGCCAAGGTTCTGCAGGTCCGCTCGGTCGGGCTTGCGATGCGCGAGAATTTGCCGCTTCGCGTGCTTTCGGCCTTTGAGGACGTGCCGGGCACCGACATCCTCGCCGAGCTTTCAGGAGCCGACATGGAAAGAAACCTCATCGCCGGAATCGCCGCCGACCGTAACGAGGCGCGGATGACTCTGACCGGCATCGCCGACAGGCCGGGCACGGTCGCCGCGGTGATGGGCCCGCTCGCCGAAGCGGGGATCCAGTTCGACATGATCGTCCACGCCGCCACTCCGAACGCCGGCGAATCCGATCTCACCTTCACCATTCCCCGCGCCAGCCTCGCGCAGGCAATGGCGGTGATCGAACAGCGCAAGGACAAAATCGGCTATCGCGAGCTCCTGACCGACGATTCGGTAGCCAAGGTCAGCATCGTCGGCGTCGGCATCCGCTCCAACCCGGGGCTCTCCGCCAGAATGTTGGAGGTGCTCGCGGCGCAGGGCATCAACCTGCTCGCTGTGACGGCGTCCGAAATCAAGGTCAGCGCGCTGGTCGCCGAGAGCGACCTCGAGCTCGCAGTTCGCGTGCTCCACACCGCCTTCGGCCTCGATTCGCCAAGTCAGTCCGAAGGTGCGGCGGCATGAGCGGCGAGGGGCTGATCCCCGAACAGCGCGCCGTCCATCCGGGCGCCGGCCACGCGCGCCTGAAGGAGCTGATGCACCGCGGCGTCGAGTTCCTGGGCTGCGAATGGGCGATCATGGGCGGGGCGATGAGCTGGGTCTCCGAACGCCACCTCGTCTCGGCCCTATCGAACGCCGGAGCATTCGGGGTCATCGCCTGCGGCGCCATGTCGCCCAAGCTGCTCGACACCGAAATCGCCGAGACCAGGGCGCGCACACAAAGGCCGTTCGGCGTCAACCTTATAACCATGCATCCGCAATTGTCCGAGCTGATCGATACCTGCGTGAAGCATGAGGTGGGCCATGTGGTGCTCGCCGGCGGCTTGCCCCCCGGATGGGCGATCGAGAAGGTGAAGGCCAGCGGCGCGAAGCTGATGGCCTTCGCGCCCGCGCTCAGCCTGGCGAAGAAGCTGATGCGCTCGGGCGCCGACGCGCTGGTGATCGAAGGGATGGAGGCGGGCGGCCACATCGGCCCGGTCTCGACCTCGGTCCTCGCGCAGGAGATCCTGCCCCACGTCAGCCACGACATCCCCGTCTTCATCGCCGGCGGTATCGGCCGCGGCGAGGCGATCGCCGCTTATCTCGAAATGGGCGCGGTCGGGGTGCAGCTCGGCACCCGTTTCGTTTGCGCGAATGAGAGCATCGCCCACCCAAATTTCAAGAAGGCCTTCATCCGCGCCTCGGCCCGCGACGCGGTCCTGTCGGTGCAGATCGACCCGCGCCTGCCCGTCATCCCCGTGCGGGCGCTCAAGAACCGGGAGATGGAGAAGTTCGCCGCCAAGCAGCGTGAGGTCGCCGATCTGCTCGACAGGGGGGAGATCGAGATGGCCGAGGCGCAGCTTCAGATCGAGCATTATTGGGCGGGCGCTTTGCGCCGGGCAGTGATCGACGGCGACGTCGAGACTGGCAGCGTGATGGCCGGCCAGTCGGTCGGCATGGTTACCCGCGAGGAGCCGGTGGCGGCGATCATCCAGGAACTGGTCGACGAGGCCGCGGCCGCGCTCGAAAGCCGGGGATGATCGGGCCCGCGCTTGTCGCGGCGGCGATGCTTGCCGGCACGCCCGCAGCGAGCGAGCCAGCGGGACTGCACTCAGCGCTTTCCCGGCTGGAACGCGAAGGCCGCTTCAGCGGCGCGGTTGTGGTTCGCGGGCGGCACGGCATACAATTCGCCCGCGGCTACGGAATGGCGGATCCGTTCGCGGGGCGCCGCTTCACCACTGATACGCCGGTGGACAGCGCGTCTCTCGCCAAGCCGGTGACCGCCGCCGCGGTGCTGCTGCTCGCGCGCGACAGGAAGCTCGACCTCGACTCCCCGGTTCGGCGCTACCTGCCCGAATATCCGCATGCCGCCACAACCGTTCGTCATTTGCTGTCGCATTCGGCCGGGCTGGATGGCGACGAAGCCGAGCAAGCGATCGTCGGCAAGACCAATGCCCAGCTTCTGGCGCAGTTCAGAGGTCGCGAGCCGGCATTCGCGCCGGGCAGCGCCTTTGCCTATTGCCTCTTCTGCTACACCACGCTGGCGCTGCTCGTCGAACGGGTCAGCGGGCAGCACTATCTTAGCTTCGCGCGCGATCGTCTGGCCTTGCCGGCTGGAGTCACGATCAGGGCGGCGCGGCTTGCCGAGTGGAGCGGCCGAGCGATCGGCTACCGCCTCGCCGCCGGCGGCACGGCGCAGCGGTTCGACAGCTGGGAAGGCGAGCATTTCTACGGCAGCGGCAATCTCAGCATTTCCGCCGCCCAGCTCGCGCAATGGGGAGCGCGCTGGTGGTCTCCCGACCTCGCATCCGTTCGCGAAGCCGCAACCAGTCCTGCCCTCATCGCAGGCAACCCTTCCGGCCTGACGCTCGGCAATTGGTATTGCGCGCCTGACCGGCGCCGCTGCCACTACCTTGGTCACCACGAGGGCTTCCATCACATGCTCTACTGGGACCGGCAGCGGCAAATCAGCGTCGCGGTCGTGACCAACAACGGCCTCTCGCCCGGGCTGCAGCAGCGGTTGCAGCGGGCGCTGGTCGCCTTCGCCGAAAAGCGCGCTACGGACGCGCGCAAGGAACTGGCGCGGCCGCTCGCCGACCTGCCGGTGCGGCCCAGCCGCTACGCGCTCGCCGGCGGGGGTGAGCGGGTGACGGTGCACGGCGATGCCGGCATCGTCTACGTCACTCGTCGCGGGATCGACTATCGCGCCGTTCGGATCGGCGCGGGCATCCGCTACGTCCCGGGGCTGGACGTCTATCTGGCAGGAACCCGAAGCGGTGCCCTCCGCTGGCTCAGTCTCTATGAGGATCGCGTGGGCCGCCCGCTCGACTGATCTAAAGCGGCTAGCCCGGCCGCTCCCACAGCAGCGGGCTCTTTGGACTGGCGATCACGTCGCCGACCGCCACGCCCGGGCAGAAGGCCTCGCGGTCGGCCAGCTGGCCGGCTGACGGCGTCGCTAGCCGCATGTCCTTGTCCATGTAGATGATGGTCATTGCCGAGCGCGGGCGATCGGTCAGGTTCGCCCCGGCTCGGTGGAAGGTCCAGCCGAGGTGGAAGCTGGCTTCGCCCAGCTCGAAGGGGTCATCGACCAGCGCAAAGCCCTGCTTTTCCATCTCCGCGCCGATCAGCCGCTCGCTTTCATCGGAGATCGGCAGATCGCGGCCGAATTCGAAGCGCTGGCTTCCGGCATAGAAGCCGATCGGGCCCATCTCGGCCGGCACCGCCTGCAGCGGTACCCAGGCCGTGACGCAACGGTCGCTCGCCAGGGGCCAGTAGAACTGGTCGGCATGCGCCGGCGTGATGCCGCCGCCCGCCTCCTTGATCAGCGCCTGGTCGTGATAGAGCCGAACGCCCTCGACCTCGAGCAGCTCGGCGGCGATCCGCGCCAGGCGCTTGCCGAACACGAACGCGCGCGCAGTCCGGTCATGCTCCCACAGGTTGGTGACCTGGAGGAACGCCTTGCCATAGGTGGAGCGCTCCTCAAGCGGTCGCGCCCGGTCGGCCAAGGCCAGCGTCAGCCGCGTGATCGCCTCGCCGTAATGGGCGATTTCCTGCGGGGTCAGCACCGCCTTCAGCCGCACGAACCCGTCGCGCCGGAAGGCGGCGACGGCTTCCGGGTCCAGCGCATAGGGACGATCGAGGTCGAAGCGCATTGGGCGGACGCTAGTCCGCGGCGTTCTCTCCCGCCAGCCTGGCCCGCTTTCGCTTGGTGAACGTGTAGGTCAGTCCCAGTCCGGCGGAGAACTGGTCGACCGAGCCATACTCCCGGACGATCGGCGATTTGCGCGAGTCGCCCATCAGTCGCTCGTATCGCGCAAAACCGAACATCCCCCACTTGGGACCTAGCGAGCGATAGAGCGAGCTGGTGGCGGCGACCGCGTAGATCCCGCCGTTCGGGCGGTACCCGGGTAGACCGGTTGCGAGCGCCGCCTGCGGGCTGACGCCGTAATAGGCGCGCTGATACTTGCTGTCGGCGAGCAGCACCCGCGGGCCTAGTGAGAAGACATATTTGTCGCCGTCGCGCCAGACGTAATCCGCGCCGAGACTGGAGATGACCCCGTCGTGCCCGCCGATTCCCTTGCGGACCTCCCCGCGAAGCCGGATCTTTTCGCTCACTTGGAACTCGGCGAAGCCGCCAGCCTCGATCGTGGTCGCAACCTTCCCGACCGGCGCGCCGACGTTCGATTCCTTGCGGCTGCCCTGGATGTTGAGCACCGGCCCGGCCGTAAAGCCGTTCGACGAGACGAACGCGATGTCGAAGCTGTCGTCGGCAGCCTCGAACTCGAACGCCTCGTCGCCTTTGGCGATCGACAGGTCGAACAGCGGCCCGATCCGGTAGCCGTCGGCGCCCGGATAATCCGGGTTGAACTTGGCGCCAAGGCCGACCCGGAATCGGCGCGAGCTTTCCTCTTCCGCCTGGGCCGGGCTCGCGGGCAGCGCCAGCACCGCGACCAGAGCCAGACAGGCAACGCCTTTCATCTCGACCGCCTTTCCGGGCGCATTACGACCGCGTTAGCGGCGGCTTGCAACGTCCTGCCCGCTGGCGAGCGGAATGATCTGCCAGACCGCGGACAAGCCGACCAGGACATAGACGATCCGGCCGAGCATCGACATGTCGCCAAACAAGGCGGCGACGAGGTCAACTTCGAGCAGGCCGACCAGCCCCCAGTTGAGGCCGCCGACTATCAGCAGGATGAGGGTGACGACATGGATTGCGCGCATCGTTTCAAACTCCCAGTTTCAAGCGGTCCCGCCGCGCGTTACGGCAGGATTTTCCAGCTGGGGGTACATGCGCGGCAACAGCGGTTCGATACGGCATTAGGCCGGTATCGGCGCCTTAAAGGCCGGCTTCGACCGCGATCCGGATGGCTTCTGCCGAAGTCCTCGACCCAAGCCGGTCGATCATCAGCGCGCGGTGCATCTTCACCGTCTTCTCGCTAATTTTGAGGGTCCAGGCGATCTGCTTGTTGAGAAGCCCGCGCGCCATGCCTTCGAGCACCTCGCGCTGCCTTCGCGGCAGTGCGTCGACTTTCCTGCGGGCCTCCGCCCTGCGCTCGGCGAGGCCGCCCATTTCAGGCGGGCCGAGGTCGACCTGCGAGCCGAGGAACCAGGCAAGCTCGCCCTCCGCGCCGAAAATCGGGGCGATCATCACGCCGTTTCGAAAAGCGGTGCCGTCGCGACGATAATTGAGGATCTCGGTCAGCACCGGCCTACGATCGCGGATCGCGGCGCAAAGCTGATCGGTCACGCGTTCGTCGGTCCTCTCGCCGGCAAGGAAACGGCAATTGCGGCCAAGGATTTCGTCCTCGCGGTAGAGGGTGAGGTCGCAGAATGCGGCATTGGCGACGGTCAGCGGGTTGTCGGGCGCTCGCGGGTTGCTGAGCACCATCGCGATGGGCGCGTCCGCGATCGAGGCGATCAGCCGCTCATGCTCCGGGTCCATGGCCATTGTCCCGCCATAGCCGAGCGGCGGGCAGCGCGCACCGCCCTTCGTTCGCCGCGTGACACGGGCGCGGCGCTTCTGATAGCGCTTTGCCGATGCCGCTCACCGCCACCGCCGCCGCCTCCGC
>DASTDZ010000132.1:0-6464 GCA_035710105.1 Sphingomicrobium sp. | reverse complement strand
CGCCTTGGGCTTGATGTACTCGACGTCGTCGGTGAGCGTGAACTCGTGCACCGGGCGATAGTCGATCCTGACCTTGCCGCCCTTGCCGCCCCAGCCGTCGAACCAGGCGACGGTGTGCTTCATCCAGCCCTTGTCGTCGCGCTTGGGATAGTCCTCGTGCATGTGCGCGCCGCGGCTTTCCTTGCGGTTTTCCGCGCAATGCATGGTCACCACCGCCTGGGCGATCAGATTGTCGAGCTCCAGGGTCTCGACGAGATCGCTGTTCCAGATGAGGCTTCGGTCGCTAACCTGGATGTCGGTCATGCGGTGATAGACCTTGTCGATCTTCGCCACCCCTTCGGCGAGAGTCCGCTCGGTGCGGAACACCGCCGCGTCGGCCTGCATCGTCCGCTGCATTTCCTCGCGGACTCGCGCCGTCGGGCTCAACCCCTCGGCGTGGCGGAAATGGTCGAGCCGCGCCAAGGCGAGATCGGCCGAATCCTTGGGCAGCTCCTCCTGCTGCGCATTTGGCTTGAGGATCTCGCCGAGGCGATGGCCAGTGGCGCGGCCGAAGACCACGAGGTCGATCAGGCTGTTGGATCCCAGCCGGTTGGCCCCGTGGACGGAGACGCACGCCGCCTCGCCGACCGCGAACAGGCCGGGCACGACCGAATCCGGGTCGCCGTCGCGGATCGTCACCACCTCGCCGTGATAGTTGGTCGGGATCCCGCCCATCGAATAATGGACGGTCGGCGCGACGGGGATCGGCTGGCGCGTGAGGTCGACCCCAGCGAAGGTCATCGCGCTCTCGGTGATCCCTGGCAGCCGCTCGGCGAGGATCTTCGGGTCGATATGGTCGAGGTGCAGGTGGATATGGTCCTTGTGCTCGCCGACCCCGCGACCCTCGCGAATCTCCATCGCCATCGAGCGCGAGACGACGTCGCGGCTGGCGAGATCCTTGGCGCTCGGCGCGTAGCGCTCCATGAAGCGCTCGCCTTCCGAATTGGTCAGATAGCCGCCCTCGCCCCGCGCGCCTTCCGTGATCAGCACCCCGACCCCGTAGATTCCGGTCGGGTGGAACTGAACGAACTCCATGTCCTGGAGCGGCAGTCCGGCGCGGAGCACCATCGCGTTGCCGTCGCCGGTGCAGGTGTGCGCCGAGGTCGCCGTGAAATAGATGCGTCCGTAGCCGCCGGTTGCCAGCACCACAGCCTGCGCCTGGAAGCGGTGGATCGACCCGTCGTCCATCGACAGCGCGACGACCCCGCGGCAGGCCCCGTCCTGCATGATGAGGTCGATCGCAAAATACTCGATGAAGAAGTCGGCGTCGTACTTCAGGCTCTGCTGATAGAGCGTGTGCAGCATCGCATGGCCGGTGCGGTCGGCTGCGGCGCAGGTGCGCTGCGCTGCCGGGCCCTCGCCCATGTTCTGGGTCATTCCGCCGAACGCGCGCTGGTAGATCCGCCCGTCCGCCGTGCGGCTGAACGGCATCCCCATATGCTCGAGCTCGATCACCGCCGCGGGCGCTTCGCGGGTCAGATATTCGATCGCGTCCTGGTCGCCGAGCCAGTCGGATCCCTTGACCGTATCGTACATGTGCCAGGTCCAGTGGTCCGGGCCCATGTTGCCGAGGCTCGCGGCGATCCCGCCCTGGGCGGCGACGGTGTGGCTTCGGGTCGGGAAGACCTTGGTGATGCAGGCGGTCTTCAGCCCCTTTTCGGCGGCCCCCATCGTCGCCCTGAGGCCGGCGCCGCCGGCGCCGACGACAACCACGTCATAGGTGTGGTCGATGATCTTGTAGGCCGCGCTCACCCGGCCGCTCCGAAGGCGATCTTACCGAGCGCGAACAGCGCCAGGGCGGCGCCGCCGACGGCAAGGAACAGGAACAGTGTGTTGAGCGCAAAGCGCCCGCCATCGCTTTCGACATAATCGTCGACGATTACCTTTATCCCGTCGAGCGCATGGCGAAAGGCAACGAGGACGAACAGCGCCATCGGCACCGCGGCCGCCGGGCTTCGGAGCCATTCGGCGAGAGTCCGCTGGCCGAGGTCCGGAAGAAGCAGGAGCGAGGCAAGAAACCAGGTCCCTAGCAGGAGCAGGGCGGCGCTGGTCACCCGCTCCGAAATCCAGTGCTCGCCGCCTTCGCGGGCCGAGCCGAGGCCGCGGACCTGGCCCAGCGGGGTCGCGCTCTTGCCGATGCTCATTGCAGCACCCCCAGCCAATAGGCCCACAGGATCGCGGTCGCCGCTATTGCTCCGACGATGGTCAGGATCGCGCCCATTTTGTTCGCTGTCAGCTCGAAACCCCTGCCGGTGTCCATCAGCAGGTGCCGAAGGCCCGCGAAGCTCTTCTGGAAGAAAGCCCAGGTCAGGCCGACGAGAACGACCGTGCCCAGCCAGTGCGATGCGGCGCCAGTGAATTCCGCATAAGCATCGGGTGAACCGGCGATCGCAAGCAGCCACCAGACGAGGATCGGAAGCCCGACCAGCGTCAGCCCGGCGCCCGTGATTCTGTGAAGGATCGAGACCACCATGTGCGGCCCCCACCGCCAGATCGTCAGGTGCGGCGACACCGGTCTTTCGCGGACTGCTGCCATGGGCGGGCGTTTCCCCTCTTTTTGGGTGTTCAAAGGCTCTGCCAGCGACTTGCGGCCAAGACCGCTTAGGACCCGGTCCGCACCCGCGCAAGATTCCGCACCTTTAGGGCCTCCCCTCCTAACCCGCCTTTAACCATTGCTGGCGCAAGAGCGCTGCCAACAGGGGACCGATTTTGACGGAGCGACGAGCGATGAAGAGCGACACTGCGCATCTGCAGCGGCTGACCGACGACCAGGTTTCGCGGCGGCTGGCGGCTTATGCCGACGATGGCCGCTTCGAGGAGGCCATGCGCTGGCTCTGGAGCGTCGCGGGAGAGATCATCGAGGACGCTTCGCGGAGCCATTTCGGTGACGAGACGGCGAGGCAGTATCGCGAACAGTTCACGACCCCCGTCGACGAAAGCTGGGTGCGCGGAGTCGCCGAAGAGGGCGTGCGCATGTACGTCGACCACAGCGACGTGCCGCAGTTCGTCGCCGCCCGCGCCCGAATGGCGCGGGATGTCATCGCCGCCATCGAGGAGCGGCTCGCCGACAAGGCCGAGGACCGCAGCACGGCCATCGAGACCTTCAGCCGGGCGCTTGCATTCGGACAGGACATCATCATCGCGCAAATCGCCCTGCTGGAGGCCAATGCGGCCGCCGATGCCCGAGGCAGGCAGAGCGAGGAGTTCGAGCGCCGGGTCGCCGAGCTCGTCCGCGGAAGCACGGAGCAGTCGAAGAGCCTCACCGACCGGACCCGCTCGACCGCGGCTTCGGCGCGCGGGATGCTCGGCAAGACCAGCGAAGTCGCGGCCGCCGCCGAGCAGTCCGCGGTCGCGATGCGCGAAGCCGCGCAGACCGCCGCCGGCCTTATCCGGGCGATCGAGGACGCCCGTTCCGAGGTCGAGGTCGCGGCCGATGTCGCGACCCGCGCCGGCGGCCAGGCCGAGCAGGCGGTGAAGGTCAGCCAGATGCTTTCCAGCCATGTCGAGGCGATCGAATCGATCCTCGGCCTGATCCGCGACATCGCCGGCCAGACCAACCTGCTGGCGCTCAACGCCACCATCGAGGCGGCGCGCGCCGGTGATGCCGGCCGCGGCTTTGCGGTCGTCGCCCAGGAGGTGAAGAGCCTCGCGTCGCAGACGGCTCGCGCGACCGACGACATCACTGCCAAGATCACCGCGATCCAGCAGGCGACCCGCCAGACGGTGGAGGCCAACGGGTCGATCCAGTCGACCGTCGAGGAGGTGCAGACCTCGGCCGATCGGATCCGCCAGGCAATGGAGCTTCAGGCGCAGACGGTGACGATGATCACCGCGGCCGTCGACGAGACCGCGCTCGCCGCCGATTCGATGAGCTCAACCATCGCCGCGATCCGCGCCGACACCGAGAATGTCGCCAAGGACATCGACGAGGTCGAGAAGGGCTTCGGCCGCTTCTCCGACCAGATTGCCGACTTCAAGTCGACGACCAAGGAATTCGTCGCCGGAATCGCGGCGTAAGCGCCTTACCGTCATTGCGAGCGTAGCGAAGCAATCCAGTAGCGCAGGCTGGATTGCTTCGTCGCATTCGCTCCTCGCAATGACGCGTCAGCTGGATTAATTCCACACCCATGAACATCCTCGTCACCGGGGCCAGCCGCGGGATCGGCGCGGCCGCCTATGCGCTGCTGAAGGCGCACGATCACAATGTCGTCGGCCATTCGAGCAAGGGGAGCGACCTGCTGGTCGCCGGCGACCTCATGGATCCGGCAGCGCCGCGCAACATCTGGGATACGGCGGTTGACGAGCTGGGCGGGACCATCGACGTGCTCGTCAACAACGCCGGCATCTACGAGGCCGTCGCCGACAATGCGACAGACGAGGAATGGCATGCCGCCTGGGAGCGGACGCTAAGAATCAACCTGCAGGCGGCCGCCGACCTCGCCCGCCTCGCCGTTTCGCATTTCCTCGACCGCGGCGGCGGCGGGCGGATCGTCAACGTCGCGAGCCGCGCGGCGTGGCGCGGCGACAGCCCGCAGCATTGGCATTACGCGGCGTCCAAGGGCGCGCTCGTCGCAATGACCAAGACCATCGCCCGAGCCTATGCCGCCGAAGGCATTTACGCCTTCGCGGTCTCGCCCGGCTTCACCGTGTCGGAAATGACCGAGGAATATCTCGCCGGCCGCGGCGGCGCGAAGATCGTCGCCGACATTCCCCTCGGCCGGGTGGCGACGACGGACGAAGTTGCGGAGGTGATCCGCTGGCTGGCGACCGAAGCGCCGCCGTCGGCGACCGGAACCAACGTCGACGTCAACGGCGCCAGCTATGTCCGCTAGCCTGGCGCTGGCGCTGGCGGCTGCGCAGATCCTGCCGATCACGGTTCCGATCCAGAAGCCGCCGCGCCAGGTCGAGCGCGCGGTTGCGCCGATCCAGACCGCGGGGCCTGCCTTCGCCGCGGCCTGCGGCGATTCCACCGACTGGAACCGGCCGGCACCACCGGTCCGGATCCACGCCAACACCTATCTGGTGGGGACCTGCGGGATCAGCGCGATCCTCATCACCGGCAACGCCGGGCACATCCTGATCGACGGCGGCACCGAGCGCGGCGCCGAGCTCATCGCCCGCAATATAAGACGGCTCGGCTTCAATCCCGCGAACATCAGGATCCTGCTTCATAGCCACGAGCATTTCGACCATGTCGGGGGGATCGGGCGGCTGCAGCAGGCAACCGGCGCCAGGCTCTATGCCTCGTCCGCCGCAGCCAAGGTGTTCGCGACCGGCGCGGCTGGCGCTGGCGACCCGCAGGCCGGGATGCACAAGCCCTTCCCAGCGGCGCGGGTCGACCGGGTCATCGCCGACGGCGAGCCGGTGCGGCTGGGCAATCTGGCACTGGTCGCGGTCGCCACCCCCGGCCACACGCCCGGGGCATTGAGCTGGCACTGGGGAAGCTGCGACGGGGGTGTCTGCCGCAGGATCGTTTTTGCGGACAGCCTGACGCCCGTCAGCCGCGACGATTACCGGTTCAGCGACCACTCCGACTATGTCGCCGCCTATCGCAATTCCATCGCCAAGATCGCAGCGCTGGAGTGCGACATCCTGCTGACCCCGCACCCTTCCGCGAGCGGCACGCGCGAGCGGCTGGGCGCCGGCAAGCCGCTGTTCGACCCCGAGGGCTGCCGCACTTACGCATGCGCCATCTCGAAAGCCCTGGACGAGCGGCTCGCGAAGGAAGCGGCGAGCAAGTGAGCTGGCGGGTGACCCTCGGCTGCAGCCGCGAGCAGGCCGAGCGGATCGCGGCCTCCGAATCGCCGCTCGAGGAGGGAGACGCTGTCCTCGTCGTCGACGAGCCGGACCCGGCGAGGCCGGACGACTGGCTGCTTCGCGCCTATTTCGAGCGGCCGCCGGCCGAGGCCGACCTCGACGCGATCCGCGCGCTTGGGCGCGGCGAGCCGGAGGTCGAGCAGCTTGGCGAAGCCGACTGGGTGACGATGAGCCAGTCCGGTCTGCAGCCGATCCGCGCCGGCCGCTTCTTCGTCCACACGCCGATGCACCCCGCGCGGCCGCCGGGAACGATCCCGTTCGAGATCGACGCCGGGCTTGCCTTCGGCACCGGCCAGCATGCGACGACCGCGGGCTGCCTCGCCGCGCTCGACCGGCTGGAGGCAAGCGGCGCGCTCTTTTCGAACATCGCCGACATCGGCACCGGCACCGGACTCCTCGCCTTCGCTGCGCTCGCGCTTTGGCCCGAGGCGAGGTGCATCGCCACCGACATCGACCCGGTCGCCATCGAGGTCAGCCGCGAGAACGCCGCGATCAACGGAGTCAGGCTCGGCCATGGCGCGGGCGAGCTGCTGCTTGCCGTGGCCGAGGGCATGGATTCGGCGATGCTCGCCGCCCGGGCGCCGTTCGACCTTATTATCGCCAACATC
>DASTDZ010000131.1:0-3921 GCA_035710105.1 Sphingomicrobium sp. | reverse complement strand
CCAGACCAACGTCTATGGCATGTTTTTCATGACCCAGGCGGCACGGCCCCACCTCAAGAAGGGCTCGGCGATCATCAACTGCACGTCGGTGACGATGTACAAGGGATCGCCGCTGCTGCTGGACTACAGCGCGACCAAGGGCGCCATCACCGCCTTCACGCGCTCGCTCGCGAAAAACCTGGCCAAGCATGGGATCCGGGTGAACGCGGTCGCGCCGGGACCGATCTGGACCCCGCTCAACCCGTTCGGCGGGCAGCCGAGGGAAAAGATTCCCGAGTTCGGCAAGGACACGCCGATGGGGCGACCCGGCCAGCCCAACGAAGTGGCGCCGTCCTTCCTGTTCCTCGCCTGCGAGGATTCCTCCTACATGATCGGCCAGGTGCTTCACCCCGACGGCGGCGATTCGACGTCGAGCTAGTTGACGCCGGCCGTCCGGCCCGCCGATAGCGCGGGCAATGAACCCGAGCCGCGAGCTTGCACAGGCAGTCGAGGCCTTCCAGGGCGGCGACCTCGATCGTGCGCGCAGCCTCGCCGAGCAGGGGCTGGCGGAAGCGGCGTCGCCGCCGCTTGAGCATTTGCTCGGGCTCATCCACTGCCGAAAGGGAGACCCGAGTAAGGGTGTCGAGCATCTTCGCTCCGCCGCCGAGGCCGAGCCTGGCAATGCTGCCTTCAAGCTGATGCTAATCCGCGCGCTGGTCGATTCCGGCCGCGCCGGCGAAGTGCTCGCGATGCCGGAACCGCCGCCACCTTCGACTCCGGCCGACCTCGCGCTGTGGTATGCGCGGGCGGAGGCGGCCGATTCGGCCGGTGAACCCGAGGCCGCGGCGCTCGTCTGGTCCCAGCTTTGCGACGCGCGTCCAGGCGATCCGCGCGCCTGGATCAACCTGGCGCGGAGCCTGCTTTCGCTCGCCCGCTATGACGAGGCGGAAGCGGCCTACCGGCGGGCGCTGGAGATCGCGCCGGCCGACGTCGATGCGCTCCACGAGCTCGGCCTGACCTATAACCGGACCAATCGCAATGACGAGCTGGCGGCGCTTCTCGACCAAGCTTTGGCTGCGGGATTGCCGAAGGACCGGCTGGCTTATTTGTGGGCGCTGCGCCTTTTCCGCGACGGGAATGCCGACGCCGCGCTGGAGCAATTGCTGAAGGCGCCGCGCGAGCAGGACCCGGCGCGCTGGCACCGCCTGCGTGCGAAAATCGCGGATTCGACCGGGGACGAAGCGGCGGCATTCGAGGCCGCCAAGGAGATGAACCGGGCCGTACCGGGCTTCGCCCGCTGGCGGGCGCGATCGCACGAGCATCGCGCGCAGCTGCGCGAGCTGGCGGCGACGATCACTCCCGAATGGGCCGGGCGAATTCGGCCGCTCGATCCGGCCGAGAGTGGCGCGGCGCCCGCCTTTCTCGTCGGTTTCCCGAGGTCGGGGACGACTCTCCTCGACACCTTCCTGATGGGCGATCCCGCCACCATGGTTCTGGAGGAAGTGCCTCTGCTCAATCAAGCCTCGAAAACGGCGGGGCCGCTGATTGGCCTACCCGACTGGCCCAATTCGAAGCTCGAGGAGATTCGTTCGCGATATTTGCAGGACCTTGCCCACCTGGGCGATTGCGAGGGAAAGCTGGTCGTGGACAAGTTCCCGATCAATCTCCAGTCGGCTCCGCTCATTCATGCGCTGTTCGCCGGGTCGCCGGTCATTTTCGCGCAGCGCCATCCGTGCGACGCCGTGCTCAGCGGCTTCATGCAGAATTTCGTTCCCAATCTCGGCATGGCCAATTTCCTCGACCTCGAGGACTCGGCCGATTTCTACGACTGCCTAATGAGCGTCTGGACCGCGAGCCGCGCTTGTCTTGGACTCAATGTGCGGACCGTGATTTACGAGGAACTGGTAACAGATCCCGAGCCTGTCCTTCGCGGCCTGCTCGAATTCCTCGGACTCGCTTGGGACGAACGCGTGCTCGACCATCGCCGAACCGCCGAAGAGCGCGGTCCGGTCGTGACCGCGAGCTTTTCGCAGATTCCGCAACCAGTGACGGCGAGCGCCGTGGGCCGTTGGAAACGCTACGAGAAGCAGCTCGAGCCGGTGCTTCCGGTGCTCCTGCCTTGGGCCGAGCGGCTCGGCTATCGGGACTGAGATGACGTCGCCCGGACTTGCCCAAGCGGTCGAGGCCTTTCAGCGCGGCGACCTCGATCAAGCGCGCAGCCTTGCCGAGCAGGGGCTGGCCGCGTCCCCTTCGCCGCCGCTCGAGCATCTGCTCGGGCTCATCCATTGCCGCCAGGGCGACCCGGCGAGGGGAGTCGAGCACCTTCGCGCTGCCGCCGAGGCGGAGCCCGGCAATGCCGGCTTCCAGGTGATGCTCATCCGCGCGCTGGTCGATTGCGGACACGCCGAAGAAGTGCTGGCTATGCCCGAACCGCCGTCTCTGTCGACCCCGGCTGGCCTCGCGCTGTGGCAGGCGCGCGCCGAAGCCGCCGATTCGGCCGGCAAGTCCGATCTCGCGGCAGATGCCTGGTTCAAGGTTGCCGAGGCCCGGCCCGGCGACTGGCGTGCGCTCGGTCATCTCGGCAATGCGCTCGGCAATCTGAACCGCTGGCCCGAAGCGGCCGAGGCGCTTGCCGAAGCGGCGAGACTCAACCCTGGCGACCCAGCCGTTCGGGCCGGCGCCGTCTCCGCGCTGCTTCGCGCCGGTCTGCTGCACAACGCGCTCGCACGGTACGAGGAAGCCGAACAGGCGTTCCGGCTGGCGTATTCGCTTGATCCCGCGAACCGCGCGGCGATCCATCATCTCGGGGCTGCGCTAGAGCGGACGAACCGGCTCGGGGAACTTGCGAAGCTGCTCGACGAGGCGATGGCGATCGGACTTGCAGGCGACGAGTTCGCCTTTCTCTTCGCACTTCGTGCCTGGCGGGAGGGACGAGTCGAGGAAGCGCGAGAATTGCTGAGCAAAGCCGACCGGGACGATGACCCGGTCGCGTGGAACGCGCTTATGGTCCGGATTGCCGACCGGTTAGGCGATTTCGCCACGGCCTTTGAAGCCGCGGAGGCGATGAATCGGGCGGTGATCGAACGGGCGGTCCCCTCGGAGATGCGTGAGGAATGGAAGAGGAGAGCGATCGCCTATCGCCAAGAGCAGCATGATCTTGCGCGCATGATCACACCGGAATGGGCGGCGCGGGTGCCTCTGCTGGATGAACCTTCGACCGGGCGGATTGCTTTCCTGGTGGGTTTTCCCCGATCTGGAACCACCCTGCTCGACACCTTTCTGCTCGGCCATCCCGACATTACCGTGCTCGAGGAAGAGCAGCTGGTCGGCAAGGCGGCACAAGGTCTCAAGATCAAGGATCTGGCGAGCGCGACGAAGTCGTGGGTGATGGGCGCGCGCGCCAGATACCTCGAATCGCTTGAGCGGCTCGTCGATCCGGGCTTCCACGGCGTGGTCGTCGACAAGTTTCCTCTCGACATGGCGGCGGCGCCGCTGATCGAGGCCATGTTTCCGGGCGCGCCCATCATCTTTGCCCAGCGGCATCCGTGCGACGTCGTGCTCAGCGGATTCATGCAGAGCTTTGGAATGGTCAACTTCGGGGACGTTCGCGACGCCGCCGACTATTATGATGCGATGATGAAAATCTGGACGGCGTCCCGGGAAGCAATGAAGCTCAACGTCCATACCGTCGTTTACGAGGATCTGGTTCGCAGTCCGGAAACGGTCCTCAGGCCGGTCGTCGAATTCCTCGGCCTCGAGTGGGCCGATTCCGTACTAGACCACCAGAAGACCGCGAGTAAACGCGGGACGATCGTCACGCCGAGCTACGACCAAGTGACCGAGCCGGTGACGACCAAGCCCGCCGGCCGCTGGAAACGCTATCGCAAGCAGCTCGAGCCGGTGCTCCCGATCCTTCTGCCCTGGGCGGAAAAGCTCGGGTAT
>DASTDZ010000130.1:0-3707 GCA_035710105.1 Sphingomicrobium sp. | reverse complement strand
CGCGGCGCTCAGCTCGAGCAGCGCGTCCGGCTCGATGAGCTCGCCGCGATACTGCCCGAGGAAAGCGATCAGCCGGTGGGCGGTGCCGCAATAGGCGCGCACCGTGTGCGCCGAGCGGCGCCGGTCATGCGCCAGATGGCCCTGCCACCGCGCGACGAGCGCCGATGCCGGATGCGGCAGATCACCCACGCGGCGAATCATCCTCTTTCGGGACTCGCCGCGCAAGGGGCTAGCGGTCGCCGAGCCCCTCCCGCGCCTTCTGGTCGGCGACGATCTGCTCCGCCGTCATGCCGTCGAAGGTCACGCGGGCCAGCGCGTCCGGGTCGCGCGCAGAATGCTGGCGGCCGCCGACCGTCCTCAGCGCGCGGTCGAAAACCAGCCGGTCGGAGTCCGGGATTTCGCGCCGGGCCTGGGCCGCCGTCCGCTCGAACGCTTGCGGCGAGGAGCCGTCGATGACGGTGGGCTCCGATCCGCCGCACCCGGCGAGCAATGCCGCGGCGATTGCGGCGCCCGTCTTCACTCGACGTAATTCGCGGTCGTCTTCTCGCGAACTTCCTCTCGAGTCACCCCCGGCGCGAGCTCGATCAGCTTGAACGGGCTCTCGTGGTCCGGCCTCTGGAAGACCGCGAGGTCGGTGATGATCATGTCGACGACGTTCTTGCCGGTCAGCGGAAGCGTGCATTCGGGGATGAACTTCGGGTCGCCATTCTTCGACACGTGCTCCATTACGACGATGATCTTCTTGACCCCGGCGACCAGGTCCATCGCCCCGCCCATGCCCTTGATCATCTTGCCCGGGATCATCCAGTTGGCGATGTCGCCCTTCTCGCTGACCTCCATCGCGCCGAGCACCGCGAGGTCGATATGCCCGCCGCGGATCATCGCGAAGCTGGTGGCGCTGTCGAAATAGGAGGTGTGCGGGAGCTCGCTCACCGTCTGCTTGCCGGCATTGATCAGGTCGGGGTCGACCTCGTCCTCGTAGGGAAAGGGCCCGATCCCGAGCATCCCGTTCTCGCTTTGCAGCGTGACGGTCATGCCCTTGGGGACATGGTTGGCGACCAGCGTGGGGATGCCGATGCCGAGGTTGACGTAATAGCCGTCGCGAAGCTCCTGGGCTGCGCGCGCCGCCATCTGGTCGCGGGTCCAGCCCTTGGTTTCAACCGCCGTGGCCATCACGCCGCCTCCCTTTCGCGCACCGTGCGGAATTCGATCTTCTTGTCGTAGGGCGCGCCGTGGATCATCCGGTTCACGTAGATCGCCGGCAAATGGATGCAGTCGGGGTTGAGCTCGCCTACCGGCACGATCTCCTCGACCTCGGCGACGCACACCTTGCCGCAGGTCGCCGCCGGCTGGTTGAAGTTGCGCGCGGTCTTGCGGAACATGAGGTTGCCGGTCTCGTCGGCCTTCCAGCCCTTGATGATCGACAAATCGGCGAAGATCCCGCGCTCGAGCACATAGGTCTCGCCGTCGAACTCCTTATGCTCCTTGCCCTCGGCGACCACCGTTCCGACGCCCGTTTTGGTGTAGAAGCCGGGGATCCCCGCGCCGCCGGCGCGCATCCGCTCGGCGAGCGTCCCCTGGGGGCAGAATTCGACCTCGAGCTCGCCCGCCAGGAATTGCCGCTCGAACTCCTTGTTCTCGCCGACGTAGGAGCTGATCATCTTCTTTACCTGGCGGGTGCGGAGCAGCTTGCCGAGGCCTTCATTGTCAATTCCCGCATTGTTCGAGGCGATGACGAGGTCCTTGACCCCACTGGCGACGATCGCGTCGATCAGCCGCTCGGGTATCCCGCACAGGCCGAACCCGCCCGCGGCGATGGTCATTCCGTTGAACAGCAGCCCATCGAGGGCCGCCTTCGCGTCGGGATAGATTTTCTGTGCCAATTCAGCCCCTCAGCTTCGCCAGAACGCCCTGGAGCTGCATGGCGTTGCCCATATCGCCCTCGATTTTGAGCTTGCCGGTCATGAACGCGGTCATTCCGTCGAGCTCGCCGGCCGCCATCTTCTGCCAGTCCTCCCAGCTTACCTTGATCGTCGTGTCGGCGGCGCCGTCGTCCTCGCTGACCTTCTCGCCCGCGCCGTCAAGCAGGATCACGCCCTCCTCCCCGAAGTCGAGCTTGACCGTCTTTCCGGGTACCCAGGCCCGATTCTCCTGCATCTTTCCGACCAGCTCCTGCTTCGTCATCTGCCGCTCTCCTTTGCGACAAGCGCCTAGCGGGGCGTTGATGCGCGTTCAAGGCAGGCGTAGAGCGCATCGCCATGGGATACGAAACCGACCTCAAGCTCTTCATCGACGGCGCCTGGAAATCCGGCGAGGGCCGGGAGGCGCACCCCGTCGTCAACCCCGTCACCGCAAGCCCGATCGCCGAGGTGCCTTATGCGACCAAGGCCGACCTCGACGAGGCGCTCGCCGCATCGGAGCGCGCCTGGCCCGAATGGCGCTTGACCGAAGTCGATAAGCGCAGCGCCATCCTGCACAAGACGGCCAAGCTGCTGCGCGAGCGCGCCGAGCATATCGGCGCGACGCTCACGCAGGAGCAGGGCAAGCCCATCGCGGAGGCCAAGGCCGAGGTGCTCGGCTCGGCGCAGCTGTTCGACTGGTACGCCGAAGAGATCAAGCGCGACTATGGCCGCACCCTGGTCCGCCCACCCGGCCAGCTGAGCCGGGTCATCCGCCAGCCGGTTGGCCCGACCGCGACCTTCACGCCGTGGAACTTCCCCATCTATCTGCTCGCCAAGAAGGTCAGCGCCGCGCTTGCCGCGGGCTGCACGGTGATCTCTCGCCCGCCGCACGAAACGCCGGGCTGCACGACCGAGATGTTCCGCGCGCTAGCCGATGCCGGCATTCCAGATGGTGTCGCGCAGCTCGTCCACGGCGACGCGAACCTGATCAGCACGACGCTGATCGCCTCGCCGGTCATCCGCAAGGTCAGCTTCACCGGCTCGACCAATGTCGGCAAGCATCTGATGAAGCTGTGCGCAGACAGCATGACCCGCGTGACGATGGAGCTTGGCGGCCACGCGCCGGTCCTGATCTTCGACGATTGCGACCTCGAAAAGACGCTCGACATGGTCGTTCCGCAGAAATTCCGGAACGCGGGCCAGGTGTGCGTTTCTCCGACCCGCTTCTACGTCCAGAGCGGAATCTACGAAGCGTTCGTGAAGGGCTTCGCCGAGCGGACCAAGAAGGTCGCGGTCGGCAATGGCCTCGACGAAGGCACGAAGATGGGCCCGCTAGCCAATAGCCGCCGGCCGGACGCGCTCGAGACTTTGGTCCAGGACGCCAAGGCCAAGGGCGCGCGCGTGCTCGCCGGCGGCGAGAAGGGCGAAGGCGGCTTCTTCTTCCAGCCGACGCTCCTCGCCGACGTGCCCAACGAGGCGGAGATCATGAACGAGGAGCCGTTCGGCCCCGTCGCCGTCTCGCGCCCGTTCGACACGTTCGAGGAAGTGATCGAGCAGGCCAATCGCCTGCCCTATGGCCTCGCGGCGTTCGCCTTCACCGAGAACGGCCGCCGCGCGAACCTCATCGGCGACCTCGTCGAAAGCGGCATGGTCGGGATCAACACCTTCGCGATCAGCGGCGCCGATACGCCGTTCGGCGGAGTCAAGGATTCAGGCTTCGGCTCTGAGGGCGGCAAGGAAGGGTTGGAGAGCTACCAGGTCGTGAAGGCGATTCATCAGGCGTAGCGAGATGCAAGGGCGAACAGT
>DASTDZ010000129.1:0-10912 GCA_035710105.1 Sphingomicrobium sp. | reverse complement strand
ACGCGCTCGAGCGTCTCGGCGAAGCGCACGACGTCGGGCGTGCCGTCGAGCTTGCCGCGATGTTTGAGACCGCCGGTCCAGGCGAAGATCGAGGCGATCGGGTTGGTCGAGGTCGCCTTGCCCTGCTGGTGCATCCGATAGTGGCGGGTGACGGTACCGTGCGCGGCCTCGGCTTCCACCGTCTTGCCATCGGGGGTCATCAGCACCGAGGTCATCAGCCCGAGCGAGCCGAAACCCTGGGCGACCTGGTCCGACTGCACGTCGCCGTCATAATTCTTGCAGGCCCAGACGAACTTGCCGCTCCACTTGAGCGCGGAAGCGACCATGTCGTCGATCAGGCGATGCTGATATTCGATCCCAGCAGCTTCGAACTTCGCCTTGTAATCGCTCTCATAAATCTCTTCGAAGATATCCTTGAAGCGGCCGTCATAGGCTTTGAGGATCGTGTTCTTCGTCGACAGATAAACCGGCCAGCCGCGATTGAGGCCGAAATTAAAACAGGCGTGGGCGAAGTCGCGGATCGACTTGTCGAGATTGTACATCCCCATCGCTACGCCGGAGCCCGGGAAATCGAACACTTCGAATTCCAGCTCGTCGCCGTTCTCGCCGGCCCATTTGATGGTCAGCTTGCCCGGGCCTGGAACAAGAAAATCCGTCGCCTTGTACTGGTCGCCGAAGGCGTGACGGCCGACGACGATGGGATCGGTCCAGCCCGGGACGATGCGCGGCACGTTGGCTATCACGATCGGCTCGCGGAAGACGACACCGCCGAGGATGTTGCGGATGGTCCCGTTGGGCGACTTCCACATCTTCTTGAGGCCGAATTCCTCGACCCTCGCCTCGTCGGGGGTAATGGTCGCGCATTTCACCCCGACGCCGTGTGTCTTGATGGCCTCGGCCGCCTCAACCGTGATTCGGTCGTCGGTTTCATCACGCTTCTCGATCGACAGGTCGTAGTAGAGGAGGTCGACGTCAAGATAGGGCTGGATCAGCCGCTCGCGAATCCATTGCCAAATGATTCGAGTCATCTCGTCGCCGTCGAGCTCGACGACCGGGTTTTTCACCTTGATCTTCGCCATGTCCGTCCTGCCGTGAATGCAAAGCTTGGCGGGCCGCATAGGCGATGGCTGCAAGCCAAGGCAACCGCGGCCGATTGTGAATGGCGGCGGGTCACACTAAGGCTTCGTCCCCATGCCCGAACTGGACAAGACCGATACGCCGCTGCCGACCACCAACGTCAAATGGCGTTTTCCCTCGGTCCACCCGGAGGGGCGCAAGTTCCTGTTGATCGCCGCCGTCGCAACGCTCGTCGTCTATGGCGGGATCAGCCATTTCCTCGGCTGGATCATGGTCGGGATCACGATCTGGGTGGCGGCCTTCTTCCGCGATCCGGTGCGGACCACGCCCGACGATGCGAAGCTGGTCGTCGCGCCCGCCGACGGCCTGATCACCATGATCGCCCAGGTGCCCCCGCCGCCGGAGCTGGCCGGGCCGGAGGGGCTGGCGGACGCCGAGATGACGCGCATCTCGATCTTCATGAGCGTCTTCGACGTCCACATAAACCGTGCGCCTGTGTCGGGACGGGTGCGGCGGATGGTCTATGTGCCCGGCAAATTCCTCAATGCCGACCTCGACAAGGCGAGCGAGGAGAATGAGCGGCAGCATTTCCTGATCGAGGACGAGAACGGAGTCCTGGTCGGCGTCACCCAGATCGCCGGCTTGCTGGCGCGCCGGATCCTGACTTTCGTCCAGGAAGGCGATTCCGTCGAAGCCGGGCAAAGGATCGGCATGATCCGCTTTGGAAGCCGGGTGGACGTTTATCTGCCCGCCGGCAGCGGCCCCAAGGTCCTGCTCGGCCAGCGTGCGATCGCGGGCGAGACGGTGCTGGCGGAGATCGGGAGCGACTCGCCGGTGACGGGCCACAGCCAGTGAGCGAAGCCGAAGCGAGCGCCGGCGGAATTCCTTTCCGGGCGCTCCTGCCAAATGCGGTCACGGCCCTTGCGCTGTGCTTCGGGCTGACCGGGATCCGTTTCGCGGTCGGCGGCGAATGGGAAATGGCGCTCGGCTCGATCGTCTTCGCCGGCGTCCTCGACGGGATGGACGGCCGGATCGCGCGCCTGCTGAGGGCGCAGAGCCGCTTCGGCGCCGAGCTCGACAGCCTGTCCGACGTCATCGCGTTCGGGGTTGCGCCCGCACTCGTCATGTTCCTCTGGTCGCTCAAAGCGGCGCCTCAGTTCGGCTGGACGGCGGCGCTTGCGCTGGCCCTGGCCTGCGCGCTTCGGCTCGCCCGGTTCAACGCGCGCATCGACGCCGACGACCAGCCGCACAAGTCGGCGGGCTTCCTGACCGGAGTCCCGGCGCCGGCGGGGGCGGGGTTAGCCTTCGTCCCCGTCTATCTGTGGCTGGTAACCGGAGAGGCGATGTTCCGAGCCTGGTACGTGACCATGCCCTGGGTACTGTTCGTCGCTCTGCTGATGATCTCGAGCATCGCGACCTTCAGCTGGTCAAGCCTGCGAATCCGCCGCTCGTCGCGGCTGTTCGCGATCGCCGGCGTCGGCCTGCTCGGGGCGGCGCTCGTCACCAACCCGTGGATCACCCTGCTTGGGATCGCGGCGGTGTACCTGGCGATGCTGCCGCTCAGCGTCGCAAGCTACGGCCGGGTCAAGCACCGGAGAAGCGCGGCAGCCGCTTCGTCCCGCCGCGGCCGCTGAGCGCGGCGAGGATTTCGCGACGGCGGTCGCGAACGAGTTGGAGCGCAAGGCTCCCCGCGATCCAGAAGCAGGCGAGGAAAAGCAGGTTCAAGAGCGGTCCAAGCATGGGATTTCGTCCTGTTCGATGCGAAGCGCCGGCCGCACTGCAGCGCTTCTGGGACGAACCAATGTTCCTGATTTGTTCTTCCTTGTCAAGCGCTGCTCTCGTCCGTGATGTAAGAGGTTGAACCGGCTCGCTTCTTCGGCTAGTGCGCCGCCCATCCCACAGGCGGAGCTTCCATACCGGTGTCCCGGACTTGGTCCGGGATGACATGGCTCCGCCGAGGCAGAACCGGAAGGAGAAGTGAAATGGCGACCAACGTCGTCACCATGCAGCAATTGCTTGAGGCCGGGGCGCATTTCGGCCACCAGACCCACCGCTGGAACCCGCGGATGAAGCCGTACATCTTCGGCGACCGCAACGGCGTCCACATCATCGACCTGTCGCAGACCGTACCGCTGTTCGCTCGGGCGCTCGACTTCGTCCAGCAGACGGTCGCCCGCGGCGGCAAGGTGCTGTTCGTCGGCACCAAGCGCCAGGCCCAGGACGCGATCGCCGAGTCCGCGCAGGCGTGCGGCCAGCATTTCGTCAACCATCGCTGGCTGGGCGGCATGCTGACCAACTGGAAGACCATCTCCAACTCGATCAAGCGCCTGAAGACGCTTGAGGAGCAGCTTTCGGGCGATACCGCCGGGCTGACCAAGAAGGAGGTGCTCCAGCTGACCCGCGAACGCGACAAGCTCGAAAAGTCGCTGGGCGGCATCCGCGACATGGGCGGCCTTCCCGACGTCATGTTCGTCATCGACACGAACAAGGAGGAGCTTGCGGTCAAGGAAGCGAACGTCCTCGGTATTCCGGTCGTCGCGATCCTCGATTCGAACAGCGACCCCAGCGGGATCGCTTTCCCGGTGCCGGCCAACGACGATGCGAGCCGCGCGATCCGCCTCTACTGCGATTCCGTCGCCGGAGCGGTGAATTCGGGCCGGACCGGCGAGGCCCAGGCGAAGGGCGAGGACATCGGCGAGATGGCCGAGCCGCCGGCCGAGCAGGCGCTCGAGGCATAATTGGCCTGTATCCCGGCACCGCCCGGGATCCAGATTTTCTAGGTTGGACTGCACCCCGGCCTTCACCGGGGAACGAAAGGAAGTGGAAATGGCTGAGATCACTGCCGCCACCGTCAAGGAGCTCCGCGAGCGCACCGGCGCCGGGATGATGGACTGCAAGAAGGCGCTTGCCGAGACCAATGGCGACATGGAAGCCGCCGTCGACTGGCTTCGTGCCAAGGGCCTCTCCGCGGCCGCCAAGAAGGCAGGCCGCACCGCCGCCGAAGGGCTGGTCGGGGTCGCTGTCGAAGGCACGCGCGGGGCCGCGGTCGAAGTGAATTCGGAGACCGATTTCGTCGCCAAGAACGAGCAGTTCCAGGAGTTCGTGCGCAATGTCGCTCAGATCGCGCTCGCCAACGGCGGCGACGTCGAGGCGCTGAAGGCCGCTTCCTATCCGGGCGGCGGCACGGTCGAAGAGAAGCTGACCGACAATATCGCGACGATTGGCGAGAACCAGTCGCTCCGCCGGGCGACGGTCGTCGAGGTGACGAAAGGAGCGGTCGTGCCCTACGTGCACAACGCCGTTGCTCCGGGCCTCGGCAAGATCGGCGTCCTCGTCGCGCTCGAGAGCGAGGCGCCCGCCGGGACCCTGCAGGCGCTTGGCAAGCAGATTGCGATGCACATCGCCGCGGCCAACCCGCTGGCGCTGTCCGGCGAGGAGCTGGACCCGGCGCTCATCGAGCGCGAGCGGGCGATCGCGATGGAAAAGGCGAAGGACAGCGGCAAGCCGCAGAACATCGTGGAGAAGATGGTCGAGGGTGGCCTCGCCAAGTTCCGCAAGGAGAACGCGCTTCTCTCGCAGCTGTTCGTGATCGACAACAAGACTCCGGTCGCCGATGTCGTCGCCGCCGCCGCCAGGGAAGCGGGGACGGGCATCGAGATCGCCTCGTTCGTGCGCTTCCAGCTCGGCGAGGGAATCGAGAAGAAGCAGGACGACTTCGCCGCCGAGGTCGCCGCGGCCGCCGGGGTCAAGAACGACGAGCCGGTCGCCTAAGCCAAAGCGGCTTAGCTGTTGGCAACGGGGCGGTCCGGCCATAAAGGCGGGGCCGCCCTTTCTTCATCCGGAGGATCCGCAACCCAATGAGCCGACCGCGCTTCAAACGCGTGCTCCTGAAGCTCTCCGGCGAAGCGCTGATGGGGCAGGGGCAGTTCGGCATCGACCCCGAGGCGGTCAACGGCCTCGCGAGCGAGATCGCGGCGGCCAAGGCCCAGGGTCTCGAGCTGTGCCTGGTCGTCGGCGGCGGCAACATCTTCCGTGGGATCGCCGCGGCCGCGAAGGGCTTCGACCGAACCAGCGCCGATTACATGGGCATGCTGGCGACCGTGATGAACGCGCTCGCGCTGCAGAACGCCCTCGAGCGGCAGGGCGTGGACACGCGCGTGCAATCGGCGATCCCGATGCCGGCGGTGTGCGAGCCCTATATCCGCCGCCGAGCGCTCCGCCACATGGCCAAGGGGCGCATCGTCCTGTTCGCCGCGGGCACCGGCAACCCCTATTTCACGACCGATACGGCAGCGGCGCTCAGGGCCGCCGAGATGGGCTGCGACGCCTTGTTCAAGGGCACCAGCGTCGACGGGGTCTACACGGCCGACCCGAAGAAGGTCTCCGGCGCGAAGCGCTACGAGCATCTGAGCTTCCAGCGCGTGCTGAGCGACGACCTCAGGATCATGGACGCCGCCGCGGTCGCCATGTGCCGCGACAACAATATCCCCATCGTCGTCTTCAATGTCCGCCAGGCCGGCAACCTCGCCCAGGTCCTTTCGGGCAAGGGGATTGCGACGATCGTACAAAACGAGGAGTGAGGAATGACGACGAGCATCGACAAATCTGACCTGCAGCGGCGGATGCACGGCGCGGTCGAGGCGTTGAAGCACGACCTTTCCGGGCTTCGCACCGGGCGCGCCTCAACGGCGCTTCTCGATACCATCCACGTCGAAGTCTATGGCGCCAACATGCCGCTGAACCAGGTGGCAACGGTGTCCGTGCCGGAGCCGCGGCTGCTGACGGTGCAGGTGTGGGACCGATCCAACGTCCAGCCGGTCGAAAAGGCGATCCGTTCCGCCAACCTCGGGCTCAACCCGATCACAGACGGCCAGCTCATCCGGCTCCCAATTCCGGATCTCACCGAGGACCGGCGCAAGGAGCTTGCGAAGTTGGTCGGCCAATATGCGGAAAAAGCGCGGATCGCCGTGCGCAACGTTCGCCGCGACGGGATGGAGCACGTCAAGCAGGATGAGCGCAAGCACGAGATCAGCGAGGACGAGCGCAAGCGGCTGGAGCACGAGGTCCAGAAGCTGACCGACGATACGATCAAGGAGATCGACGAGCTCGCCCACGCCAAGGAAAAGGAAATCCTCAACAAGTGAGCCCCGCCATCGCCGCACAAGCGGGGGGAGAACAGGCGCTCGGCGAAAGCGGCGGCGCGGTCCCGCGCCACGTCGCTATCATTATGGACGGCAACGGCCGCTGGGCGAGCCAGCGGGGCCTTCCACGCGCGGCCGGGCACAAGGCCGGGGCCGAGGCTGTGCGCAGGACCTTGCAGGCGGCCGCCGACGCCGGCGTCGAAGTCCTGACGCTCTACGCTTTCTCCTCGGAGAACTGGCGCCGGTCTGACGAGGAGATCGCCGACCTCAAGGGTTTGATGCGTTATTACCTCGAGCGCGAGCTCAACCGGCTAGTGAAGGAGGGGGTCCGGCTGCGCCTGATCGGCGACTATCGGGCATTCGGGGTCGAAATGGCCCGCCAGCTCGAACAGGCAGTTGCGAAGACTAGCGGCAACGAACGCCTGACGCTCGTCGTCGCCCTTAACTACGGCGCACGCGGGGAAATCGCCAAGGCTGCCTCTTCACTCGCCCGCAAGGCGGTCGACGGGAAGATCGACCCCGCCGACATCGAGGAGTCGATGCTCGAAGCGGAGCTGGACACCGCCGGCCTGCCCGATCCCGACCTCCTCATCCGCACTTCGGGAGAGGTCAGGCTGTCCAATTTCCTGCTCTGGCAGAGTGCCTATTCGGAGCTGCTGTTCACGCCCGTGCTGTGGCCGGACTTCGACGAGCAGGCGTTCAACGACGCGCTCGCGCAATTCGCTGCCCGGCAACGCCGGTTCGGAGGCCGATGAGCGAGCTTGCCATCCGCACCTTTTCCGGCGTGTTGCTCGTGGCGATCGCGCTCGCGGCGGTCGTGCAAGGGGGCTACACATTCGCCGTGCTTGCCGCGGCGGCCGCGACCGCCGTCTTTTACGAATGGACGAGGATCGTCCGCGGCTGGGGCACCGCCTGGTATCTGAGCGGCTTCGTCTACGCGTTGGTGTCAGCCCTGTCGCTCCTGTGGGTTCGTGACCGGGCCGACAGCGGCATCGCCCTGGTGCTGTGGGTGCTCATCCTCGTCTGGTCGGTCGATATCGGCGCCTATTTCGCCGGGCGCGCGATCGGCGGCCCGAAGCTGGCGCCGGCAATCAGCCCCAACAAGACCTGGGCGGGTTTTTACGGAGGCGTGGTGGCGGCGACCTTGCTGGCGGGCGCCTGGGCGCTGTTCGCGGGTCTGGCTTCCATTGTCTTGCTGCTGGCGCCATTGTTCGCCGTCGCCTCGCAGGGCGGCGACCTGTTCGAGAGCTGGATGAAACGCCGCGCCGGGATCAAGGATTCGGGCCGCTGGCTCCCCGGTCATGGCGGCGTGTTCGACCGACTCGACGGCCTGCTTCCGGTCGCGATTCTGGCCGCGCTCGCGGTCATCCTGGGGATCGCATGAAGCGGCGCATCGCAATCCTCGGGGCGACCGGCTCGATCGGCCGCTCGACGCTCGATCTCGTCGAGCGCTCGCCCGAGAGATTCGAGGTCGTCGCGCTCACCGCCCAGTCCAATGTCGAGGCGCTCGCGGATGCTGCCCGGCGTACGGGCGCGAAGCTGGCGGTGATCGCCGACGAATCGCTCTATGCGCAACTTTGCGAAGGCCTTGCCGGCACCGGCTGCCGAGCTGCAGCAGGAGGGGAGGCCCTGTCGGAGGCCGCAGCAAGTGACGTCGACTGGGTGATGGCGGCCATCGTCGGCTGCGCCGGGCTCGTCCCCACCATGGCGGCGATCGACGCAGGCAAGACGGTCGCTCTGGCCAACAAGGAGGCGCTGGTCACCGCCGGCCGGCTGATGACCGACGCTGCGCGCCGGAACAATGCCGTCTTGCTGCCGGTGGACAGCGAGCATAACGCGATTTTCCAGTGCCTTGCGGGCAGCCGCGGAGAAGACGTCTCACGCCTGGTCCTGACCGCAAGCGGGGGCCCGTTCCTCCATTCTCCCATCGAAGAGATGCGCAAGGCGACTCCCGCGCAGGCGGTCGCCCATCCGCGCTGGTCGATGGGCGCGAAAATCTCCGTCGATTCAGCGACCCTGATGAACAAGGGGCTCGAGCTCATTGAGGCGCACCATCTGTTCGGCCTCCCATCCGAGCGGATCGACATAGTCGTCCACCCGCAATCGGTCGTCCACTCGCTCGTGGAGTTCGTCGACGGGTCGATGCTCGCCCAGCTGGGCTCCGCCGACATGCGGATCCCGATCGCCTACACTCTGGCCTGGCCTGAGCGGATGCAGACGCCCTCCAAGCGCCTGTCGCTCGCGGCAATCGGCCGTCTGGACTTCGAAACCCCCGATCCGCAACGATTCCCGGCCTTGCGCCTGGCACGCGAGGCGTTGAAGCAGGGGGCGGGGGCGCAAATCGTCCTCAACGCGGCGAACGAGGTCGCGGTCGAAGCCTTCCTGGATGGCCGAATCGGTTTTTGCGACATCAGCCGGCTCGTGGAAGAAGCGCTTGGCGCAATCGCGGCACGTTCGCCCGAATCCATCGCCGAAGTGGTTGCGCTTGACCGCGAAACCCGCGAACGGGCGTTCGAGATGGTCGCAGAAAGTTGCCCGTGATTCTGTCCGCTCCCCCCGTTTGGCTGATCGTCCTCGCCTTCATTTGCGCGATCGGCCCGCTCGTCTTCTTCCACGAGATGGGACATTATCTGGTGGCGCGCTGGTTCGGCGTCGGCGCGGAAACCTTTTCGATCGGCTTCGGGCGCGAGATCACGGGGTGGACCGACCGCCGCGGCACGCGCTGGAAGGTCGGCTGGCTGCCGCTTGGCGGCTACGTGCGCTTCGTCGGGGACGAGAACCATGCGGGCGAAGCGGAGCAGACCCCGGCCGCGAGCCGCCCGGACAGCTTTGCTGGACGCCCCGTGTGGCAACGCTTCCTGATCGTATTTGCCGGCCCCTTTGCGAATTTCCTGCTGGCGATCCTGATCTTCGCTGCGATCTTCGGAACCGTCGGGATTCCGCACGCGTCGAACGTCGTCGGGGCCGTGGCGCCCGGAAGCGCGGCCGCACAGGCGGGTATCGCGCCAGGCGACCGCATCGTCGCCGTCGGCGGAGAGACGATCCAGACATTCCAGGACATCCGGCGCACGGTCTTCATGCGGCCGGGCGAGGAGGTCCGCCTCGTCATCGAGCGCGGCGAGCGCCGGCAACCGGTGCTGGTCAGGATCGGCGCGACCGAAGAGCAGGACAGGTTCGGACGCAAGCATAGGATCGGGCTGCTCGGCGTTTCACCGAGCGACCAACCGGAGATCGTCCATCCGCCGGTCCTGTCCCTGATCCCGATCGCTACCGAACACACCGTCAACGTCATCGAGATGACGGTTCGCGGACTGTACCAGATCGTCACGGGGCAAAGGTCGGCCAAGGAGATCGGCGGGCCATTGAGAATCGCGCAGGTGGCGGGCGAACAGGCCAGCCTCGGGTTTCTCGATTTCGCCTGGCTGGCCGCGGTCGTCTCAATTAATCTGGGATTCATCAACCTGTTGCCAGTCCCCATGCTGGATGGCGGCCACCTTCTCTTCTATTCGCTCGAGGCGGTTCGCCGACGGCCGGTCAGCGTCCGGGCGCAGGAATGGGCGTTTCGCGGAGGGCTCGCGCTGCTCCTCGCGCTTCTCCTGTTCACGACGGTGAACGACCTCGGCTCTTTCGGTCTCTGGGACCGGCTAGAGCGCTTGATTGGCTAAGGCGGTTGGGGCAGGGCAGCACATCCATTTCGCCGCCAAGCTCCAGGGCGGCACAGCATTTCAAGGGCGGGAACGCGTGACTTCAGGAAAAGCGAAGATTTCGAGGCGTGCGGGTGCGGTGCTGCTGGTCGGCACGATTCTCGGTGGCTGGTCGGCGCCGCTGCTGGCCCAGGAAACCGCGCAGCCGACAGCTCCGGACCCAGCTGCACAACCCGCGGCTCAGCCGGCCCAGGCCGCACCGCTGTCCCCGCCGGCAACCACGGGCATGATCCGCTCGATCGCCGTTCGGGGCAATCAGCGTCTCGAGCCGGCGACGATCATTTCCTACTCGAACCTGCAGCCGGGCCAGACCTATAGCGCCGAGACGCTCGACCAGGCCCTGAAGGACCTCTACGCGACCGAGCTGTTCGCCGACGTCGTCATCACCGGCGCGGAAACCGGCAACATCGTCATCACGGTCCAGGAAAATCCGGTCATCAACCGGATCGTCATCGAGGGCGAAAAGAGGCTCAAGGAGGACAAGATCCTCCCCGAAATCCAGCTCAAGCCGCGCGAGATCTTCACCCGCTCCAAGGTTCGCGCCGACGTCGACCGGATCATCGAGCTATACAAGCGCCAAGGGCGCTTCGCCGCGCGGGTCGAGCCGAAGATCGTCCAGCTCGACCAAAACCGCGTCGACCTGGTGTTCGAGATCTATGAAGGACCGATCTCGAAGGTCCGGCAGATCAACATCATCGGCAACGAGGCATTCGACGACGGGCGGCTGCGGAAGGAGATGTACACCCGCCAGGCCGGTGGCCTGCTCGGTTTCCTGAAGTCGAACGACACCTACGACCCCGATCGCCTTGCCGCCGACCAGCAGAAGCTAAGGGCCTTTTATCTGACCCAGGGCTACGCCGACTTCCGGGTCGTCTCCGCTCTTGCCGAGCTCACGCCTGATCGCCGCGATTTCATCATCACCTACGTGATCGAGGAGGGGCCTCGTTACAAGTTCGGCACGGTCGATGCCGAAAGTGCGCTTCGCGACCT
>DASTDZ010000128.1:0-10474 GCA_035710105.1 Sphingomicrobium sp. | reverse complement strand
AGGCGGGCCTGCTGTTGGTTCACGTCCACGAATGCCATTGTGGAGCGGATTGGGTTAAGTCTTGGTGAAAGGAGGCGGGGATTTGGAGACACTTGCGTCCGCGGCGATGGCCCTGGCGGTGATCGCCTCTTTCCTGCTCGGGTTCGCGGGCTTGCGGATCCTGATCGGCAAGGCAGACCGGGCGCGGGGCGCGCTGATGCTCGGCGCTGCAGCGGTGATCCTCGCTAACGTCCTGATTTGGACGTTATAGGCTGCCGCTTGGGGTCGGTGGCGAGCCGCATATCCAGATAATCGTCGACGCTCTTCATCAGCAGGTCGAGCTCGTTGGCGAAGAAGTGATTGGCGCCCGGAATCACGTCATGGGTGATAGTAATGTGCTTCTGGGTGCGCAGCTTGTCGACCAGCTTCTGCACGGCGCCCGGAGTAACGACCTCGTCGGCCTCGCCCTGGATGATGATCCCCGACGAGGGGCAGGGCGCAAGGAAGCTGAAATCGTACATGTTCGCCGGCGGGGCAATCGAAATGAAGCCGCGGATCTCGGGCCGGCGCATCAGAAGCTGCATGCCGATCCAGGCGCCGAAGCTCACCCCGGCGACCCAAGTCGTTTCGGCTTCAGGATGGATCTGCTGCACCCAGTCGAGCGCGCTTGCGGCGTCGGACAGCTCGCCGATGCCGTTGTCGAACGTGCCCTGGCTCTTGCCAACCCCGCGGAAATTGAAGCGCAGGGTCGCAAAACCGCGCCGGACAAACGTCTGGTAGAGCAGCTGGACGATCTTGTTGTTCATCGTCCCGCCGGCTTGCGGGTGCGAATGGAGGATCAGCGCGACCGGCGCGCGCGGGCGCGGACCCGGATGGAATCGCCCTTCAAGGCGCCCCTCCGGACCAGGAAAAATGACTTCGGGCATATGTGCGGGTGCTCGCTCGCGTAACGACTGGTGTGGCGCCGACGGGTGCGCCGCGGCGGCGCGTCCTATATAGGGGGCGCACTTCAACTGGCAATCGGCAGATATCCGCTAAAAATGACGAACCGCATCTACCTCGACCACGCGGCGACCACCCCGATCCTGCCCGAGGCGCGCGAAGCGATGGCTTCCGCCATGGAAAGCTGGGCCAACCCGAGCTCCCCGCATTCGGAAGGACGCAGGGCAAGCGCCCTGCTCGAGCGGGCGCGCGAGACGATCGGGCAGGCGCTCGGCTGGCGGCATGACGTCATTTTTACATCAGGGGCAAGCGAGGCGGTCGCGATCGCGGCGCACCGGGCCCGCGTCGCGGGCCGGATCGTCGGGGCGAGCGAGCATGCGATCGTCCCGCACGAAATGGGCGCCGGAGCCACCGTCATCCCGGTCGAAAGCGACGGCGTCGTCGACCTCGACGCGCTGAAGGCCGCGCTCGAAGCCGGGCCGGCGCTGGTCGCGATCCAGCAGGTCAACAACGAGACCGGGGTGATCCAGCCGATGGAGGAGATCGAAGAGATCGTGCGCGAAGCCGGTTCGCTGCTACTCGCCGATTGCGCGCAGAGCGCGGGCAAGATCGCGCTTCCCGATGCGGATTTCATCGCCGTTTCCGCCCACAAGCTCGGCGGGCCGCCGGGCATCGGCGCGCTTCTGGTCAGGGATTTGGCGACGCTCGAGCCGACCGGCGGCCAGGAGAAGGGATATCGGCGCGGGACCCAGGACATGCCGGCCGCCGCCGCTTTCGCGGCGGCGCTCGAGTGCCGCGCCTATGCCGAAGCGATGCCGAGGCTGGCCGAGCTCCGAAAGCGGCTGGACGAGGGCGTCAAGCGGAGTGGCGGGGTGGTGATTGCCGAGGACAGCCCGCGGATCGCCAGTATCGGCGCCGTCGCGCTTCCCGGGGCAAGCCAGGCGAGCCTTCTCGCGCAGTTCGACCTCGCCGGATTCGCGGTGAGCGCCGGGAGCGCCTGCTCGAGCGGAAAGATGAAGGCGAGCCAGGTGATGGCGGCGATGCGGGTGGAGCCCGAAATCGCCGGTTCGTTCCTGCGAATCAGCTTCGGGCCTTCGACCAGCGAAGACGAAATCGACGCCTTTCTTGCCGAATGGGGCCGGATTGCGGAGCGGACGGCCGCGCGCGCCGCATGATCTATCTCGATTACCAGGCGACGACCCCGCTCGCGACGGAAGCCGCCGCGGCGATGCGCCCCTGGCTGGAAGAGAAGTTCGCCAATCCCCACTCCCCCTCGCGGCTGGGCAGGGAGGCGGCGGCGGCGATCGAGGTGGCGCGAAAGCAGGTGGCGAGTGCCGTCGGGCTAGAAGGCGGGTCGCTCGCCTTCACCGGCAGCGCCACCGAGGCGATCAACTGGGCAATCAAGGGGACGCTGGAGAAGGCTCCGGAGGGGCGCAAGCGGATCGTCACGGTCGAGACCGAGCATGCGGCCGTCCTCGACAGCTGCGAATGGCTCGAGGGGCAGGGCGTCGAGGTGATTCGGCTGCCGGTCGGGCCGGACGGGCTTCTCGCCCTCGACGACGTCAAAGCGGCAATCGACGAGCGCACGGCGCTGGTCGCTGTCATGCTGGTCAACAACGAGATCGGAGTGATCCAGCCGGTCGGCGAAATTGCTGCTGTGGCGCGCGATGCCGGGGCGCTGATGCTGTGCGACGCGGTGCAGGGGCTCGGGCGCGTCGATATCCCGCAAGGGCCGGACCTGGTCGCCGTCTCGGCCCATAAGGTCCACGGGCCGAAAGGAATCGGGGCCCTGTGGATAAGCGAAGGCGCCGAGCCCGCACCCTTCCTGCACGGCGGCGGCCAGGAGATGGGCTTGCGCTCGGGCACCCTGTCGCCGGCGCTCTGTGTCGGGTTCGGCGCGGCTGCGAAGCTGGCGACGGAGCGCAGAGCCCTCGACCATGCGCATGTCGAGCGGTTGTGGAGCGCCGCGCTTGCCGCGCTAGGGGCGGGATGGACGATCAACGGCAGCACCGATCAACGCTATCACGGTAATCTCAACCTTCGCCGGGAAGTCCTTGATGCGACGCGGCTAATCGCCGACCTGCGGGATATCGCCTTCTCGCTTGGAAGCGCCTGCGCGAGCGGGTCCGGTCGTCCGAGTCACGTGCTTCGCGCGCTCGGCCTTTCCGACCGCGAGGCGCGCTCATCCATTCGCCTCGGCTTCGGCCGCTACACGAGCGAGGAGGAGCTGTTGGACGCGATTGGCCGGATCGATTCCGCAGCGAGAGCGCAGGAGCAGTTCGCGGCGTGACGCTGGTGCGGTTCTACAAGGCTGACGGGACGCTCGACCGCGAGGTCGAGGCCAGGCCGGGGCAGCGCCTGCTCGACGTCGCCTGGAAGGCGAAACAGCCGCTCGAAGGCGCTTGCGAGGGCGTCATGGCTTGCTCGACCTGTCACGTGATTGTCGACAAAGTGGATTTCGAGAAGCTCCCGCCGGCCAGCGACGAGGAAGAAGATATGCTCGACTTCGCGGCGCACGCGACCCGCACCTCGCGCCTGGCCTGCCAGATTTTCCTCACCGAGGAGATGGAAACGCTCGACGTGCGGATCCCGCCGAGCGCGAGGAACTGGTTGAGAGGGTAGTAGCCGTCTTCGCGGACCGCGCTGCTCGGCAATCCCCCGGATTGCCTGTGCTTCGCGGTGGGAACCGGAACGACCCGGGACGAAATCGTTGTGGCTGCTTCCTTCCGGACCTGACCAGGTTGGCGACAGCCCCGTCCGCCCGGCTCCCGAGCGCCATATGGGGACAGATTTGCGAACAGGCAACCGCTCGCATTGAGGGCGGCCGGCGCTTAGAACGGACCCGATGACCGACGAATCGCCCGGCCTTGGCCTCGACCTGCCCGAAATGACGCCGCCCGCCTCGCCCTACCGGGTGCTGGCCCGCAAATATCGCCCGCAGAGCTTCGACCAGCTGATCGGCCAGGACGCGATGGTGAAGACCCTCGCCAACGCGATCGAGACCGGCCGGATCGCGCACGCTTTCCTGCTGACCGGAGTGCGCGGGGTCGGCAAGACCTCGACAGCGCGGCTGATTGCCAAGGCGCTCAATTGCATCGGGCCGGACGGACAGGGCCAGCCGACGATTACCCCCTGCGGAACCTGCGAGCATTGCGTCGCCATCGCCGAGGGGCGGCATATCGACGTCATCGAAATGGACGCCGCCTCGCACACCGGAGTCGATGACATCCGCGAGATAATCGACGCGGTCCGCTACGCGTCCGTCTCGGCCCGCTACAAAATCTACATCGTCGACGAAGTTCACATGCTTTCAAAGAGTGCATTCAATGCGTTGCTCAAGACTCTTGAGGAACCGCCTGAGCATGTGAAATTCCTGTTCGCGACCACCGAGGTCAACAAGGTGCCGGTCACCGTGCTGTCGCGGACCCAGCGCTTCGATTTGCGGCGCATCGATCCGGAAAAGCTGGTCGCCCATTTCGCCGAGGTGGCGAAGGCCGAAGGGGTCGAGGTCGAGCCTGATGCCCTGGCGATGATCGCCCGCGCCGCCGAGGGCTCGGCGCGCGATGGCCTCTCGATTCTCGACCAGGCCATCGCCCACGGCGGCGGCACGGTCACTGCCGAGCAGGTGCGCGAAATGCTCGGCCTGGCCGACCGCAGCCGTGTTCGCACCCTGCTCGAGCTCATACTGGAGGGCGATTCGGCCAAGGCGCTCGCTGCTATGGACGAGGCGCATGCCCTGGGCATCGATCCGGCCTCGCTGCTTCGCGGGCTGATGGAGGCGCTGCATTCCGCCACGCGCGCCAAGGCCGGCGCCCAAACCGAGGCGCTGCTGTCGGCCGAGCAGCGCGAGTTTTCCGAACGGCTCGCGGACCGGCTCTCCTGGGCGCAGATCCACCGGCTCTGGCAGATGCTTCTGAAGGGCGTGGCGGACGTCTCGGTCGCGCCAGATCCCCGCGAGGCGGCGGCGATGGCGGTGCTTCGGCTCATCCATTCGGCGGACCTGCCCGACCCGGCCGCGCTGCTCGAGCGGCTGGGAAGCGCACAGGCGGGATCTCCAAAGGGCGAGCAAACCGTGCCAGCGGTCCCGACCGCTCCCTCCGCGCGAATTCCCTCCGATTTCCGCGCCCTGGTTTCTCTTGTCGAGGATGGCGGCAAGGCGATGCTCGCGCAGCAGCTCCACGACCAGGTTGGACTGGTGCGCTATGCGCCGCCGGATCTCGTGGTGAAGCCGCTGCGGCCGCTCGGCAGCGACTGGCCGCGCGAACTGGCGGCCACCCTCAAGGCGCTGACGGGCGCCAGCTGGGCGGTGGCGATCGCCCACGAAGGCGCCGAGCCGTCGCTCCTCGAGCAGGAGAAAATGGCCGAGGAGCGCGTTCGCTCCGAAGTGCTCCAGGATCCGGCGGTGAAGGCGGCGTTCGAAGCCTTCCCCGACGCGGAGCTTGAATCCTATTCGCTGACCAAAGGTGCCTGACGATGCCCGAGATGCCCAGCCTCGATGAAATCATGAAGATGGCCCAGGAAGTGCAGGCCGAGATGCAGAAGGCGCAGGAGAATCTCGACAAGATCGAGGTCGAGGGCGCGTCGGGTGGCGGCCTGGTCAAGGTGCGCGCCTCCGCCAAGGGGCGGATCATTTCCGTCTCGATCGACGAGAGCCTGCTGCAGCCTTCGGAGAAGACCATGCTCGAGGACTTGGTCGCGGCCGCGATCAACGATGCGAAGACCAAGGCCGACGCAGCGGCCGGGCCCGAGCTGCAGAAGATGACGAGCGGCATACCCGTCCCGCCGGGGTTCAAGCTCCCCTTCTAGCTTTCTCCGGCTTGTCCGCCGCCATTTTTCAGGCATGATGCCCGCTTCGCCAGCGAGGGGAGCGGCGGGATGAGCATGGGCGCGATGCAGGACTGGCCGCTTCGGGTCACGCACCTCGTCGACCATGCCGAGCGCGAGCATGGCGACGGGGAGATCGTCACCGCCTGGGCCGACGGCAGCGTCACCCGGACCAACTGGCGCGAAGTTGCGCGGGACTCGCGCAAGATGGCTCAGGCGCTTGAGCGGCTCGGGATCCGTCGCGGCGACCGGGTCGCGACGCTGGCGATGAACCATGCGCATCACCTCATTGCCTGGTACGGCACGTGCGGCATGGGCGGGGTGCTGCACACCATCAACCCGCGGCTGTTCGACGACCAGCTCGACTATATCGCCAACCATGCCGAGGACCGGGTGCTCCTCTACGACCGGGCGTTCACACCGATCGTCGAGCGCATGAAGCCCAAGTGGCGGACCATCGAGCATTACATCTGCATGGATCCCGCTCCGGGAGAGACCGGCTTTCGCGACTGGATCGACGCCGAGGACGGTAATTATGCCTGGGCGCAGGGCGACGAGCGCGACCCGTGCGGGCTCTGCTACACTTCGGGAACGACGGGTAATCCCAAGGGCGTGCTTTACGAGCATCGCTCGACGATGCTCCACACCATGGCCGAGGCCTCGCCCGACATCTTCAACCTATCGGCGCGCGTGGTCGTGCTCCCGATCGTGCCGATGTTCCACGCCAACGCATGGGGCGTGCCCTGGGCGGCGCCGATGGTCGGCGCCAAGCTCGTCCTGTCGGCCGACTATCGCCCGGAAACCATGTGCCGGCTGTTCCGCGAGGAGAAAGTCACCCATTCGGCCGGAGTCCCGACCGTCTGGCTGACGATGATCGAGCATATCGAGCGCACCGGCGAGGACCTCGGCGAGCTCAAATATGTGACGATCGGCGGCTCGGCGGCGCCGCGCGCCATGATCAAATGGCTGCGCGCGAAGGGAATCGAGGTCACGCATGCCTGGGGGATGACCGAGACCTCGCCGATCGGGACGTGCGGCGCGCGGCCGATCGGCTGGGACGAGATGGACGAGGAGGAGCAGGTCGAGTTCACTGCCCGCCAGGGGCGCGCGCCCTTTGGCGTGGAGCTTCGCGTGGTCGACGATAACGGCAAGGTCCAGCCGCGCGACGGCAAGTCGTCGGGCCGCCTGCAGGCGCGGGGCCCGTGGGTGGTCAAGCGCTATTTCAAGGCGGAGGAGGACGCGACCGACGACGAGCAATGGTTCGACACGGGCGACGTCGCCGTCATCCATCCGGACGGGACAATGCAGATCACCGACCGCGCCAAGGACGTGATCAAGTCCGGTGGCGAATGGATCAGCTCCATCGAGCTGGAAAATGCCGCGGTCGGCTGCCCGGGCGTCGCCGAGGCCGCGGCGATCGGCATTCCCCATCCCAAGTGGGACGAGCGGCCGCTTCTTCTGGTCGTCCGGGCCGCCGGCAGCGACGTCAGCGAGCAGGACCTGCGCGACCATCTGGACAAGCATGTGTCGCACTGGTGGCAGCCGGATGCGATCGAATTCGTCGACCAGCTTCCGCACACGGCGACCGGCAAGCTGTCAAAGCGGACGCTGCGCGAGGCGTACAAGGAGTATCGCTTTGCCACCGCCGAGGCGATGATCGGAAGGGACTAGTCCGGGGGACTAGTTCACCCGATCATGGCCGCGACTAGCAAAAGCGGCCGCGCTCCACTAACTGGCGCGCCAACCTTTCCAGCATTCTTCCCGAAGGACACCCGCGACCCAATGGCCGCCCAGTACAGCTTTGTGATGAAGGGCCTGACCAAGGCCTTTCCGGGCCAGAAGCCCATCCTCAACAACATCCACCTGCAATTTTACCAGGACGCCAAGATCGGGATCGTCGGCCCCAACGGCTCGGGCAAGTCGACCCTGATGAAGATCATGGCCGGCCGCGACAAGGAGTTCACCGGCGAGGCCTGGCCAGGGGAGGGCATCAGCGTCGGCTATCTCGAGCAGGAGCCGCAGCTCGACCCCACCAAGACGGTCAAGGAGAACGTGATGGACGGGGTGCGCGCCACGGCCGACCTCGTCGAGCGCTTCAACGCCATCTCGGCGCAAATGGCCGATCCGCCCGAGGACACGGATTTCGACGCGCTGATGGCCGAAATGGGCGAGCTCCAGGAGAAAATCGACGCGGTCGACGGCTGGACCCTCGATAACCAGCTGGAGATCGCGATGGATGCGCTGCGGTGCCCGCCCGGCGACAGCCCCGTCACCAGTCTTTCAGGCGGCGAGAAGCGCCGCGTGGCGCTCACCCGCCTGCTCCTGGAAAAGCCCGACATCCTGCTCCTCGACGAGCCGACCAACCATCTCGACGCGGAAAGCGTCCAGTGGCTCGAAAAGCATTTGATCGACTATCCGGGCAACGTCATCCTCGTCACCCACGACCGATACTTCCTCGACAATGTCGTCAACTGGATCCTTGAGCTCGATCGCGGCCGTTACTACGTCTACGAAGGAAACTACTCCACCTATCTGGAAAAGAAGGCGAAACGCCTGGCCCAGGAGGAGCGCGAGGAGGCCGGCCGCCAGAAGGCGATTGCCGACGAGCTCGACTGGATCCGACGCTCTCCGAAGGCTCGCCAGGCCAAGTCGAAGGCGCGAATCCGTGCGTTCGACGAACTGGTCGAGGCACAGGAAAACCGCGCGCCCGGCAAGGCGCAGATCCTGATCCAGATCCCCGAGCGGCTTGGCGGCAAGGTGATCGAGGCCAGGGGCCTGACGAAGGCCTATGGCGACAAATTGCTGTTCGAGAATTTGTCGTTCAGCCTGCCGCCGGGCGGAATCGTCGGAGTCATTGGTCCCAACGGCGCCGGCAAGACGACCCTGTTCCGGCTGATCACCGGCCAGGAGAAGCCCGATACGGGCGAGATCGAGATCGGGCCCACCGTGCATCTGGGTTACGTCGACCAGAGCCGCGATGCGCTCGACCCGAAGAAGAACGTCTGGGAGGAGATTTCGGACGGGCTCGACGTCTTCCGCTTCGGCAAGCACGAGATGGCCACCCGCGCCTATGTCGGCGCCTTCAATTTCCGCGGCCCCGACCAGCAGAAGAAGGTCGGCCAGCTCTCGGGCGGAGAGCGCAACCGCGTGCACATGGCCAAGATGCTCAAGGAGGGCGGCAACGTCCTCTTGCTCGACGAGCCGACCAACGATCTCGACGTCGAGACCCTGCGCGCGCTCGAGGAAGCGCTCGAGAATTTCGCGGGCTGTGCAGTGATCATCAGCCACGATCGCTTCTTCCTCGACCGTCTGGCGACCCACATCCTCGCCTTCGAGGGAGACAGCCAGGTCGAGTGGTTCGAGGGCAATTTCGAGGCCTACGAGGAAGACAAGCGCCGCCGCCTCGGCCCCGAGGCGGATCGCCCGCACCGGATGACCTACCGGAAGCTGACTCGGTGATCAGTGTCACCGGCCCACTCTGGCTGTGGAGCGGGGAGGGCGGGAGCTGGCATTTCGTCACCGTGCCGGAGGAGCAATCGGCCGAAATCCGCGCCCAGGCCTTTGCCGGCCCGCGCGGCTTCGGCTCCGTGCGCGTCGCGGCGACTGTCAACGGAGTCACCTGGCGCACCTCCGTCTTTCCGCTGAGGAGCGGCGGTTACATCCTTCCGGTTAAGGCGGAGGTCCGGCGCAAGGCCGGGATTGCGGCGGGCGATGAGATCAGTGTGACGCTCGAGCTGGTGTGATTACCGGGCCGGCTGCAGGGCCGCGGCGGTCTCGGCATAGGCGGCCGCCATGTCGGCGAGAATCCGCGACGCCTGAGGGTCCGTCGTCGCTCTCGACAGCCGCCGGCATCTCGCCGCCTGCTCGGCAAGCGCCTCGGCCTGCTCCGCGCTGACGTCGATCAGCATGTTGACTGCGCCGGTGAAGGCCTCGTTCTCATCGTGCAGCGGCGTCGGATAAGGTCTGAAAGCGCGCCGGCTTCCGTCCGGCCGGAGCGCGATGGCGATCTTGCCGCGCACCTTGGACCGGGTCCGGATCGCTTCAGCCATCGGGCACTCGTCGTGCGGGAGCGGTTCGCCGCTGAGCGTGTAGAGCTGCCAGGTGACACACCAGCGATCCTGGCCGAGTTCGGGCTCGCGGCCGGCGAATTCGACGCAGGCCCGGTTCCAATAGGTCACGGAACCGTCGCAATCGGTGGTGTAGACCGGAACCGGCAACGCATCGAGGGATGCGCGCCAATCGCCGCCGCTGCGCAGGGCGCTCAGCGCGGTATCGAGGAATTGCTCTGCAATTGCTGCCGGGAGCATGAAAATCTTCTGCGGGCGTAATTTCGGTTAGTCGGCCAACCCTGCGCACATCATTCGGTTCCGACCAACCAGCCATATTCCTGCAATAGGCAGGACGGCTGTGTCGGGCAGGCAACACATTTGCGCGAGGGCTCTAGCGCTCTGTCACGACCTGCCTGGCCGGGTGCGGCTCCCGCGTTCCTTGACCATGCGCGGCGTGTTTGCCTTTCGTCACGCCCTCGTGGCCGGCCGGATCGTTCACCTGGCGCTGCTCGGCGCTGCTGCCGATGTCCCGTTGCAGATTGCCGCCGCCGCTGCCCTGCTGGCCGGCAGGTGTCGGCGACGCTTCGGCCGCAACTTCCAGCAAGTCGTTGTCGTCGTTGCGTTTCGCCATCTCGGCGCGGGTGTTGCCTCGATCACCGGTCATCTGGTCCTCCTTGCCT
>DASTDZ010000127.1:0-53806 GCA_035710105.1 Sphingomicrobium sp. | reverse complement strand
TCGTCCACACGCTGCTGCTGACCGCCACCGGTTATTCGCTGACCCTGCTGCTGGCGACCCTGTTCCGGCGGCTGATCGCAATGCGGGCGCTGCTGACGGTGGCGCTGAGCCTGGGAGCAGTCGTGCTTGCCGCGACGGCTTTCTCGGTGATCGAGACATGGAGCTTCGCGACCTTCCTGAAACCCGACGCGCGGCCGGTCGGGGTCGAATATCTCGGGGCGATCCTGCTCAATTTTGCGCTGCTCGCGGCGTGGGCGGCGCTCTATTACGGCATTAACTACTTCCTACTGCTGGAGGAACAGATCGACCAGCGCGAGCGGCTCGAGAGCCAGGCCTCGACCGCCCAGCTGGCGATGCTGCGCTATCAGCTCAACCCGCACTTCCTGTTCAACACGCTGAACTCGATCTCCACCCTCGTCCTTTTGAAGCAAACCGAGCGGGCGAACGCGATGCTCGCCCGGCTGTCCTCCTTCCTGCGCTACACGCTCGCCAACGAATCCACCGCCAAGGTGACGCTCGCTCAGGAGGTCGAGACCCTGAAGCTTTACCTCGAGATCGAGAAGATGCGCTTCGAGGACCGGATGCGCCCGCATTTCCGGATCGACCCGGAGACGATCGGCGCGCGGCTGCCTTCGCTGCTGCTGCAGCCGCTGATCGAAAACGCGATCAAATATGCGGTCACTCCGAGCGAATCCGGGGCCGACATCTGGATCACCGCCGGGCGCGAGGGCAACGCCGTTCGAATCGAGGTCGCCGACAATGGCGAAGGCGGAGGGAGCGCCGAGGTCGCCGCCAACCCCTCGACCGGCGTCGGTCTCGCCAACATCAAGGAACGGCTGGCCCAGGCCTACGGGAACGCGCATACTTTCATGACCCGGAAGAACGAACAGGGGGGTTTCAGCGTTATCCTTGAAATTCCCTACCAGAGCGGAGACGAGGACTGATGACGATCCGGACCATCCTGGTCGATGACGAGCCCCTTGCAACCCAGGGGCTGCAGCTCCGGCTGGAGGCCCATGACGATGTCGAGATCGTCGCCACTGCGGCCAACGGGCGCGAGGCGATCCGGGCGATCAAGACCCACAAGCCGGACCTCGTCTTCCTCGACATCCAGATGCCCGGCTTCGACGGCTTTTCGGTGATCCAGGGGCTGATGGAGGTCGAGCCGCCCCTGTTCGTGTTCGTCACTGCTTATGGCGAGCATGCGATCCGGGCGTTCGAGGCGCAGGCGGTCGATTATCTGGTCAAGCCGGTCGACGAAGACCGGCTTGCGGCGACCCTCGACAGAGTGCGCCAGCGGCTCGCCGAGAAGCGCAGCGCGGAAGAGGCGGAACGGCTCAAGGAAGCGCTTGCCGAGCACGCCCCCGAAGCCGCCGAGGAGCTGGCCGACGGGGCCGCCGAAGGCCCGGCCGCCAACCGCTTCGAGAAGATGATCAACATCAAGGACCAGGGCCAGATCTTCCGGGTCGACGTCGACACGATCGAGCGGATCGACGCGGCAGGCGATTACATGTGCATCCAGACCGGCGACAACACCTTGATCCTTCGTGAGACGATGAAGGACCTCGAGAAAAGGCTCGACCCCCGGCGGTTCCAGCGGGTGCATCGCTCGACGATCGTTAACCTCGATCTCGTCCGCCAGGTGAAACCGCACACCAACGGCGAATGCTTCCTGGTGCTCGATTCGGGCGCGCAGGTGAAGGTCAGCCGTTCCTACCGCGACGTCGTCGCCAGGTTCGTCCACTGACGTCCGGCCCGGCCGCGATTTGGCCGGAACCGAAATGCTTCCGAAACGTCTTGTCCTTTCCGAAGGGCCCTGCAACAAGCATTGCCCCGCAACTGAACAGGGACGACATCAAATGAAGATCACGCACACGCTCGCAGTCGCGATCGGACTTGGGGCGCTCGCCGCCTGCAACCAGAGCCCGCAAGAGCAGGCCGCCGACAATATGGAAGTCAATGCCGAGATGACGGCGGACAACCTTGAGGAAGCCGCGGACAACGCGACCAACGAGGCGACCGAGGACGCGCTCGAGAACCAGGCCGACGCCACCCGCGAGGCCGGCGAGGAAGCGGCCGACGCGACTCGCGAAGGTGCGGACGCGGACGGCAACAGCGCCGACTAAGACCTGACCGGGATCGCCGGGTCCGCTCGCACGCAAGCGGCTCCGGCGCCAGGGGCGCCCGGCTTTGGCTGGGCGCCCTTTTTCGTGCGGTTGGCGCGGACGCTTCGCCACTGCTAATTGCCTGCCCCATGACACAGATCCGCTGGCTTGGAGCCGCCTCCGCACTCGCCCTCGCGCTCGCCGCATGCGGCGTTGCGACCACCAACAATGACGGCGCCGCCGTCAACGCAGCCGCCGAGGGCGCCGAGGCCAATGGCCTCGCCAAGCTCGCCGAAGTCCGCATGGACGTCGACACGGCCTACCTCAGCGCCGAGGAGCGCGAGGTCGTCAATTTGCTCAACCAGGCCGCGAACCTGATGAGCGAAATCTACAGGCGGCAGACGACCCCCGATTATGACCGGCTGCGCGCCGAGGTCGCGGCGAAAAACGATCCCGCGCTGCTCGCCAGGTTCGACGCCTTCTTCGGACCGTGGGACCCGATCGACGATGACAAGCCTTTCTTCGGCAATCAGCCCAAGCCGCCCGGCGCGGGCTTCTACCCGGCCGACCTCACCAAGGAAGAGTTCGACAAGTATCTCGCCGCCAACCCCGGCGAGGCGGACGCGCTGACCAGCCCTTACACAGTCGTCAAGCGCCAGGGGGACAAGCTGGTCGCGGTGCCCTACAGCCAGGAATACAGGCAATGGCTGGAGCCCGCGGCCAGGCTGCTCGAGCAGGCAGCGGCCAGGACGAGCAATCCGAGCCTCAAGACATTCCTGACGCTCAGGGCCAAGGCCTTTCGCACCGACGACTATTTCGAATCCGAGCTCGCCTGGATGGACTTGAAGGACACGCCGATCGAGATCGCGATCGCCCCCTACGAAACCTATACCGACGGCCTGTATGGCCGGAAGACCGCGTTCGAGGCCTTCGTCACGCTCCGCAACCCGGAAGAATCGGCCAAGCTCGACAAGTACAAGGCGCTCCTTCGCGACATGGAGGCGAACCTCCCGGTCGAGGAAAAGTACAAGAATTTCCAGCGCGGGTTCGAATCGCCGATCTCGGTCGTCGACCAGGTCCACGGCGGCGGCGACAACGTGCCGGGCGTGCAGACCATCGCCTTCAACCTTCCCAACGACGAGAAGGTGCGCGAGGCCAAGGGCGCCAAGAAGGTCATTCTGCAGAACGTCCTCGGCGCCAAGTACGAGATGATCCTGAAGCCCATGGCCGAGCTGGTGCTGGTCCCTGACCAGGCCGGCGACGTCACCAAGGCCTATATGTTCAATGAGACTTTGTTCCACGAGCTCAGCCACAGCCTCGGGCCGGGGTCGATCGTCGTTGGCGGCCGCAAGACAAGTGTCGACAAGGAGCTGAAGGAGCTCGGCTCCGGCTTTGAGGAGGCCAAGGCCGACGTCATGGGCGCCTGGAACATCCTCTACATGATGGACCGCGGAATCCTTCCCAATGCCGAGCGCGACCAGATCCGCGCCACCTATGTCGTCGGCCTGTTCCGGGCGATGCGCTTCGGGATCGGCGAGGCCCACGGCCAGGGCGCGGCGATGCAATACCGCTACCTTCGCGCCAAGGGCGCGCTGCTGTGGGATGAGCGGGCGCAGCGATTCCGGGTCGATAGCGCGAAGATCGACGGCGCCATCCGCGACCTCGTCGCCGACATCGTTCGCCTCCAGGGCAATGGCGATTATGAGGGGGTCAAGGCGTTCCTCGGCAAATGGGCGAAGCTCGACCCCGAAGCTGAAAAGGTGATCGCCTCCATGACCCACATTCCGGTCGACATTCGGCCGATCTACCCCGACCGAATCTGATGATGGGCAAGTTCGAGACCTTCGCGGCGCTCCACGTCCCGGGCGACCCTGTCATCCTCTACAATGTCTGGGACGCGGGCAGCGCCCTGGCCGTAGCAGCGGCCGGGGCAAAGGCGATAGCCACCGGCAGCCACCCGGTCGGCGATGCGTCGGGCTTCGGCGACGGGCAGCGGGTGCCGCTCGATTTCGTCCTCGACAACGCGCGGCGCGTGGTCGAGGCGGTCGACCTGCCGGTGACGATCGACTTCGAAGGCGCCTATGCGATCGACCCCGAAGAGGCGGGTGCCAACGTCGCCCGGCTCAAGGCGACCGGCGCGGTCGGCTGCAATTTCGAAGACCAGGTCGTCGGCGGCGATGGCATTCACCCGCTCGACCTCCAGTGCCGCCGGATCGCGGCGATCCGCGCCGCGGTCGGCGCGGACTTCTTCATCAACGCCCGCACCGACCTGTTCCTCAAGACCAAGGACCAGGACGATTCGCTCGTCGATTCGGTGATCGAACGCGGCAAGGCCTTCGCCGATGCAGGCGCCAGCGGCTTCTTCGTCCCGCGCCTGGCCGACGCGCGCCAGGTCGAGCGGGTCGTCCGCGACGTGCCGCTGCCGCTGAACCTCATCGCCTTCCCCGGCGCTCCGCCAAACCGAGACTGGGCGGAGGCGGGCGTCGCGCGGATCAGCTACGGGCCCTTCCCGCACCGCGCGCTGATGAAGCAGCTCGAGGAGTGGGCGAGCGAAGCGCTCGCCTCGGTTCATGGCTGAGATCGCCCGTCACGTCCGTCTTACCGGGCGCGTACAGGGCGTCTTCTACCGGTCCTGGCTGCAGCAGCAGGCGCAAGCGCTTGGAGTGAAGGGCTGGGTCCGCAACTGCCCGGACGGGCGAGTCGAGGCGCATGTCGAGGGCGAGGAGGCGGCGGTTGCCGATCTGGTCGAGCGGATGCGTGACGGGCCGCCGGCGGCGAAGGTCGAGGACCTGCGGACCTGGGACGTGGATTGCTGCGACTTCGAGGGCTTCGAGGTGCGGCACTAGCCCGCGAATGGGTCGCGCACCAAAATCGTGTCGTCGCGCTCGGGGCTGGTCGAGACCAGCGCCACCGGGCAGCGGATGAGCTCCTCGATCCGGCGCACATATTTGATCGCCCGCGCGGGCAGGTCGGCCCAGCTGCGCGCGCCCTCGGTCGAGGCCTGCCAGCCCTTGATCTCCTCGTAGACCGGCTCGACCCGCGCCTGGTCGGCCGGGTGCGGCGGCAAATAATCGAGCTTCTTTCCGTCGAGCTTGTAGGCGGTGCAGACCTTCACCGTCTCGAGCGTGTCGAGGACGTCGAGCTTGGTCAGCGCGATGCCGCTGATTCCGCCGACGGCGACCGCTTGGCGGACCAGTACGGCATCGAACCAGCCGCAGCGGCGCTGCCGCCCCGTGACCGTGCCGAACTCTCGGCCGCGGCTGCCGAGCTCCTGGCCGACCGCATTGTCCTGCTCGGTCGGGAAGGGGCCGGAGCCCACCCGGGTCGTATAGGCCTTGGTGATTCCGAGAACGAAGCCGGCGGCGTGCGGCCCGACCCCACTTCCGGACGCGATCGTGCCCGCGACCGTGTTCGACGAGGTGACGAACGGATAGGTGCCGTGGTCGACGTCGAGCAGCACGCCCTGCGCGCCCTCGAACAGGATCCGCTTGCCGTTGCGCGCCGCCCTGTCGAGGTCGCGCCACACGGGCCGGGCGAAGGGAAGCACGAAGCCGGCGATCTCGGCGAGGTCCTCGCGCAGCCGCTCGCGGTCGACCGGCGGCTCGCCGAAGCCGGCCCGAAGCGCGTCATGGTGGGCGCACAGCCGGTCGAGCATCGGCTCGAGCCCGTCGAGGTGCGCGAGGTCGCAGACCCGAATGGCGCGGCGGCCGACCTTGTCCTCGTAAGCGGGACCGATCCCGCGCCGGGTCGTGCCGATCTTGCCGGCGCCGCTGGCGTCCTCACGAAGCCCGTCGAGGTCGCGGTGGATCGGCAGGATCAGCGGGCAGGTGTCGGCGACCATCAGCAGCTCGGGCGTGACCTTCACCCCCTGGGCGCGGATTCGCTCGACCTCGTCCTTGAGCGCCCAGGGGTCGAGCACCACGCCATTGCCGATCACCGACGGCGTTCCGGTGACGATCCCGCTCGGAAGCAGCGACAATTTGTAGGTCTCGCCCTCGACGACCAGCGTGTGGCCGGCGTTGTGGCCCCCCTGGAAGCGGACGACCATGTCGGCGCGGCTTGCCAGCCAGTCGACGATCTTGCCCTTGCCTTCGTCGCCCCACTGGGCGCCGATGACGGTGACGTTAGCCAATTCGGTTACCCCTTAGAGACCGGCGGCGGCTCTAGGAGAGCGAGGGCCCCGCGTCAAAAGCTCAGCGGCACCACCTCGCGGACCCCAGGCAGGCCGCGGAGCTCGCCGGCAATCTCGGGCGTGATCGGGTCGTCGACCGCGACCAGAGCGACCGCCTCGCCCCCCTCCTCGCGGCGGCCGAGGTTGAAGGTGGCGATATTGACTCCATGCTTGCCCAGGGTCGTCCCAAGCGCGCCGATAAATCCCGGCGCGTCGGTGTTGACGATGTAGATCATCTGGCCGGCAAGCTCGGCCTCGACCGGGATCCCGAAGATCTGCACCAGCCGCGGCGCGCGGTTCCCGAACAATGTCCCCTCGACCCGCTTGGCGCCGTCGGCGGTGGCGGTCGTGACCGCGACGAGCGTGTGATAATCGCCTTCCTGCGCTGAGCGAATTTCGCGCACGTCGAGCCCGCGCTCCCTGGCCAGATAGGGCGCGTTGACCATGTTCACAGTGTCCGACCAATTGCTCATCACACCGGCGAGCACCGCGCCGGTCACCGGCTTGATGTTGAGCTCGGCGGCGGCGCCCTCGACCTCGACGTCGATGCCGCGGATCTCGGCTCCGGCGATCTGGCCGACCAGCCGGCCGAGCTTCTCGGCGAGCGCCATGTAGGGCCTCAGGCGCGGCGCCTCTTCCGCCGACAGCGAGGGCACGTTGACCGCGTTGGTGATACCGCCGAGCAGCAGATAATCGGCCATCTGCTCGGCGATCTGGATCGCGACATTGACCTGCGCTTCGGTGGTCGAGGCGCCAAGGTGCGGCGTGCAGATGAGCCCGCGCGTGCCGAACAACGGATTGTTCTTGGCCGGCTCCTCGGAAAAGACGTCGAGCGCCGCACCGGCGACATGGCCGCTTTCCAGCGCGTCCTTCAGCGCCGCTTCGTCGATCAGGCCGCCGCGCGCGCAATTGACGATCCGCACGCCCGTCTTCGCCTTTGCCAGCGCCTCGCGCGACAGGATTCCGCGGGTCTGGTCGATCAGCGGCGTGTGCAAAGTGATGAAGTCGGCGCGCGCCAAAAGCTCGTCGAGCTCGACCTTGTCGACCCCGAGTTCGAGCGCCCGCTCCGGGCTCAGGAACGGGTCGTAGGCGGCGACCTTCATCTTCAGCCCGTGGGCGCGATCGGCGACGATCGAGCCGATATTGCCGCAGCCGATCAGACCGAGCGTCTTGCCTGCGAGCTCGACACCGATGAACCGACTCTTCTCCCACTTGCCGGCCTGGGTCGACTGGTCGGCCTGGGGGATTTCGCGGGCGAGCGCGAACAGCATGGCGATCGCATGCTCGGCAGTGGTGATCGAATTGCCGAACGGCGTGTTCATGACGACGATTCCGCGCGCCGAGGCGGCCGGGACGTCGATCGTGTCGACTCCGATCCCGGCGCGGCCGATGACCTTGAGCCGCGGCAGGCCGCAATCCATGACCGCCGCGGTCACCCGCGTCGAGCTTCTCACGGCGAGCCCGTCATAGCCGCCGATGACGGCCTTGAGCGCGTCGGGCGACAGGCCGGGCTTCTCGTCGACCTCGATCGCGCGCTCGCGGAAGATCGCGGCGGCCTTCGGGTCCATCTTGTCGGCGATGAGGACTTTGACGGTCATTGCACCTGCTCCCAGGCCCAGTCGAGCCAGGGCCCGAGCGCCTTGATATCGGCGGCCTCGACCGTCGCCCCGCACCAGATTCGAAGACCCGGCGGCGCGTCGCGATAGGCGCCGACGTCATAGGCCGCTCCCTCTTCCTCGAGCAGCCGGACAAGCGCGTTCTGTCTCGCCTTGTTGGCCTCCTGGTCGGCGCGGTCCGCGAACTGCAGGCAAACCGACGTGTTGGATCGAATCGCCGGTTCGGCGGCGAGATGCTCGATCCAGCCGGCCTTCCGAACCCAGGCGTCGAGCGCCGTGGCATTGGCGTCGGCGCGCGCGATCAGCGCCGCCAGGCCGCCGGCGCCTTCCGCCCAGTCGAGCGCCGCCAGCCAGTCCTCGACGCACAGCATCGAGGGTGTGTTGATCGTCTCGCCCCTGAAGATGCCCTCGATCAGCTTCCCGTTCTTCGTGAGCCGGAAGATCTTCGGCAGCGGACGCGGCTGCGGCTCCCTCTCCAGCCGCTCGACCGCTCGCGGGCTGAGCACCAGCATCCCGTGCGCCGCCTCGCCGCCCAGCGCCTTCTGCCAGCTGAAGGTGCCGACATCGATCTTCGCCCAGTCGATGTCCTGGGCGAAGGCCGCCGAGGTCGCGTCGCAAATGACAAGCCCGCCGCGATCGGCTGCGATCCATCCGGCATCGGCAACGCGCACGCCGCTGGTGGTCCCGTTCCAGGTGAAGACGATGTCGCTTCGCGGGTCGATCCTGCCCAGGTCGCAGATTTGGCCGTAGGGCGCGGTGCGGACCTCGGCGTCGAGCTGCAGCTGCCTGGCGACATCGGTGACCCAGCCGGCGCCGAAACTCTCCCAGGCCAGCATCGTCACCGGCCTCGGGCCGAGCAGCGACCAAATCGCCATCTCCATCGCGCCGGTGTCAGACGCGGGAACGATCCCGAGCCGGTAGTCGGCCGGCAGCTGGAGAAGCGCACGGGTGCGCTCGATCGCCTGCGCCAGCCGCGCCTTGCCGAGCGTGGAGCGGTGCGACCGGCCGAGGCTGCGTGCGTCGATGCTGCCGAGCGACCAGCCGGGCGGCTTCGGGCAGGGTCCGGAGGAAAAGCTGGGGTTCGCGGGACAGGCCGCGGGTTTGCTCAACACTGAAACTCTCCTTGCAGAGAGCACGCGCCGCGTTGGGACGGCGTGGCCCGCTTGCCGCTGTAATGCCCGCCAGCGCGTTCGCAAGGGGCGTGGGCGTGAAAGATTCGCCGATTCGCTGCCGCTTGCGGAAAGTTCCGCTCGACGGCCGAACTCTGCAGCGAATCGCAACGGCTCACCGCAGCAGACGGACGGTTCGTCCCGCGCGCCGCCCTTGGCGGTTGAATTTGTTAACCAAGAGGGGTGAGTTTCGGCCCCGGCACGAGCGGGGGGCTTTTTCCGCCTGTTGCCGTTGGGGCTGGGGAGCTCCTTCACATCGAGATTCACCTATCGCGCCGGTTTCCGACCGCGCGCGCCGGGACGGTTTTTGGAGCGGGACACACATGGCGCAGCTGCTGGCACTTCCGAGAACGGTCTTCAGCGATCGCGAATTTTTCATCCACGACGGCCGGCGCCTTCGCCGCTTCCGGGTTTCCGCTCCCCTCCAGGCCCTTTTCTTCTTCTTGTCGCTCGTCCTTGTCGGCTGGTCCGGTTTTTCTGCCGCGAAGATGCTGACTGCGCGCGACTCCGTCGCGCCTTCGGCGACCAGCTATTCGGCCGACATCGCCCAGCTTGCGGCGGAAACCGAGCGGCGGGTGCAGCTGGTCGAGCAGCGTCAGCTCGCGCTGGCCGCGGCGCTCAAGGACGACATCGATCCCGAGGCCCTGAAGCGCATGGGCTTCTATCCGGCGGCCGGCGGCGGCGTCGGCGGCCCGTTCGACGCGGCCAAGGGCGACCCGACCTTCAAGCAATTGTTCACCAGCTGGAAGAAGCTCGACACGCTCGCCGGCGGGGCGATCGCAATTCCCTCCGACAAGCCGGTAAAGACCGCCGAGTTCACGAGCGCGTTCGGCGTCCGCACCGACCCGTTCCGGCGCGGCGCCGCGATGCACGCCGGAATCGACCTCGCAGGGCCTTCTGGAACCCCGATCTATGCGACCGCCGACGGGGTCGTCACCCGCTCCGGCTGGAACAGCGGCGGCTACGGCAACCTGGTCGAGATCGACCACGGCCGCGGGATCGTCACCCGCTATGGCCACCTGTCCTCGATGGCGGTGCAGCCGGGCACCCGAGTAACCCGCGGCCAGGTGATCGGCCGCATGGGTTCGACCGGCCGCTCGACGGGCTCTCACCTCCACTACGAGGTCCGGATCGACGACCGCCCGGTCAACCCGATCCCGTTCATGCGCTCGACCGACTATCTGGTCGCGATGAAGAAGGCCGGCAACGCCCCGTCGATGGACGCGGTGGCGCTTGGCGGCCCCGGCGCCAACTGATCGTCAAAGCTTGCCGCTCCCCTAGTCCCTCCCTATCTCGCCCTTCGTGAGCGAGCCTGAAATCAGCCTGACCGAGAATGCCGCGCGCCGCGTGGCGGCGATCGCCGCGCGCAAGCGCAAGCCGGCAATCCTCCGGCTTGCGGTCGACGGCGGCGGCTGCGCCGGCTTTACCTACAGCTTCGAGCTCGCCGACGCGCCCGAGGCCGATGACGCGGTCGCAGAGACCGGCGGAGTCCGGCTGGTCGTCGATCCGGCAAGCCTCGAGCTGGTCAAGGGCTCGGCAGTCGATTTCGTCGAGGAGCTTGGCGGCGCCGCCTTCCGGGTCACCAACCCCAACGCCCAGTCCGGCTGCGGCTGCGGGTCTTCCTTCAGCGTGTGAAGCTCGCTTCCTACAACCTCAACGGCATTCGCGCGCGCCTGCCGCGCCTGCTCGAATGGCTCGAGCGCGAGAAGCCCGACATCGTCTGCCTGCAGGAACTCAAATGCGCCGACGAGTCGCTTCCGATCGCCGATATCGAGGCGGCCGGCTATGGCGCCGTCTGGCACGGGCAGAAGGGCTTCAACGGGGTCGCGATCCTCGCCCGCGGCGACGCGCCGAAACTGCGACGCACGGGCCTTCCCGGCGACCCCGACGACAGCCATAGCCGCTATATCGAGGCCGAAGTCGGTGGCCTGGTCGTCGCCTCGCTCTACCTTCCCAACGGCAATCCGGTCGGGACCGAGAAGTTCGATTACAAGCTCAAATGGATGGAGCGCTTGGGCGCCCATGCCGCCGAGCTGCTGGCTGAAGAGCGCCCAGCGGTGCTGGCCGGCGACTGGAACGTCGTCCCCGAGGACCGCGACGTCTTTTCCGTACGGGCGACCCAACACGATGCGGTGATGCAGCCTGAGGCGCGCGAGGCGTGGCGGCGAATCCTCCACCAGGGCTGGATGGATTCGCTCCGCGCCTTCCACCCGGACGAGCCCAAACTTTACACATTCTGGGATTACACCGCCGGCTGCTGGCAGCGCGACTTGGGCTTCCGGCTCGATCATCTGCTCTGCTCGCCCGAGGCCACCGACCGGCTGACCGGCGCCGGAGTCGACCGCTGGGCCCGCGGCGAGGAGAAGGCCTCCGACCATGCGCCGACCTGGATCGCGCTCAGCTAAAGCAGAAGCGGGCGACGTCGCTCAGCTGCGACCGGTCATCAGGGGCCCGTCCGGCTGTGGAGGGAAGTCGAGCGGCGGCACCGAGGCTCCGGGCCAGCCGGCGGTCACCGCATCGTAGATCGCGATTCCGACCGAGCTGTAAGTGATCGCTTCGGTCAGGATGACGGAGCCGATCATGACGACGATTCCCCACTGCCAGGCGGGGTGCACGCGCCCGCTGCGCCGAACGTCCGCCCAGGCGCCAACCAGAGGGAACAGCAGCGACGCTGCAAAGGCAGCCTCCCACGCCCACGGCTGAAGGAGAGGCAGGGGAAGCAGGCGGCCGAAGGCCGGAGCAAGCAGCATCGACATGCCGCAGAAGTGGAGGCGCCTGTGCCACTCCGTGCGGCGGCGGAACAGGATCGCTGCGATGGTGAGCCCGCCGAAGGTGAGCACCGCCACCGGATCGAAAATCAGGAACTGAACCGGCCTGAAAAAGAACGGGACCGTGCCATTGCGCACCATGACGACCGTCACCAGCAGGCCGGAAATGACCATTGCCACCATCCAGGCGGCAGCCACCCAGCCGAGCCGCCTGTGAAGATCGATGCGCCCGATTGCGACGAGGACGTTCTGAAGCAGGTAGATCGCGACCCAGCCCATGAACAGCACGGCATGCACGTGGACGCGAACGGGCGACGCAAAGGTCGATCTGCCCATCGCCAGCTGAAACGAAAAGCCGGCGACGATGACCGCCGCCATGACGATAGCGGCGCGCAGGAAGAAGCGCTCGTCGCCTATTGCCGAAAGGTTTGGTCGCTGCGCCAAGGTCGCCATTGCGAATGCCCCCTTGCTTGCTCGCAACTCTAGCGTGAACGCAGTCTGGTTCAACGCCATTCGCCGCGGTCCCGACGGACGGTCTCTACAAGCTTTTCTCGTAAATTCGGTAGCGGTGGTTGACCCGCGCCCCGGGCAGCTCGGCGATCGACAGCATCCCCTTGTTGTCCTCAAGGATCCAGCCGAACTCGCCGGTGCCGATGCCGAACTTGCCGACGCAATCGCGGCGTGTGAACTCGATCAGCATGAAGGCGAGCTGCGAGGCAAGGCGGGTGCCGTGCAGCTTCTTCGCCACGCCCATCAGCGGCACTCGCGCCCGCTTCGTCCGCGGCTTCCTTAAGCGCCACAGCAGTTTCGCCCAGCCCAGCGGGAACAACTCGCCGTTCAAGTCGCGAGTCAGCTCGTTGATGTCGGGAAGCGTGATCATGAACGCGACCGGTTCGCCGTCATATTCGGCAACCCGTACCAGCTCGTTGAAGATGATCGGTTTCAGCTTCTTGCCCGCATAAGCGATCTCGCTTGGAGTCAGCGGAACATAGCCCCAATTGTCCGACCAGGCGTCGTTCAGCAGGCCGAGGATCACCCGCGCTTCGGCGTCAAACCGGCTTTTGTCGACCATTCGGATGCGGATCCGCGGGTTCTTCTCCCCCATCGCCACCAGGCGGTCGATCCGCTCGTCTCGCCAGTCGGCGATGCCGACTTCGTAGGTGAGCAGGTCCTTCGCCTTGGAATAGCCCGCCGCCTCGATCCAGCCGCGATATTCCGGGCGGTGGTGGCCCATCATTACCGTCGGCGGCTCGTCAAACCCTTCGATCTCCAGTCCCGGCTCGTCCCAGATCGACAGGCTGACGGGCCCCAAAGCGCGGCTCATGCCCTGCCCACGAAGCCAGTCCTCGGCGGTGGCGATCAGCGCCGCCGCGGCCTCGCCGTCCAGCGCCTCGAACATCCCCCACTGGCCAGTGCCCTCGCCCATTTGCTGCAGGACCAGATCGTCCACCTGGGCGCTGATGCGGCCGACGGCTTTGCCGCCGCGCTCCGCGAGCCACAGCTTGGCCCGCGCATGCTCGAACCAGGGATTCTTTCCCGGGGTGAGCAGCGCATGGACCTCCGCCTTCAAGGGAGGCACCCAGGCGGGATCGTCCCGATACACGTCCCAGACGAAGTCGACGAACGCCCTGCGGTCGCCTCTTGTCTCGACGGGCCGGATAACGAGCTTCGAGGTCATGGCCGAGGGCTAACCCGCCCAATATTGTGATGCCAGCCATGAATGTGCTCGGGAATTCCCCGAATTACCTGCGCGCCTTCCTTGTCCGGCCATATCCCCGCCATTATCTGCTGCCACTCGGCGAGGCGATGATGAGCAACAGTGTCACATTCGAACGTTATTCTGCCGCGCCCGCCGCGGTGCCGGCCGTGCGCGCCTGCGACGACCGCGCGATGCTGAAGGCCGCCGCCGACCTTACGCGCGAGCTCAATTCGCCCGACAGGCGGATCTACTGGCTCGACCTGCTCTTCTCTGCGGGCATCGGCTATGGCGCGCTTGCCGCGGCCATACTCGTCCCGGCCGCCGGCTGGGCGCTTGTCGCCGGCCTCGTCGCGATCCTCGCCCTCTACCGCGCCGGCAGCTTCATCCACGAGATCACCCATCTGAAGCCGCGCGCGGTTCCCGGCTTCCGGTTCGTCTGGAACGCGCTGGTCGGCGTGCCGCTGCTTGTCCCCTCGTTCATGTACGAGGGCGTCCATAACCAGCATCACGCCAAGCGCTATTACGGGACGGCGGACGATCCGGAATATCTGCCGTTGGCGCTGATGAAGCCCTCGACCCTGCCGCTGTTCCTGCTCGCCGCGCTCCTTGCCCCGGTCGGCCTCTTGATCCGCTTCGCGCTGCTCGCCCCGCTGTCGCTGCTCTCGCCGAAGCTTCGCGAGACGGTGGTCGCCAAATATTCGGGGCTTCAGATCAACCCGCGTTTCCGCCGCCCTGCCCCGGAAGGGCGCTTCCGGCGCGACTGGCTGGTCCTCGAGGCCGCCTGCAGCATCTGGGCAATCGCATTGATCGCGCTGACCGCGACCGGCGTCCTTCCCTTGAAGGCCTTCCTCATCTTCCTCGGGGTGACCTCGGGCGTCATGTTCCTGAACCAGGTCCGCACCCTGGTCGCGCATCTGTGGGAGAATGAGGGCGAGCCGATGAGCGTCACCGCCCAATATCTCGACAGCGTCAATGTGCCGCCGCCCGCGACCCTTCCGATCCTGTGGGCGCCGGTGGGGCTGCGCTACCACGCGCTCCATCATCTGCTCCCGGGCCTGCCCTATCATGCGCTCGGAACCGCGCACCGGCGGCTGTGCGCGGCGCTCGGCACGGAATCGATCTATCACGAGACCAGCCACCGCGGCCTTTCGGGCCTCGTCGCCCGTCTCGCGCGCAGCAGCTGGCGCGTCCGCGACTACTAGCTAGAAGGTTCCCTCGAAATAGCGGGCGAGCTGCTCGCGCTCCTGGGGCGTGAGTTTCCTGGAGATGTTGCGCATCCGTCCATAAACGTCGTTTCGGCGGGCTCCGGACGCGAAGTCGTTCATCTGCCTGAGGAGGTAATCCTTGCTCTGCCCAGTGATCACCGGTGTTTCGATCGGCCCGCCCGAGCCGTTGACGTGGCAGGCGAGGCAGGCGGGGAGTCGTCGGCGGCTGTCGCCCTCGCGGGCCAGGCGGTCGATGTTCGCCTCGCCAATGTGGTCGCGGCTTCCAAGCGCCGCATATTCCTTCGAGGCATCGCTGTAATAAGCGGCAACTGCGGCAAGGTCGCTCGGGGACAGCGCCCGTGCCACCGGGCTCATCTGGTCATTGACGCGCGCGCCCGAGCGATAATCGTGAAGCTGCTTGTAAATCGCATAGGCGCTCTGCCCGGCAAGGCTTGGGAATTCGGTCTGGGAAATTCCCTTTTCCCCGTGGCACGCGACGCAGGTCTGGGCGGCAAGCGTGGCGCCTCGCTCGGTGTTGCCCGACGCGAGGATCGCCATGATCTCGGGGTCCCAGCTCACCGTCGAGACCGGGATCGCGCTCGCCGTGCCGAGCGGCTGCGGAGCCGCGGGCGAGCCGGGCTCAAGCCCGGCCGCTCGCTGCATCGCGTGGCCCATGCTGAGGCCCGCATTCTCCTTCTGCGCTGCCGGGACGACGACGAAGCCGAGCAGTCCGCCGACTCCGAGCGCCGCGACCACGACGACGCTCGCCCACAGCCGCCACGGACGGTCGAGCGTCCGCTGCTCTGGCGGAGTCCCGGCGGCACCGCGCTTGTCCCGGCGGGGGGTCTTTGGACCGCTCTTCGGTCGGCGCGCCATCTTATCCCGCCACCCGATGGATCACCGCCTGCGGCGGCGGGTCGATAAAGAATTGGGCAATCGGATAGCCGTAGGCGAGCAACATCAGCAGCGCCACGAGCCAGTTCCACAGGCCGAAGCCGTTGAGCGCCGCCGGAACCCGGCCCGGCGGGTGGACGGCCTGCGCATAGTCAATGGTGCGCCGAGCACCCGGCCTTCCGGAACGGTGCAGGATCGCCAGGTTGTAAACGAACAGCAGCGCGCTCGCCGCGAGGAGGATGCCGCCGATCAGACTCACGATCACCCACGGCCCCCAGGCGGCGATCATGGGATCGGAATAATCGAATGCGGCGACGCGCCGCCATTGCCCCTGGAGTCCTGTCCAGTGCCAGGGCAGGGTCATCACCATCATCCCGACGAACCAGGTCCACAGCTGAATCCGGAGCAGTCCCATGTTCGCGAAGTTGCGGCCGGTGATGCTCGGCCAGATCGCATAGGCGATCGCGAAATACATGATGACGACGGTGCCGCCGAAGATCAGGTGGAAGTGAGCGGTGACCCAGCTGGTGTTGTGGACCATCGCATTCATCCCGTAGCTCATGTTGATGAGCCCGCCGCCGCCGCCGAAGAACAGCATCAGGAAAGCAAGGCCCGTCGCCAGAACCATCGGCCGGTCCCACGGGAGCGCCCTCACCCAGCCGAACAGGCCGCGGCCGCCGCGCATCCTGCCGGCGATCTCGGCGGAGGCGGTAATCGTGAAGATGGTGAGCAGTGTCGGCACCGAGACCAGCGCCGTGAGGAACATCTGGATGAACTTGAAGCCGTTGGAATGCTCGGGGTCCATGAACAGATGGTGGAGCCCGACGGGGAGCGAATAGAGAAGGAAGAGAATGAACGCGAGCCGGCCCATCGTATCGGAGAAGAGCCGCCCGCCGGCCGCCCTCGGGAACATGGTGTAGAAGGCGATGTAGCTCGGAAAGAGCCAAAAATAGACGATCGCGTGCAAGGTCCAACTGAACAAGGTGCGCGAAAGGCCGACGTCCACCATACCGTTCCAGCCTATTGCCGCCGGGATCACCTGGAACAGCAGCTCGGCCGCGACTCCGAGCGTCGTCCACAACCACATCACCGCATTGGCGACGGTCGCGAACATCGCCAGCGGCACGGCCTGGCCCGGGTTGGCGGCCTTCCACTCGCGCATCGCGACGATCATCAGGACACACCAGGCCCAGGACGCGACCACAACCAGCACCAGCCCGATGTAGAACCAGGCGGTGGCGGTCATTGGCGGGTAGAATGTGTATAGGACCGATGCATTGCCGCTGATCACCGACAGCGCCGCCATCAGCGTCCCGGCCAGACCGAGCGCGAACGCACCCCACGCGATCTTCAGGCCGGGAAGCGGGCGCCTGAGCGCGGTCTCGGCGACATAATAGCCGAAGCCCATGATGAAGAAGGTGGTCAGGACGAACGCCATCGAAATGCCGTGCAGAGTGACCGAGCGGAAATAGTTGGACGCCGTATGATAGGGCGCCTCGATCGGGCTCCGCGCCCACATCTGCCAGACTCCGAGCAGGCAGGCGACGGCGAAAGCGGCGACGCCGACCCAGACGTGCGCGGCGACGAGGCGGCCTGTCTGCAGCTCGCGTGTCGCGGCGGCCGTCCGGCGGCGCTTCGGCGCGGCCGACGCAGGCTCAGCGATCGTCGCCACAGCTCACCCTTCCCTGCGAATCGGGCCGGAACTGCTCCGGCGGAACGACCCTGACAGTCGCCAGCATCTGGCTGTGCCCGAGCCCGCAATATTCATGGCACGGCATCAGCAGGTCGCCGGTCTTCGTCAGGCGGGTATGCACCTGCGCGACATAGCCGGGGATGACCATCGTGTTGACGTTGGTTCCGGTGATCAGGATCCCGTGGATCACGTCTGGCGACGCGAAGCGAAGCGTGACGTCCCGGTCGGCCGGAAGAACGATGCAGTTCGGTACGAACTCGAACTGGGTGGTGATCATTCGCGCGACGATCCGGCCGTTCGGGTCGACGCTTGTTCCCAGGTTCGCTTCAGTGAACTCGGACGACAGGTGAAGCGTCTTGGGATCGACAAATTCGCGGTTGCTCGGCGGGTTCATCCCCATCGACAAAGCGGCGAACAGGATCGCGCCCAGGATCACGGCGACGATGCCGCCGACCACCCAGGCCCAGCGGATTTCCGATTTCAGGATCGCGCGTTCGCTGACCGCCATCAACCGACCGTCCCGCGCGGGATGAACACGAAGAAATAGAGGATCAGCCAGCCGAGCATCAGGAGGGCGACCGCGATCCCTGAAACGACAAGCGCGCCGCGCGGCGTGTCGCGCATCGCCGAGTCGACCCGTTCGAGCTCCTCGGCTTCGCTTTCGTAATCGTGAGCATCCGCCGGATAGGCTTCGTCTGCCAAGCGCACCCCCTGTTTGGCGCGATCGATTGACCACTAAAGCAGCGCGGGCATCGGCCCGTCAATCTCCGGATATTTACTTATTCCTCGCTTCGGATCAGCACCGTCTCGCCGACCAGCAGGAACAGGAAGAAGGGCGCCCAGGCGGCGAGCAGCGGCGGGTAGGCGCCGACATTGCCCATCGCCAGGCTGAAATTGTCGGCGACGAAATAGGCAAACCCCAGCGCCATTCCGATCGTCGCCCGAAGCAGCACCTGGCCGGAGCGGGCGAGCCCGAAGGCCGCGACCGCCGCGAGCAAGGGCATCAGGACGATCGACAGCGGCCCGGAAATCTTGTGCCACAGCCCGGCGCGCGCCTCCCCGGTCGGCTTTCCGGCCGCCTCCATCTGCGCGATCTTGCGGCGAAGCTCGAAAAAGCTGGTCTCGTCGGGATCGACCTTGGCCAGGGTCAGCTGGTCGGGCGTGAGGCCGGAAAGCCCCGTCATCTCCGGGGTGCGGGTAACGACGTTCATCGCCGAATCGTAGATGGTAACGTTGGTCAGCCGCCACATGCCGCCCTGCGGATGCGCGTGCTCGGCGTCGATCACCCGGCGCAGCGCGCCGCCCTGGCGCTGATAGATGGTGACGCCTTCGGCGTGGAAGTCGGCGCCGCGGCCGCCGACATGCCGCGCGCGGATCAGGTCGCCTCCGCGCGCAACCCACACATTCGACAGCGAGCCGCTTTCCGGCTTGATCGGCCGGTAGTCGTTCTCGCTCCACGCGTTCACCGCATGCGCCGAGCGCACCACGACCGTCTCGTTGAAGGCGAAGGCGAGCACCGACAGGACGAGGCTGGCAAGGATCAGCGGGGCGAGCATCTGGTGCGCCGAGACTCCGGCCGCCTTCATCGCTACCACCTCGCTGTTCTGATTGAGGGCGACGAAGACGATCAGGGTCCCCAGCAACACCGAGAAGGGCAGGAAGCGCGCGACCAGCAGCGGGAGGCGCAGGCCCACGTAACGCCACAGCTCGGATTCGCCATTGCCCGGGACCGCCAGGATCTTGCCCGATTCCCCGAGCAGGTCGAGCGTCATCAACACCAGCACCAAGCCCACCAGGACCGCGAAGGTGCGGGTCAGGTACAGCCGCACCGTGTACCAGGCGAGCTGCCGCGACGGGAAGAACTGGAGGTTGATCATCCGGCCGGCTGGGCCTTCGGCAGCAGCGCCCGGATCCGCCTCCCCGCCTTGGCCGCGGCCCATTCGAGGGCCGCGATCGGCTGTCCACCCGGGTGGTGCGCGACAACGTGGTACATCCACCCGATCAGCGCCACGAGAAGCGCGAACGGCACCCACAGCGCGAGGATCGGGTTGACCCGCCCCTGCTCGCCCATCGACAGGCCGTACTGGTTGATCTTGTGATAGGCGACGACCATCACGATCCCGACGAAGATACCGAGCGCCGACGTGCTGCGCTTGGGCGGGACGGCAAGCGCCACGGCGAGCATCGGCAGCATCGCCATCATCAGGATCTCGACGATCCGGAAGTTGAAGTTCGACTGCGCGCCGAGCTGCTGCTCTCGGGTCGCCGCGGCGCCGCCGTAGCCGAGCCGATACAGCTCGTTGAGGTAGAGCTCGTCATAATCCATCCCCCGGCGGCGGAACTGGTCGATCGCCGGCACCGTGATCGGCAGATCGTAGGTATCGAAGGTCAGGGTCCGCGGCGCCGGGAATTTCGGCGACTGCTGGACGAGGCGGCCGTTGTGCAGCCGGAACAGGATCACCTGCGGATCGTCGGTCGAGAGGAAGCGTCCGGAATCGGCGGTCGCGACGACGCTCTGCCCCGAAGCGTCATCGACCTGGACGAAGATGCCGTGGAGTTTCGTCCCCTCGTCCTCGCTGCGGTCGATCCTGAGAGTCAGCCGCTTGCCGAGGCGGTTGAACTCGCCGACTTTGATCGAGGCCCCGAGCGCGCCGGAGCGCAGGTCGAAGCGCAGCCCCTCGTAGCGATAGTGGGCGATGGGGTCGACGTAGCCGACAATGACGATGTTCAGAAGCATCAGCCCGGCCGCATACATATAAGGCACGCGAAGCAGCCGACCGTAGCCGATCCCGATCCCGCGAAGCGCGTCGAGCTCGGACGACAAGGCGAGCTTGCGGAACGCGAGCAGGATGCCGAGCAGCAGCCCGATCGGGATTCCGAGCGAGAAATATTCGGGAAGCAGGTTGGCGAGCATCCTCCAGACGACGCTGACCGGCCCGCCGGTGTTGACGACGAAGTCGAACAGCCGGAGCATCTTGTCGAGCACCAGCAGCATCGCCGCCAGGACCAGGGTCCCGATCAGCGGCACCGCGATCGTCTTGGCAAGATAGCGGTCGATGAGCGTCAGCCGGTGCAAATTCCGTCGCTCCTACACCATCATTTGGCCGCAAAGCGGGCCGACAGGGCAAGCGGTCGGTGGGCCGGTCGAAAAACGGCATCGCCGCTGTTTGTGGAAAGCATAGCGGGCCGGTCAGCAAAAGCATGTCGAAAACGCAAGCCTGGACGATGGAGAGGGCGGCCGCGGAGCAGGCTCCGAGCGCCCTTGTATCCTTGCGCCCCTGCGGCCGTCCGCGCGTCGCGCTGCTCTCCAACCCCCGCTCGACCGGAAACATCGCCCAGCTCTCGCGTATCCGCGAATATTGCGCCGACCACCCGGACATCTTCCATTACGAGGTCGAGCACGTCTCGCAGATCGGCGACGCGCTTCGCAGCATCGCCCGGGTTCGGCCGAAGATGCTGGTGATCAACGGCGGCGACGGCACCGTCCAGGCGGCCTTGACCGAGATCCACAACGGCGGCCATTTCGGCGACAGCCCGCCGCCGATGGCGGTGCTGCCGAGCGGCAAGACCAACCTCATCGCGCTCGACCTCGGCATTCGCGGCGACCCGATCCGCTCGCTCGAGCGGCTGGTCGGTCTCGCCCAGGGCGACCTCTCCGAGCATGTCGTTGCGCGCGAGCTGATCGCGCTTCGCAAGGATGGCTCGGAACGGCCGGTGATCGGCATGTTCCTCGGCGGCGCCGGGCTTGCCGACACCATGCTTTACTGCCGCGACAAGATCTACCCGCTCGGCCTTCCCAATGCGCTCAGCCACGCGCTGACCGCGATAGCCGTCCTCTTCCAGCTGCTGTTCAGGGTGCGCGCCAGCTTCCTCCCGCCACGGGCGTCTCCGCTGCGCGTCTCGGCGGGACGCAGCCCGTCGCTGACCGGCCGCTTCACCCTGTTGTTTGTGACCACGCTCGAGAAGCTGCTGCTGTCGGGCGAGACGGGCGGCGAGGGCCGTGGACCGTTGAAGCTGGTCGCGATCGAGGAGCGGCCCTCCTCGGTCCTTCGGGCGCTGATCGCGGGGGTGACCGGCGGCTACAAGGGCCGCAAGATGGCCGGAATCCATTTCGAGGAAGTGGACGAAGTGACAATCGAGGGCGACAGCTCGAGCGTCATCCTCGACGGCGAGACCTTCAACACGGAGCGGGGAGGCGCGATCCGGCTGCGGCCCGCGCAGCCGCTTTCGTTCGTCAGGCTCGCGGCCTAAGCCACAAGCACAATGCCGGAACTGAAGAAGCTCGTCGCCGAGGAGCTCGGCGAGCCGGTCGACCCGCGGGTCGCGGACCTGGCGCAAGCGATCGCCGACCGCCACGGGCGGGCCGCGCGCGCAATCCTCTTCTACGGCTCGTGCCTCAGGCAGCGCCAGCTCGAGGGGCTGATGCTCGATTTCTACCTGATCGTTTCCGATTATCGCGCCGCCTATGCGAAGCGCTGGCTGGCACTGGCCAACCGGCTCATTCCGCCCAACGTTTTCTATATCGAGAAGGACGGGCTTGCGGCCAAATATGCGGTGCTGAGCGAGGCGGACTTCGCGCGGGAGTGCGGGCCCGAGGCACGAAGCACGTCGGTCGTCGCCCGCTTCGCCCAGCCCGCGCGGCTGGTCTGGAGCTCGGGCAAGGCGGCCGCGGCCATGGCGATCGGCTCGGTCAGCCGCTGCGCCCCGACACTGCTCGGCTGGACCCTGCCGATGCTGCCCAAGGGCACGCCTGTCCTCGACCTGTGGAAGCACGCCTTCAGCCTGACCTTCGCCGCGGAACTGCGCGCCGAGCGCAGCGACCGGTCGGCGGCAATCGTCGAGGCCGACGAGGAGCGCTACCAGACCTTCGGCGACGCGGCGCTTGCGGGCCTGGCCATCGGCAACCGGCGCCAGCGCGCCCGCTGGTGGAAGCGCATGCGCGGCAAAGGCAAGCTGCTGTCGGTGCTTCGGCTCGCCAAGGCCAGCGCGACTTTCGCCGGGGGCGCCGATTACATCGCCTGGAAGATCAACCGCCACGCCGGCACGAAGATCGCGCTCAAACCCTGGCAGCGGCGGTGGCCGCTGCTCGCCGGCCTTACCTTGCTGCCGCGGCTCCTGAAGAGCGGCGCGGTTCGCTAGGCTGAGCCAAGGCGGTCGCCACCGCCGAGGCCAGCGCGCCGACCGTGAACGGCTTGCGCAGCAGCTCGTAGCCGACGAGGTCCTCGGCCTCGCCTTCGCCGACATAGCCGGTGACGAACAGCACAGCGAAGTCCTTGCGCTTGGACTTGAGCGTTCGGATCAGTTCGGGGCCCGTCATTTCCGGCATGATGACGTCGCTGATGACGAGATCGAATGTCTGGCTGTCGAACAGCTTGATCGCTTCCTCGCCGCTCGAGCAGTCGACCGGCTCATAGTCGAGGTCCTGGAGCGCCTCGACCGTCGAGGTGCGCACGCGGGGGTCGTCCTCGACCACCAGGATGCGCGCTCCGGGGACCCTTTCGTCCTCGCTCATGCGCTGCACCGCCGGGTGCAGCCGCACCGGCGCCTCGGCCTCGCTTCGCGGCAAGTAGATGGAGACGGTCGTGCCCTTGCCGAGTTCGCTCTCGATCCCGACCTCGCCCCCCGACTGGTGCGCGAAGCCGAAAATTTGGCTGAGCCCCAGCCCCGTGCCCTTGCCGACGGGCTTGGTCGTGAAGAAGGGTTCAAAGGCGCGTTCCATCACCTCCGGAGTCATTCCGCAGCCGGTGTCGCTGACCGAGATGCGGACATATTCGCCGGGACGAATGTCGCCCACCTCGTTTGCGGAAACCTTAACGTTGGTGGCGCTGACCTTGAGCCGGCCGACCCCGTCCATCGCGTCGCGGGCGTTGACCGCCAGGTTGACGATCGCATTTTCGAGCTGGTGCGGGTCGACGTAGACCGGCCAGGTGTCGGGATCGAGGTCGACGTCGACCTGGATCCGCTCGCCGAGCGTGCGGTCGAGCAGGTCCGACATGCCCGTGACCAGCTCCCTGGGCTCGACCCGCTCGGGAAGCAGCGGCTCGGAGCGCGCAAACGACAGCAGCCGGCGGGTCAGCGCGGCGGCCCGGGTCGCGCCCTCCATCGCGTTGTTGAGATGGGCCATGACCTCGCGGCGCGGCCCATTCAGCCGCCGTCGCGCAAGGTCCACCCCGCCGACGACGACCGCCAGCATGTTGTTGAAGTCGTGCGCGATCCCGCCGGTCAGCTGGCCGACCGCCTCCATCTTCTGGACCTGGCGCAGCTGGGCTTCGGCGGCCTCGCGCTCGGCGGCCTCGGCTTTCAGCGCCTGGTTTGCCTCGAGCAGCTCCTGCGTGCGTTCGCGAACCGCTTCCTCGAGCGCCTCGGCGCGCGCGGTCTCGCTTTCCGCAAGCCGCCGCGCATAGGCGAACTGGCGCACGGCCTGTACGGCTACCAGGCCGAGGAAGATCGCCCCCACCCCGACCAGGATTCCAAGCCAGCTCAGATAATCGGTCAGGCGGTCGGCGCGGGCCGAGAAGAACTGCGTGCGCTCGATGCGTTCGCGGAGCGCCTTGCGCTCGGCGTCCGCGATTTCGTTGAGCTTGCTGGTCAGCTCCTTGCCGGTGTCGGAGATCGCCGCCGCGTAGAAATAGCTGGTGCCGCCCGCGCCGCGCCTTGTCACGGTCGCCCTGGCGGCTTGGGCGAACTGTTGGCCGCGCTGTTCGTAAAGCCGCCGAAGTTCCTCGATTCGCTGTCGCTGCGCGCGGTCGGCCCTCAGCAGCCTGTCGAGCTGGTCGATCTGGCGGCTCGCGCGCTGCCAGTTGCTCGAATAGGCGTAACCGCTCCCTTTGACGTTCTCGTCGAGCACGAAACGGCCGAGCGCGGCCTCCGATCGGGCGATGCTGGCATCGACCGAGCGGGTGAGAAGCGTGACCTCATAGGCGCGCCGCTCCATCTCCAGCGCGCGGTCGCGCTCCTGGTTGGAGCTCGCGACCAGATAAACGAGGCCGAGCAGCACCAAGACCGCGACCAGCGCCCCGGCGGCCGCGCCGCCGCGCCTCCAGTCGAACCGAATTTCGTCCCCGCCCGGCGTCATGGCCCCAGTCTAGACATGTCTTGCCCCCGACGAAAGGCAGTCGGTTCCCTCAAATGCACCCGGTCGCCCGTCCGGCGGCACCGAACATCGCAAGGATTTCCTCGACTTGGCTTGCTGAATGCTCGGCGCACAGCGAGCAGCGCAGCAGGGTCATCCCGGCCGGGGTCGCCGGCGGCCGGGCAAGATTGACGTAGAGCCCTTCCTTCAACAGCGCCTCCCACATCGCCGCGCCGGTCTCCAGGTCCGGCATGATCACCGCAATGATCGCCGATTGCGGCTCCTTGGTGCCGAGCGTGAAGCCGAGCCCCTTGAGACCCGCGTGCAGCCGCTTGCTGTTTTCCCAAAGGTGCGCGCGCTTGTCTCCGGCATGCATCAGCTTGCGGATCGAAGTCGCCGCGGTCGCCACGACCGAAGGCGGGAGCGAGGCTGTGAACACGTAGGGCCTCGTCACCAGCCGAAGGATTTCGAACTTCGGGTGGTTCGACACGCAAAAGCCGCCGACCGTGCCGACCGACTTGGAAAAGGTGCCGATGATGAAATCGACGTCATCGATCACGCCCTGGTCCTCGGCGACGCCGCGGCCGTGGGGACCGATGAAGCCCATCGAATGGGCTTCGTCGACCAGCACCATCGCGCCGTTCGCCTTGGAGACCGCGACCATCTCCTTGAGGGGGGCGACGTCACCGAGCATCGAATAGACGCCCTCGAGGATGACCAGCTTGCCCGCCCCTTCCGGGATTCGCTTCAGCCGTTTCTCGAGCGCTTGCGTGTCATTGTGGCGGAACGGCACGACCTGAGCATTGCCGAGCGCGCAGCCGTCGTAGATCGACGCGTGGCTGTCGATATCGAGGACGATGTAATCGTCCTTGCCGGCGATGGTGGAGATGATCCCGAGGTTGGCCTGGTAGCCGGTCGAGAAGACCATCGCATGGTCCATCGCGTAGAATTCGCGAAGCGCCGCCTCGACCTCGCGGTGGCCGACATAGGTGCCGTTGAGGACCCGGCTGCCGGTGGTCCCGGAGCCGAATTCGTCGAGCGCCTTCTTGCCCGCGGCGACGACGTCCGGGTCGAAGGTCATCCCCATGTAATTGTACGTGCCCAGAAGGATCGTCCGCTTGCCGTTGCAGATGGCGACCGTCGGGCTTTCGACCTTCTCCATGACCAGGTTGAATGGGTCAGTGAGGCCCGTCGCGAGCAGGGTCTCGCGCTGCTCGATCAGCGCGTCGAACTTGGAAAAGAGGTCGGTCACCGCTCGCTCTGCAGCTGCCCCACCGCGTCGACCATCTGGCCGACGGTCTCGATCTCGGCGGCCCGGTTCATGCTGATCAGGATGTCGAACTCGTCCTCGACCGAGGCGACGAAGTCCATCGCCGTCAGGCTGTCCCATTCGAGATCCTGCTGGAAGCGCGTGTCCTCGCCGATCGCGACGCCCTTCTTGTTGAACGGGTCGATCAGGTCGCGGATCTTGTCGTAGGTCTCGTCGCGGTCGGTCATGTCAAACGGCCCTATTCGGCGCCGCCCGCTATCGCAATGCAATTGGGCGCGAATGCGGCGAGGTAGGTATCAGAGCCAGCCCTGTGCGCGGTACCAGTCCGCGGTCTCGGCCAGCCCTCGCTCGGTGTCGATCTCCGGCACCCAGAGCTCGGGCGACGGCCTCAGCTCGGGGCGTACCACCCAGTCTCGGTGGCTGAAATAGGCGGCGCGGTCGGCCGACAGCTTGGCGCGCTCGCGCCGGACGATCTGATCGACCACCGCACCGAGCTGAAGCATCGTCCTCGGCATCGACAGCGACAGGTTCTTGCGGCCGACCGCGGCGCCGATCGCGCGCGCCAGCTGCCTGTGGGTCCAGCCATGTTCCCGCCCGTCGTCGGGCTCGAACAGCAAGCCGCCTGCGGCCTCGCTCTCAGCCAAAGTCAGCAGCAGGCGCGACAGATCGTCGACATGGATCAGCGACACGTGACCGCGCGGCGGAAGCAGCATCAGCCGCATCTTCGCCATCTTGAACAGCTCGAGCGTCTCCTTGTCGCCGGGCCCGTAGACCGCCGGCGGGCGGACGACCGCCCAGTCGAGCCCTGAGCCCCGGACCAGCTCTTCCGCGCGTGCCTTGGTGGCCCCGTAAACCGACAGCTTCGGCTCGCGCGCGGCGAGCGAGGAGACGTGGACGAAGCGGGTCACGCCGGCCGCGGTCGCCGCCGCCAGCATCGCCAGCGTTCCGGCGACATTGCCGCGCTCGAACCCGTCCGGCTCGCGCGCGTTGATGACGCCCGCGACATGGACCACCGCCTGGCTGCCGGTCACCAGCCGGCGCAGCGAGTCGCTGTCGTCGAGCGCGCCTTCGACCCAGCGCACGCCTTCGCGCTCGTCCTGCGGGCGCCGGGTCAGCGCCACGACCTCGTGTCCGGCGCCGACCGCGGCCTCGAGCAGGCGCGAGCCGACGAAGCCGGTGCCGCCGGTCAGCGCGATCCTCATAGCGGCGACCAGGCCTTCGCCTCGCCCTCCTCCGGCGCGGCGCCCTCCGCCTCGGGCCCGAGTGCGGTGACGATCGCGTCGAGCAGGCCTTCCATGCCCTCGCCCGTCGCCGCAGAGACGACGTGCACGGTCTCAGCCCCCGCTGCGGCCAGCGCGGTCTTGGCCGCCTCGACCTGCTCCCGGTCCGCCGAATCGGCCTTGCTCAGCGCCACCACCTCGGGCTTGTCCGCCAGTCCGGCGCCATAGCCTTCGAGCTCGGCCCAGACCGTCGCCCAGGCCACCGCCGGCTCCTCGGCCGACGCGTCGACGAGGTGCAGCAGCAGCCGCGTCCGCTCGACATGCCCCAGGAAGCGGTCGCCGATCCCGGCGCCCTCGGCCGCGCCCTCGATCAGCCCGGGGATGTCGGCGAGCACGAACTCCGCACCCTTGTGCCGCACCACGCCCAGCTGCGGCCGCAGAGTCGTGAACGGATAGGCGCCGACCTTGGCGCTCGCATTCGTCACCGCATTGAGAAGCGTCGACTTTCCGGCATTGGGGAGTCCAACAAGACCAACATCGGCGAGTAGCTTGAGGCGCAGCCACACCCACGCCTCCTCGCCCTCCTCGCCCGTCTGGTGCTGGCGCGGCGCGCGGTTGGTCGAGCTCTTGTAGCTGGCGTTGCCGCGGCCGCCCTGCCCGCCCTTCAGCAGAGTCACCCGCTGCCCCGCCACCGTCAGGTCGGCGAGCAGGCTGCGCTCCTCGTCATCGGCCAGAACCTGCGTTCCGACCGGCACCTTGATGACCAAATCCTTGGCCGAAGCCCCCGTCCGGTTGGAGCCGGCGCCGCCCTTGCCGCGGGGCGCGCGGAAATGCTGCGTGTAGCGAAAGTCGATCAGCGTATTGAGCCCCGGCACCGCCTCGAAGATGACGTCGCCGCCCTTGCCGCCGTCGCCGCCGTCGGGGCCGCCATATTCGATGAACTTCTCGCGCCTGAAGCTGACCGCGCCGGGCCCGCCCGCGCCGGAGCGGATGAAAATCTTGGCCTGGTCGAGGAAGTGCATGGCGAGTGGAATAGGCGCTGAAGCCGCGCTTCGGAAGGGACTGCCCTCGCTGGCGCCGGGACGCCAGCGAGGGAGTCCACGCACCGGCACGCCGGGCGTGAAACCGCTATGGCAGGCATAACGGATTTGGAGAAGGAAGGCGAGCGGACTTTCCTGCTTTGCTAAGGCGAGCTAGGCGCACCCCTCCACGTAAAGAATGCTCGGCCCACCGGCGTGGATCGAACCTACTCTGCCGGACGAATCTACGACATATTGGATGCCCCGCGAATGTGGTGGAACCGCGCGGTCGGCGGGTCCGCCACCCTTTGTCCAGACCGTGAGATATGCAGCCGGCGGCCCTTCGTACTTGTGTGGCGTTTCCTGGAGCTCTGTCCCGTAAGCGGCGCGCACTGCGGCGGCGGGGATCCCGATTCCGAGCCCGCGGTCGGTCTTCACCTTGCTGTCGTCGAGCAAGCTTATGCGGCTCAAGATTCCCTCCTCGATCATCACCAGCATGCCGTCCGGCGCCCGCTCAGGGCGGAACTGATCGCAATATTCGGGATCAGGGCCGCCGACGGCCTCGGGGTCCGAATCGGGACCAAGCGCGGCAATGACTTGGGCAACTGTCATGCCGATTCGCAGCGGCCCCCAGCCTTCGGCCGTGAGCAGCTGCTCGTTTTTGGATTCGAAGGCCGGGGCGGCAGGCGCCGTCGCCGGCGGCACGGTCTCGGCGGCGTCATTGGCGACAGGCTGATCGGCGGGCGGCTCCGAGCACGCGGCCGCGAGGAAAGCGAGGGCGAATGGCGCCGCCTTCAACACGCTCATTCCTCCCCCATCCTCAGAGCCGCGATAAACGCCTCCTGCGGAATCGAGACCGAGCCGTATTCCCGCATGCGTTTTTTGCCTTCCTTCTGCTTCTCGAGCAGCTTGCGTTTGCGCGTCGCGTCGCCGCCATAGCATTTGGCCGTCACGTCCTTCCTGAGCGCGCCGATCGTCTCGCGGGCGACGATCTTGCCCCCGATCGCCGCCTGGATCGGAATTTTGAACAGGTGCCGCGGGATCAGCTCCTTCAACCGTTCGCACATGCCGCGGCCGCGCGCCTCGGCATTGGCGCGGTGGACGATCATGCTCAGGGCATCGACCGGCTCGCCGTTGACCAGGATGCTCATCTTGACGAGGTCGCCCTCGCGGTGGCCGACCTGGTGGTAATCGAAGCTCGCGTAGCCGCGGCTGATCGACTTCAAGCGGTCGTAGAAATCGAACACCACTTCGTTCAAGGGCAGCTCGTACTTGATCTGCGCGCGCGCGTGGCTGCCGGTGCCCACGTAGGTCAGGTCCTTCTGCACGCCGCGGCGGTCCTGGCACAGCTTGAGGACCGAGCCGAGATATTCGTCGGGCACGTAGATGGTCGCCTCGATCCACGGCTCCTCGACCGTTTCGATCGCGTTGGCGTCGGGCCAGTCGGCCGGGTTGTGGATTTCCTTCGGCTCTGATTGGCCGCGGAGGTGCACGCGATAGACCACCGAGGGCGCCGTGGTGATGAGGTCGAGATCATATTCGCGGGTCAGGCGCTCCTGGATGATCTCGAGGTGCAGCAAGCCCAAAAAGCCGCAGCGGAAGCCGAAGCCCAGGGCCGCGCTGGTCTCCATCTCGAAGCTGAACGACGCGTCGTTGAGGCGGAGCTTGTAGAGCGAATCGCGGAGCTTCTCGAAGTCCGCGGCGTCGGTCGGGAAAAGGCCGCAGAAGACGACGGGCTGGACGAGCTTGAAGCCCGGGAGCGCGGCCGCGGTCGGCCGCCTGGCGTCGGTGATGGTGTCGCCGACGCGGGTCTCCGCGACCTCCTTGATCTGGGCGGTGATGAAGCCGATCTCGCCGGCGCCCAATTCGGGCAGGTCGGTGCGCTTTGGCGTGAAGCAGCCGACGCGGTCGACGAGGTGCGTCGTGCCGGCGGCCATGAACTTGATCTGCTGCCCTTTCTTGAGGACCCCGTCCATCACCCGGACGAGGATGACGACTCCGAGATAGGGGTCGTACCAGCTGTCGACGAGCATCGCCTTCAATGGCGCGTTTGCGTCGCCCGTGGGGGGCGGGATCCGCGCGACGATCGCGTCGAGCACCTCCTCTATGCCCTGGCCGGTCTTGGCGCTCGCCAGCACCGCGCCGCTCGCATCCAGCCCGATGATCTCCTCGATTTCCTGCCGCACTCCCTCGGGGTCCGCCGCCGGCAGATCTATCTTGTTGATAACAGGAACAATTTCGTGGTCATGTTCGATCGACGCGTAGACATTGGCCAGCGTCTGGGCTTCGACGCCCTGCGCGGCGTCAACGACCAGCAGCGCGCCTTCGCAGGCCGATAGGCTACGGCTCACCTCATAGGCGAAGTCGACATGGCCGGGCGTGTCCATCAGGTTGAGCTCGTAGCCCTTCCAGTTGAGCCGCACCGTCTGTGCCTTGATGGTGATCCCGCGCTCGCGCTCGATGTCCATATTGTCGAGCACCTGGGCGGTCATTTCGCGCTCGGTCAGACCGCCGCACGTCTGGATCAGCCGGTCGGCGAGAGTCGACTTGCCGTGGTCGATGTGGGCGATGATGGAGAAATTGCGGATTCGACTGATTTCGGTCATTGCGGCGGGCGCTAGCAGGGGATTGAAGCAAGCGCGAGATGGCGCATAGTTGAACGCGAAGGGGGAAGCGGTCATGAAGCGGATCATTCTTGCGGCGGGCGCGGCGGCGCTGATCGGCGCGGCGCCGGCCAAGGAGCCGCCGCCGATTGCCAATTACTGGATGGACGTCTCGACCGCGAGCGGGATGGGGGCGGGAATGACCCCGGGAATGAGCCCCGAGCAGATCATGCAGATGATGCAGGGCGGCTCGGGAGTCTCGCACACGCTCAATCTCTACCTCGCCTCGCGCGAGAAGGCGGCGGCGCCGCAAGCGCAGCATTTGATCCCTCCCGGCCTGCAGATGGGGCCAAGCCTGCCGCTGGTCGCGCCAGCCGCGGCGAAGCCGGCGCCGGCGCCGGCCATGCCGCAGAATTTCCAGCGGCCGCAGGGAAAGATGCTGATCTACTGGGGTTGCGGCGAGCATGCCGGCCCCGGCCAGCCGGTGACCGTCGATTTCTCGAAGATGGCGGCGGGGCAGATGCCGCCGGGTTTCGCTGCGATGGTGCAGGCCGCGCAGCCGCCGCGTCCCGGCCAGTCGCCCGGCTATGGCGAATGGCCGAACGAAAGGGATTCGCGGCCCGTCCCTCCGGCGGGATCGCTGCTCGGCGCGCACCGGGTCGAGGGTAATTATTCGCCGCCGATCGCCTTTTCGCTCGCCGCGGGCCAGGACTTCATGCCTGGGCTCGGGCTTCGCGAAGCTGGCGCGCTTCCGTCCGGAGCAATCCGGCTGATGTGGACCCCCGCCGCGCAGGCGACCGGCTATGCGCTGTCGATGTTCGGCGCGAGCCCGGGCGGCGAGGTGCTGGTGTGGACCTCGTCGAGCAAAGCCGCGGCCTTCCCGATGCTAGACTATCTTTCGCCCGCCCAGGTCAAAAAGCTGGTCGCAGCTGGCGGCGCGCTTCCGCCGAGCGCGAGCGAATGCACGGTTCCCGCCGAAGTCATCCGCGCCTCGCCCGCCGGAATGGTGATGATGATCGGCTACGGCCCCGAGGCCTTCTTCTCCGACAAGCCCAAGGCGCCGACCTGGACCGTGCGCGCGCGCTACAAGACGACGGCGTCGCTGATGCTCGGCATGGCGGGGATGATGGGCGGCGGCAATTGAGCCACGGCTGATCAACGGCGCGGCCGGGGCGTCGTCTCCACGCATTTCGCAACCGCTTCGGCGAGCGGACCCGAGATGTCGATCGCGTTGCTGTGGTGCGCGATCGTGTTCGTGCTTACGATTTGCCCCGCGCCGGCTTCGACGAGGCGATCGTAGGAATCGCCCGCGAAGATCGGATGAACGACCACGCAGACGGGTGAAGTGTAGCCGTGGCGTTCGAGCAGGTTGACGGTCTCGATAAGGGTCGAGGCGCTGGAAGCAATGTCGTCGACAATGACGGCGGTCCCGCTTCCCAGCCCGGCAAGGCCGGCATCGTCGACTGCAACCGAGAAATCTCCGCTGCGGCTCTTGCTCAGCACCGCGAGCCTGGCCCCAGCGACCTTTGCGATCCTCTCGACCCATTGCCTGCTCTCTTCGTCCGGGCCGATGATGAGCGGCTGTTCGACCTCGCTTCGGACCCAGCATCCGATCGTCTCGACGGCACTCGCGTTGACGACCGGCACCGAATAGATCCCGCCGAGATCCCGGTGACGGTGGAGGTGCGCATCGATCGTCACCAACCAGTCGAGGAGGTCGGAGATGATAGAGGCGAAGATTCTGGAAGTGACGGCTTCGCCCGACCGGAACGCCTTGTCCTGCCGCATGTAAGCAAGGTAGGGCGCCACCAGCCCGACCGAACGCGCCCCTTGCGCGCGCGCCGCCTCGGCCACGAACAGCAGCGGCAGGACCTTCGCGTCGGGATCGTCGAGCGAACAGAGAAGGATCACGTCCCTGCGTTCGACGGCGGACCCGATCCGGACATAGGATTCACCGTCGGGGAATTGCCGGCGCTCGAGCTCACCGCGCTCGCAACCGAGCTCGCGGCAAAGCGAGTCCGCAAGACCCGCCGCAGCGCTTAGCTCGAGCAGCAGGGCGCTCAAGACTCGTCGATCTCAATCGCGTCAGTGTTCGCACGGGCAAAGGCGAGCGCATATTCCATTTCGCCCGGCGACTGCGCGTGGACGGTGATCAGCGGCTGACCGTCGGCGACCCGGTCGCCAAGCTTGGCATGCATTTCGACACCTGCAGCCTTGGCCGCGGGCGCCCCCGCGAGCTTGGCGATCTTGGCAACCAGCCGGTTGTTGATGGCGGACACCCGGCCAGTCATGGTCGCGGTCACGACATCATTGAGTTTGGCGACCGGCGGCTGCCGGATCCCGCCCTGGGCCTCGCAGATGGCCTCGAACTTCTTGAGCGCGCGCCCGTCCGCGATGATCGACCCGGCCAGTTCGGACCCCGTTCCAGGCTTGGCCATCCCGCCCAGTTCGAGAAGCGCTCCGCCCAGGAGAATCGCGCGGTCGCGAAGGTCGGCCGGGGCGTCGGCGTCCCCGCGAAGCACCGCAAGCACGTCCCTCGCTTCGAGCGCCGGACCAATACCGCGGCCAACCGGCTGACGGCCGTCCGTCCGGATCGGCCTGACGTGCAGCCCAAGCTGGGCGCCGACCTGCTCGACATGGGTCGCCAGCAGCTCGGCCTCGAAGTCACTGCGCACCTTGGCGGTCGGGCCGACGGGAATGTCGATGACGACATGGGTCGATCCTGCCGCAATCTTCTTCGACAGCACGGAGGCGACCAGTTGCGACGCATTGTCGATATCGAGCGCCTTTTCGACCCGGATCAAAATGTCGTCCGCGGGGCTGAGACGGACGCTTCCGCCCCAGACGATGCAGCCTCCCTCGCGCTCGACGACGCGCCGCATCGCCGCCGTATCGAGGTCGACCGGAGCCATGGTTTCCATGGCATCCGCAGTACCTGCCGGCGAGGTGATGGCGCGCGAGGACGTCTTGGGGATGGTCAGGCCGGCGCTTGCGGCGATGGCGACGACCAGCGGCGTGGTACGGTTGGCGGGAAGACCTCCCACGCAATGCTTGTCGATGATCAGCTCGCCCGGCCAGCTCAGCCGCTCGCCGACGTCGACCATCGCGCGCGTCAGGGCGACCATTTCGTCGACATCGGCCGCCTGGCTGGAAAAGGCAGTGACGAAGGCTGCGAGCTGCACGTCCGAATATCGCTCGGCCACGATGTCCTGGATGATGGATCGCAGCGCGCCCGGTCCGAGCCTGTGGCCATAGACTTTCGACCGGACGTCGCTCATCGATTGCAGTGGCTGCGGGTGGCGAACGGTGAGCGGGGTGCCGTCTTCGACTCCTAGCCGCCTCCAGACTGCCTCCGACAGTCCGACTTCGTGCACGCCGATAATCGTGTCGCTGACCTGGTAGAGCGTGGCAAGCGCGGTCTTGCCGCCAGCGTGAAGCTCCACCTGCGCCCTCGCCAGGAACCCTTCGGACCGCGCAATCGGGCAGTCGAAATGCATGAGCACGATCGGCTCCTGCTGGGTCTCGAGCTTGAGCCGCCGGGTGGTCAGGATCACGGCGGCGGCGGGACGTGCGGATGCGCGCATGCTTACTGGCCGGCCGGGCCATGCAGTTCGCGAACGACATCGCGCGCATGCCCGGGCCCTGACCAGGCCCGCATCAGCCCGCCGCCGCGTCCGAAAAGATAGACGGCTCCACCCTTGCGCGGGCGCGATCGCCGCCGTTCACCCAAGCGCCCGAACGCTCGCCACGCTTCGTCATTCGGATCGCTGGCCAATGCGTGGCACCCGCCGCGGACCGCGAATGACGGATTCGCCTCCTTCACGATGTTGAGCACCCACGCGTCATTGTCCAAGAAGTCTTGCGCGAAGCGGGCATAGTCGCCGATCTCACGGACTGCCGCGCCTTCCTCGAGTGGCAGAAAGAGCACTACCAGCTGATGCCCGACGAAGGTTGAAGGATTTACGCTTCGGCCATCGGGGCAGCTGAGCTCGATATCGGGGATACCGAAACGGAGGCGAACTTCATCCATCCTGGCCGGCGCTGTGCCACCGAATGCGCCGCGCGCACATCCGTATTCGCCCTTAGAAGCGCGGCTCCACCGGGCAGGGACCGGCTGCCGCGAATTCGGTCTTCAAACCGTCTTCTGGAAATCCGGCCGGCCGTCGTTCGACAAGGCGGCGGCGACCCAGCGCGTGCTTTCGAACTGGGCGAAGACCATCATCAGCATCAGCGTCATCGGCACCGCGAGGAAGGCGCCAGGCACGCCCCACAGGAAGGTCCACAGCGACAACGCGAGCAAGGTCGTCACCGGGTCGATGTTCTGCGTGTCGGCCTGCATCCTCGGGTAGATGAAATTGCCGATGACCAGGGCGACCAGCTGGATCCCGCCGAAGATGACGGCGGCCTGCCAGAAGGAATCGAACTGAAGCAGCGCGAACAGCGCCGGGACGATCGAGCCGATCGTGACTCCGATCGTCGGGATGAAGGACAGCAGGAACAGGACGACGGTCCAGAACAGGACATTGTCGAGCCCGACGACCGCCATCACCACCGCGGAGGCGGCGGCAAGCATCACGCCGGTCAGGGTCTGCACCCACAAATAAATCCGAAGGTCGCCGGCCACGCGCTCGATCGCCCGCTTGATCACGACCTTTCGGCGCGAGGTCACTGCCGCCGCGTCGATCTTGCGACTGATCCGCCGCCGGCCCGCCATCATGAAGCCGAAATAGACGATAATCAGCAGCACCGACCCGGCGACACCCTGCGCGGCGTTGAGGATGGCGCCGGCGACCTGCGGGACGCTGATCTGCCCGACCAGCATCCCGAGGTGAAGCGGCTCGGCATAACCGATCGACCGGCCGATCGACTGCACCAGGCTTTCAAGCCGGGCGAGGAGCGCTTGTCCCTTGTCGACCATCTGCACCGCGCCCTGGGCGAGGATAAAAATCCCGCTCGAGGCGGTCATGATCACGAGCAGGCCCGAAACCAGCGACACCGCCCAGCGCGGCGCCTTTGGCGAGCGGCGGTCGATGAAAGTGACGACGGCGTCAACGAGAACGACGAGGACGAAGGCGATGACGAGCGGGATCAGGATTCCGCTGAGGAAATAGAGCAATGCCATCGCCGCGGCGGCGCCGGTGATGATCTGGGCGATCGCGACCGGCCGAGTGGTCACGCGCAAAGACGTCCGAAGCGTCGGTATTCGCCTGCCATGCGCGGGATTTGCAGCCAAACCGGCAGGCTTGGCAACTGCTTCCGCCTTTCGTCGAAAAAACCGGCCTTCCCGCGAGCGGATATTGCCAGCCGGGCGTGGGTGATTAAGGTCGCGCCGAATCTCCCGGGGAATCACCAAAATGAACAGCTTCAAGCGCCTGTCACTGTTGCTCGCAACCTCCGCGCTCGCCGCCTGCGCGACCGCGCCGCAGACCGCAGTCGCTCCTCCGCCTCCGCCAATCGAAGGTACGCAGACGGATCCCGCCGCGCCGCAGCCGGCGCCGGTCAGCGCGCTGGTCGAGGAAGTCTCCATCCCGCATTCGAGCTTCAAGCTCGCCAATGGCCTCACCGTCCTCGTCCACGAGGACCACAAGGCGCCGGTCATCGCGGTCAGCACCTGGTACAATGTCGGGTCGAAGGACGAGCCGGAAGGCAAGACCGGCTTCGCGCACCTGTTCGAGCACCTGATGTTCAACGGCTCGGAGAATCTGCCGGGCGATTTCTTCACCTACCTGCAGCAGATCGGCGCGACCGACTATAACGGCACGACCTGGTTCGACCGCACGAATTATTTCCAGACCGTCCCCAAGTCGGCGATCGAAAAGGCGCTGTTCATGGAAAGCGACCGCATGGGCTATCTGCTCGGAGCGGTCACCCAGGACAAGCTCGATAACCAGATCGGCGTCGTCCAGAACGAGAAAAGGCAGGGCGACAACCAGCCGGGCGGTCTCGTCGAATATGAAGTCCTCGGCAACCTCTTCCCGGACGGACATCCCTATCAGCACTCGACCATCGGCTCGATGGCGGACCTCGACGCGGCGAGCCTGGCCGACGTCAAACAATGGTTCATCGACAAATACGGGCCGAACAATGCCGTGCTGGTGCTTGCCGGCGACATCACCGCCGCCGAGGCGCGGCCGCTGGTCGAGAAATATTTCGGAGCGATCAAGCCGGGCCCCGTGAACAACCCGGCGGCGGCCGACGTGCCCACCCTTCCGGCGCCCAAGTCCATCGTCATGAAGGACCGGGTGGCGGCGACTCAGGTCCAGCGCCACTGGGCGCTTCCGGGCCTGCTTTCCGAGGAGCTTGCGGCGCTCGACGTTGGCGCCTCGATCCTCGGCGGGCTGGCGAGCTCGCGGCTCGATAGGATCCTGGTGCGCGACGAGAAGCTGGCGGTCGCGGTGACCGCTTCGCACCAGCCGTTCCAGCGGGTGGGGCTGTTCGAGGTGACCGCGACGGTCAAGCCCGGAGTCGATCCGACGCTGGTCGAAAAGCGGCTCGACGAGATCATCGCCGAGATGATCGCCAAGGGCCCCACGGAGGACGAGGTGCGGCGCGCGACGACCCGCGAGGTCGCGGGGCGGATCCGCGGGCTCGAGCAGGTCGGCGGCTTCGGCGGCAAGGCCGTCGCTTTGGCCGAGGGCCAAGTCTATGCGGCCGACTCCGATTTCTACAAGAAGACGCTCGAGAAATATGCGGCGATCACGCCGGCCGACGTCCAGGCGGCGATGAAGCAATGGCTGACCCGGCCCGTGCTGTCGATCCGGCTCGAGCCGGGCGACCGGCCGCCCTACGAGGAGGCCAAGGGCGCGCGCGCCAAGAGCAAGACCGCCGACATCGCGACGCCCAAGACCAAGCGCGAAATCCCGCCGGTCGGCGAGCCCGCGCCGCTCGACTTTCCCGACGTCCAGCACGTCACCTTGTCGAACGGGATCAAGCTCGCCTACGCGCAGCGCACGACCGTTCCGGTCACGCAGATCGCTTTTGCCTTCGACGCCGGCTTTTCGGCCGACGCACCGGGCGCGCGCGGCCTGCAGAACCTGACTTTGTCGCTGCTGGACGAGGGCGCGGACGGTATGACCTCCCAGCAGATCGCCGAGGAGGAGGAACGGCTCGGGGCGCAGATCGCGGCCTCGGGGAGTGCCGACCGAAGCACAGTGACCTTGTCCGCGCTCAGCGCCAATCTGGCGCCGTCGCTCGACCTCGTCGCCGACATCGTCCAGCGGCCGACCTTCGACCCGGCCGAAATCGATCGCGTGCGCACGCAGGTGCTGACCGCGATTGCCCAGGCGCAGAAGGACCCGCAGGGTATCGCGTCGCGAACCCTGCCGGCGCTGCTCTACGGCGATGCCCACCCCTATGGCACGACCGACCTCGGCAGCCCCGAAGCGGTCAAGGTCTTCACCCGCGCCCACCTCGAGAGCTTCCGCCAGCACTGGCTGCGGCCGGACAATCTCGAGATCTTCGTCGTTTCCAACCTGCCGCTCGCAGAGGTGCAGCAGCAGCTCGAGCGCACATTCGGAACCTGGGCTGCTCCGTCGGCGCCCAAGGGCGCCAAGAATTTCGGCGACCTTCCGGTCCGCCCGAAAGCCGAGAAGATCGTGCTGATCGACCGGCCGGGCTCGCCGCAATCCTACATCATGGCCGGCCAGGTCACGCCGATCGACCCGAGGGGCGAGATGGCGGCGATCGGCAGCGCCAATGACATCCTCGGCGGCACATTTCTGTCGCGGATCAACATGAACCTGCGCGAGACCAAGGGCTGGTCCTATGGCGTGCGCGGCACGGTGCAGCTCAATGCCAAGGTCGTACCCTATGTGGTCGCGGCGCCGGTGCAGGCAGATCGGACCGCCGATTCGATTCGCGAGCTGCGCAAGGATATCCGCGAGTTCCTGACCACAAGGGGCGTCACCGACGAGGAGATGGAGCGCACCATCGCCAACCGGATCAAGCAGCTTCCGGGCCAGTTCGAGACTTCGAGCTCGGTGCTTTCGGCGATGGCGTCGAACGCGCTCTACGGACGGCCCGACAATTATTACGAGCTGCTGGCCGACAAGTACCGCGCGCAGAGCAAGGCGACGCTCGATGCGTCACTTCGCGACGCGGTCGACCCAAGCGCGTTCGTCTGGGTGGTGGTCGGCGATGCCGCCAAGGTCCGCCCGCAGCTCAAGAAGCTCGGACTCCCGGTCGAGGAAGTGCAACCGCGCTAGAAGAGGTCGCCTAGCCTCGTAACATGGCCCATCTTGCGGCCAGGGCGCGGCGCGCCCTTGCCATAAAGGTGGACGTGCGCCCCTTCTTTCGCGACAAGCTCGGGCCAGCGCCCGATCTCGTCGCCGAGCAGATTTTCCATCACCGCCGATTCGCCAACCCGGGCGGTCGAGCCGAGCGGAAGGCCGCACACGGCGCGAATGTGCTGCTCGAACTGCGAGGTCACCGCGCCCTCGATCGTCCAGTGCCCGCTGTTGTGGACGCGCGGCGCAATTTCGTTGACGAGCGGCCCCTCGGGCGTCGCGAAGAACTCGACGGTGAGAACGCCGATATGGCCGAGCGCCTCGGCGATCCGGGTCGCGACGGCGACGGCCTCGGCCGAATGATCGAGAATGGCCTGGGGCGCCGGCACGGTCGAGCGGCGAAGGATCCCGTTCTCGTGCTCGTTGTGCGGCAGGTCCCAAACCGCGGTCGAACCGTCCTGCCCGCGCGCGAGAACCACCGAGAATTCGTGCGTGAAGTCGACCCGGGCCTCCGCGACCGCCGGCTGTCGGCCGATCGAGTCCCAGGCGCCGGGCACCGAGCCGGGTTCCAGCGCCCAGGCCTGCCCTTTGCCGTCATAGCCGAGGCGGCGGGTCTTGAGGACGAGCGGCGCGCCGATCCGCTCTTCCGCGGCGCGCACGTCGGCCTCGCTGTCGATCCGCATCCAACGGCCGACTTTTGCTCCCGTCTTCTCGATGAACTCCTTCTCGATCGCGCGCTCCTGGCCGATCTGGAGCGAAGCGACTCCCGGCCTGAGCTTGGCGGCGATGGCCTCGAGCGAGGCAGCGGGGACGTTCTCGAACTCATAGGTGGCGACGTCGACCGAATCGGCGAAGCGCCGAAGCGCCTCGACGTCGGCGTAGTCGGCGCGGGTGAAGGCGGCGCTGACGGCCGCCGCACAAGGCGCTTTCTCGGGTGCGAAGATATGGCATTTGTAGCCAAACTGCGCTGCGGCCAGGGCCAGCATCTTGCCGAGCTGGCCGCCGCCGATGATGCCGATGGTGGAGCCCGGATCGATTCTCATTCGGGAGTTTCGGCCACGGAGTCGGTCTGCTCCGCGCGATGCCGTTCCAGCCGCTCGGCAAGCGCATTGTCGCTGGTCGCAAGGATCGCCGCCGCGAGCAGCGCCGCGTTGACCGCCCCCGCCTTGCCGATGGCAAGTGTGCCGACCGGAACGCCGGCAGGCATCTGGACGATCGACAGCAGGCTATCGAGGCCCTTGAGAGTCTTGCTCTCGACCGGCACGCCCAAAACCGGCAGCGAGGTCATCGACGCAGTCATTCCGGGGAGGTGCGCCGCCCCGCCCGCTCCGGCGATGATGACCTTGAGCCCGCGTTCGCGCGCGCCGTGGGCATAATCGTAGAGCCGTTTGGGAGTCCGGTGCGCGGAAACGACCTTGGTTTCGTGAGGCACGCCGAGCTGGTCGAGCATCTCCGAGGCGTGGCGCATCGTCTCCCAATCGGACCTGCTGCCCATGATGATCCCAACCAGTGGTCCGGGCATTCGCGCCTTCCTGCTGACACTCGCCGATGCGCGGGTTTAGGAAGCGATTTGCCTGTTCGCAATCGGCACAGTCGGATCGGGCGGATTTCGCCGCACCGGGAATCGCGGTATCGCAGCCGGGTGTCCGAGGGGGAAACCGAGTCGCCGGACGCGAGCGCGCTCGCGGAGATCGGGCGTCTGCGCGAGAAGATTGCGCAGCTCGAGCAGCGGGTCCGGCTGCTCGACGATCTCGCGCACCAGGACCCGCTGGTCGGCCTCCCCAACCGCCGCGGCTTCATGCGCGAGCTCAAGAACCTCATCGCCCGGGTCGGCCGCTACGGTGAAAGCGCGGCGATGCTGTTCGTCGACATCGACGGGCTCAAGCGGATTAACGACGGCTTCGGCCACAGGGCTGGCGACGAGGCGCTGATCCATGTCGCGGCGCTGCTCGGCAGCGGCGTCCGCGAGAGCGACTGGGTCGCAAGGCTCGGCGGCGACGAGTTCGGAATCCTGCTGGTCCACGCCAGCGAGGAGACTGCGCGCGAAACAGCCGAGCGGCTGACGGCGCAGATCGAGCAGAGCGAAAAACTGGTGGACGGGGAGCGGCTGCCGCTCGGCATCGCGATCGGCGTGGCGATGATCGCCGGGAACGATTCGCCCGAAGACGTGATCGACCGCGCCGACCGCGCCATGTACCGGGACAAGTCGGCGGCGGCCTAGGAGCCCTGGCGCTCGTGGAGATAGTAGCTGTCGATCACTGACAGCTCGTCCGACAACTCGTAGACGAGGGGGAGCCCGGTCGGGATTTCGACCCCCACGATCTCCTGGTCACCGATGTTGGACAAATGCTTGACCAGCGCGCGAATCGAATTGCCGTGCGCCGAAACCAGCACCCGCTCGCCCGAGCGCAGTGCCGGGGCGATCGCCTCCTCCCAACAGGGAAGCACGCGCTCGATCGTGTCCTTGAGGCTTTCGGTCAAAGGCACGTCGATGCCCGCGTAGCGGCGGTCCGCGCTGACGTCATATTCGCTTCCCCGCTCGAGCGGGGGCGGCGGGATGTCGAACGAGCGCCGCCAGATCTTGACCTGCTCCGCCCCGACCTTGTCAATCATCTCCTGCTTGTTGAGTCCGGTCAGCCCGCCATAGTGACGCTCGTTCAAGCGCCAGTGCTTGCTGACCGGAAGCCAGAGCCGGTCCATCGGTTCGAGCGCGATGTCGAGGGTCTTGATCGCGCGGGTGAGGAAGCTGGTGAAGCAGCGGTCGAAGTCGAGTCCGCGGTCGCGCATCAGTTCGCCGGCCGCGACCGCTTCGACGACGCCCTGCTCCGAAAGACCGACGTCCCACCAGCCTGTAAAACGGTTCTCCAGGTTCCACTGCGACTGGCCGTGGCGGAGGAGGACCAGAAGCGGCATCAGGCGGCGACCGTCTCGCTCACCGGTTGCTCCGACTTGGCTGCCGTCAACTCGGGAAGGATCGCGTGAAGCGAATCGAGGCAGGCGCGCGCGAGGTGGCGCGAACGCTCGGGGCTCCAGCCGTAGACTAGGTCCGGCAGGTCGAAATTGTCCTTGAACGGCATTTCCAGGGTCATCGACACGCAGCCGTAGCGCTCGGCGAGCTGGGTCGTGGACATCGACATGTTGGCTTCGCCGGGCTTGGGGACCTCATAGCCCTGGCGGGTCTGGAAATCGGGCGAGAGCTTTTCGAGCGTGTCGCTGAACGCCTTGAACAGGCGGCTCTGGCGCTCGGTGATCGAGGGGATGCCTTCGAAGCCCGCCAGGAAGTTGGCCGGAATCGCCTCGTCGCCGTGGACGTCCATCGCGAAATCGACTCCGGTTTCGTCCATCGCGTTGCGGACGCACAGCACTTCCGGGCTCTTTTCCGCAGAGGGTGCGTGCCACTCGCGGTTGAGATTGATGCCGGCAGCGTTGGTCCGCAAATGCCCGCGGCGCGACCCGTCCGGGTTCATGTTGGGGACGATTCGGAACGTGCACTGCTCGCGAAGCACGCGGGTGACCGGATCGTCGGTGTCGGTGAGCTTCTCCAGCGCGCCCTCCATCCACCATTCGGCCATGGTCTCGCCCGGGTGCTGGCGCGCGTAGAGCCAGACGTTGAGCTTGCCCTCGCCGAGGGTAAGGCAGTCGATGTCCTGGCCGTCGAGCGACTTGCCGAGCGAGGAATAGCTGACCCCTGGAAGCGCCGCGACCGACGTGATCAGGTCGTGGTGCCGCTCCATCGAGTAAGGCGCGAAATAGGCGACCCAGGCGAGGTCCTCGGTCGGCGTGAAGCGGATGGTGAGGACGCCGTCCTCATAGCTCGTGCCGTCGATCCGCACCCATTCCTCGCGGTCGACTGAAAGGCAGGCGCGATAATCGGGCCAGCCGTGCGGATAGGCCGAGCCGGCGCAATTGGTGATCCTTAGAGTCACCTCGCGCCCCTTGGCGCCGGCGAGGCGGAAATAGAACCATTGGTAGAAGTCGGAGAGATGGTCCTTGACGATCTCCAGGTCGGCGCTGTCGCCGTCCTGCCGAAGCACGCGGATGTTGCCTGCGTCGAACGCGCTCGAAATCGTGATTGCCATTGGACCTGCTCGGGATAATCGTCGGGTTGCGCGGCCTGATAGCCGAAAATGCCGCGCCCGCAACCGCGCGCCGGTTCGAAGAGGGGGAGACGGGGGATGCCGATCGACGCGGCAACGATGACGGCGGCGATCGCACCGGTGCTGCTGGTGCTCGCGCTCGGCTTTGCCGCTGGCAGGCACAAGAGCTTCGACGACGACCAGGTCCGCGGGTTCAGCCGGCTGGCGCTGACCTATGCGCTTCCGGCCGCGCTGTTTTTGAGCATGGCGCATTTCAGCCGATCGAACCTCGTCGCGCAGGCGCCGGTCGCGCTGGTCATGCTGGCCGGCTATTCCGGGCTCTATTTCGTCCTTTACTGGTTGCTTCGGCTGTTGCGGCGGACTCGGCTCGAAGCGGCGCTTCTGGGCTACACCTTCGCCTCGAGCAGCGTGCCCGTGTTCGGGCTGACCGTCCTCACCCCGATCTACGGGCAGGAGACCGGCGCGGCGGTCGTCGGCCTCGTCGCGCTGATCACCAATCTCGCGCAGGTCTCGATCGCCGTCTTCCTGCTCGAATCCGCCGCGCCGAGGCCCGGGGAGCGGGCCTCGATCTTCCGGTCGGTCGAGCGGTCGGCCGCCAACCCCCTCGTGTGGGCGCCGGTCCTGGGCGGCCTGCTGTCGCTGGCCGGGCTGCATCTCTCCCCTCTCGTCGCCCAGACGCTCGAACCGCTGGCCGCGGCCGCCGCTGGCGTGTCGATCTTCGCCGCCGGCCTCGTGCTTGCAGCCCACCGGCTGGTCTTCTCTCGGATCGTCGTCGTCGGCGCGCTGGTCGTCCTGGCGATCCAGCCGGCGATCTTCTTCGCAGCTTTGAAGCTGGGCGACCTGTCGGGCGCCATCCCCAGCGCGACGGTAGTCGCGAGCGCGTTTCCGACGGCGACGGTCGCGATCCTGTTCGCGCAACAATACCGCACAGCCGAGGCCGAGATCGCGAGCATCATGCTGCTGACCACGCTGGGGATGGTCGCATCGATCCCGCTGACTTTGCTTGCGACCGCTTACCTGTAAACGGCTGGCGCGGTCCTTGCTCCTCGGCTAGCCATTCCCCTCATGAAGACCCCCGTCCTGGTCACCGGCGGCGCCGGCTATATCGGAAGCCACGCGGTACTTGCGCTCAAGGATTCGGGCTGGGCAGTCGCGGTGATCGACGATCTGTCCAACGGCACGCGCGAGGTCGTCCCGGAGGACGTGCCCTTCTATCAAGGGTCGGTTGGCGACCGGGCGCTGGTCGAGCGAATCCTTGCCGAGCAGGGGACGCAGGCGATCATGCACTTCGCCGGGTCGGTCGTGGTCCCGGAATCGGTGGAGAACCCGCTGCTCTATTACGCCAACAACACGGTCGCGACGCATTCGCTGGTGGCGGCCGCGGTGGCGGGCAGAGTGAAACACATTCTGTTTTCCTCGACCGCCGCGGTCTACGGCGCGCCGGAACGCCTGCCGATCGCCGAAGACGACCCGAAGCAGCCGATCAACCCCTATGGCGCGTCCAAGCTGATGACCGAGCGGATGCTCGCGGACTGTGCCGCCGCCTATGGCTTCAACTATGGCGCGCTGCGTTACTTCAACGTTGCCGGAGCGGACCCGGACGGCCGCACGGGCCAGATCGGCAAGGGTTCGACTCACCTGATTAAGGTCGCGGTCGAAGCGGCGGTGGGAAGGCGCCGCCATGTCGACGTCTACGGAACGGATTATCCGACCCCGGACGGGACTTGCGTGCGCGACTATATCCACGTCGCGGACCTCGCGAATGCCCATGTCCAGGCGCTGCTGTGGCTCGTCGAACATCCGGGCGAGAACCTGGTGCTCAATTGCGGTTACGGCAGGGGCCTGTCGGTGCTGGAGGTCCTCGACGCGCTCGACAGGCAGCTCAACGCGCCCATCCGCCGGGAAATGAAGCCGAGGCGCGCCGGCGATCCGCCGATGCTCGTCGCCTCCAACGCGCGGTTGGTCGAAACGCTCGGCTGGGCTCCGCGCTTTGACGATATCGAGACGATCGTTCGCCACGCGTTGCAGTGGGAAAGGCATTTGGTGGAGCGGCCGGGCACGTGAGGTTTCGTCGATTGCTGCTTGCGCCGCTGGCAGCCGCGCTGCTCGGCGCCGCGCCTCCCTCGCAGCCTCCGCCAGGCGCCGCCGCCGAGCGCGTACGCGCCGATGTCGAGTTCCTAGCAAGCGATCTTCTCGAAGGGCGCGACACCGGCTCGCGCGGGCACGAGGTCGCGGCCGCCTATGTTGCCGCGCAATTCCGCTCGATGGGCCTGAAGCCCGGCGGGACGGGCGGCGGATGGTACGTCCAGGTTCCGCTTCGCGAAGCGGCCCATGCCGACGAGCCCTCGGCGTCGCTGACCGTCGGGCGGCGCTCGCAGCGGCTTCGCCCCGGGGTCGACATCGCTATCCGGCCAAGCTTAACGCGCTCAAGCCGCAGGATCGACGCGCCGCTTGTGTTCGCCGGCCATGGGGTCAGCGACCGGCGGCTCGGGATCGACGATTATTCCGGACTCGACGTGCGCGGCAAGGTCGTGGTCGTGATCGAGGGCACGCCGCCCGGCCTTCCGAGCGAGATCGCGGCCCATCTCGATTCGGCCAAGGCCATTACTGCCGCCGAAAAGGGCGCGGCTGGGCTCATCGAGATCGCCGGCACCGGAATCCGCAAGCGCGGCGACCGCGTCAGCGCCTTCGGCCAGCCGGTGATCGACTGGGTCGACCCGTCGGGCAAGTCGGCGAGCCAAGGGAGCCGCCTGGGGCTGTTTGCGCTGCTGTCCCGTTCCGCCGGCGAGCGGCTGTTCAAGGGGTCGGGCCGAAGCCTTGCGCAGGCCGTCACCGCCGGGGCGCGGCCGGGCGCGATGCAGGGCTTCGACCTGCCGGCGCGAATCCGCATCGGCGACCGCATGCGGTGGCGCGATTTCACAAGTCCGGAGGTAGTCGGCCTGCTTCCGGGCTCCGACCCCAGGCTTCGCGGCGAATATGTCGTGCTGATGGGCCATCTCGACCATATCGGCATGAAGAGCGGGGCCCGGCCCGGCGAGGATTCGATCTACAACGGCGCGCTCGACAATGCCGCGGGAGTCGCCACCATGCTCGAGGCTGCACGCGCGTTCATCGCCTCGGGCAAGCCGCCGCGCCGATCCATCCTGTTCATCGCCAACACCGCTGAGGAAGTGGGGCTGCGCGGCGCCGATTATTTCGCCGCCAACCCGACTGTCCCGCGCCAGGCGATCGCCGCCGCGGTCGACCTCGACATGCCGATGCTCCTCTACGAGTTCACCGACGTCATCGCCTTTGGCGGCGAGCATTCGACCGTCGCGCAGGAGATCGCGAGTGCGGCGAGCGCGATGCGCGTGGCCGTCTCGCCCGACCCGATGCCCGACGAAGCGATCTTCGTGCGTTCGGATCATTACCGGTTCGTTACCCGCGGAATTCCGGCGATCCTGCTGATGACCGGCTATGCCAACGGCGGCGAGAAGAAGTGGGACGAATTCTTCGCGCGCACCTATCACAAGCCGAGCGACGACGTTCGCCAGCCGATCCGCTGGGACCAGGGCGCGCGTTATGCCGAGCTCAACTACCGGATCGCGCGCGCGCTTGCCGACGCGGACTCGCGGCCGCTGTGGTATGCGGGCGATTATTTCGGCGACAGCTTCGCTCCGGGACAGCCCAAGGCGAGGCGCGAAGGCCTGCAACGACCTTGACTTGGTGGCTCCGGCCCCATAGGGGAGCCGCCGGTTTTCCAAACCTCCCACAAACCGATTTTTTAGATAACGAGCAAGGCGCCCGGCCATGAAGATTCGCAACAGCCTCAAGTCGCTGAAGTCGCGGCACCGCGACTGCCGGGTGATCCGCCGTCGCGGCCGCACTTACGTCATCAACAAGACCAACCGGCGGTTCAAGGCCCGGCAGGGCTGAGCCTCCCGCCCGTTGCGCGGCCGCACCCGCGAACCTACTTTCCCTCTCGCGCGTTTTGCGGCGCGCGGCCCGGCTTCACGCCCGGTTCACCTGCCCCGGGCTAGCCGGGCAGCGTTGGGAGTAGTGCAATGAAGACCGTGTGGATCAGTGCTGCAGCCGGACTCGTGGTCGGACTGGGCTTTGCCGCGGCCGCTCACGCCTTCGCCGCGCCCAACCAGCAGGCGCAGGCGACTCCGAAGAGCTGGAATTGGGAGCTCGACAAGAAGGGCAACCGGGTTCCGAAGGGCAATCGCACGTCCAATGCCGACGGCAGCTGGCGCGAGGAAGTGCGGGTCGGCAAATGCGTCACCGTCAAGGAAAAGACGGCGAGCGGCGAGTTCAAGAGCGAGACGACCTGCGGCAACTGACGCCTGTCAGCCGCCGGCGGACGGCGCCGCCTTCGCTTCGATCCTGCATTCCGGAAGGCCCATCGCGCCGACGTCCTTGCAGTCGCGCACCTGCGCGCTTCCGTCAGGGCCGGTGAACACCGCCCAGTCGCGCCCGTCGGCGCAGCGCGCCATCCACATGTCGAGATTCTTGTACTGGCCGACGAAGCCCGATTCCGTCACCCGTTTGCAGCTGTATCCCGAATCGTAGATCGCGCGCTTGAGCGCGATCGCGCGGTTGAGGTCGTTGAGGGTGTGGAGCTGCTCCTGCTCGGCGCTTCTGACCGTGATCGACTGCGTCTGCTGCGGTTGACGCTCCGCCTGCTCGCCGCATGAAGACAGCGCAAGCGCCGCTACGGCTGTGATCAGTGCTGCACGCATCTCAAGGGCCTCCTTTTCGAGCGCAACGCAGGAGAAGCGCCAAGGCTTCACGCCTCTTCCCCATAGCGGATCGACACCTTGGCGGCTGCGGCCTTGGCCCGCTCCACCGCCTCTTCGACGGTCTCGCCACGAGCGAGCGCCACGCCCATGCGCCGGTTCTTCAGTGTCTTCGGCTTTGCAAAGATCCTGACGTCCGCCGGCTTGTCTGCGCTCCCCAGGGCGAGCGCCTCGGCGATCCCGTCATAGCCAAAGCTTTCGCTCTCCTTTGCCGCGAGGATGACCGCCGAGGCCGACGGCCCGGCAAGGTCGATCGCGGGTATGGGCAGGCCGAGGATCGCGCGAAGGTGCAGCTCGAACTCGTTGGGGTATTGCGAGACGAGGGTCACCATTCCGGTGTCGTGCGGCCGGGGCGAAAGCTCGGAGAAGATCGCCTCGTCGCCGCGGATGAAGAATTCGACTCCGAAAATCCCGTGCCCGCCGAGCGCTTGAACCACGCGCCTCGCCTGCTCGCGCGCCGATTCGAGGGCGCGTTCGGGGATCGCCGCCGGCTGCCAGCTTTCGCGATAATCGCCATGTTCCTGCCGGTGGCCGATCGGCGGGCAATAGAGCACGCCATCCCTGGTCGAGACGGTGAGCAAAGTGATCTCGCTATCGAAACGCACGAACTCCTCGACGATCACGCGCGGCCGGTCGCCGCGCATGTTGGCGACTGCATAGTCCCATGCCTTGCCCAGCTCCTCCGGGGTGGCGGCCACGCTCTGGCCCTTCCCCGAGCTCGACATCACCGGCTTGACGACGCACGGCAGGCCGACCGCGCCGGCCGCCGCGATCGCTTCAGCGCGGCTCTCGGCGAACACGTAGCGTGACGTCGTCAGTCCGAGTTCGCGCGCCGCGAAATCGCGGATGCTGTCGCGGTTCATGGTCAGTTGCACGGCCTTGGCCGAGGGCACGACCCGCCAGCCTTCGGTCTCCAGCTCGCCGAGAGTCGCCGTGTCGATCGCTTCGATTTCCGGGACGATGACGTCAGGGCGATGGGCCTCGACCGCCGCTCGGAGCGCCTTACCGTCCAGCATCGAGAAGATCTCGGCCTCGTCGGACAGCTGCATGGCCGGCGCGTTGCCATACCGGTCGCAGGCGATGACCCGGCAGCCGAGCCGCTTGGCGGCGATCGCGAACTCGCGGCCGAGCTCGCCGGAGCCGAGCAGCATCAGGCTGGCAATATGCATGGACGCGCGCCTATCGTGTCCGCGCAAAAAGACAAGGAAACGCCATGCGCGCGCTGCTTCTGATTTCGATGCTTGCACTTGCCGCCGGCGCCCAGGCAGCGGCTCCGAAGACCCCGACGGAGATCATCGCCGCCGCGCCGGCGAGCGCCTGGAAGACGATTCCCGCCGACGACCTTCTCGTCGTTCAGCTCAGGGACGGGCGGCGGGTCCTGATCCAGCTGGCGCCGCAGTTCGCGCCGGTCCACGTCGCCAACATCCGGGCCCTGGCGAGCGGCCGCTGGTGGGACAATTCGGCGATCTACCGTGTGCAGGACAATTATGTCGTCCAGTGGGGAAAGAACGAGAGCGAGGACCCGTTCCCCGCTGGCGTCGTCGCCCGGCCTCCGGCCGAATATGCGCGGCCGCTGAAGGGCCTGAACGTGCACCCGCTCGGCTATCCCGACGCTTACGCGCCGAGAGCCGGCTTCGCGAGCGGCTGGCCGATCGGCTACGACCCCGGGCGCGGAACCGCCAACCTCGCCCATTGCTATGCCTATGTCGGGGTCGGCCGCGGGCTGTCGCCCGATACGGGCACCGGCGGCGAGCTCTATGCGGTGATCGGCCATTCGCCGCGCCACCTGGACCGCAACATCGCGGTCGTCGGGCGCGTCGTCAGCGGCATCGAGGCCTTGAGCAGCCTGCCCCGGGGAACCGAGGCCCTGGGCTTTTACAAGGAAAGGTCGCAGGACGTGCCGATCGCCTGGGCTCGGCTGGCGAGGGACTTCCCGCCGGGCGAGCGGCCGGTCTTCCAGTACATGGACACGGGGAGCGCCGCCTTTGCCGCCTATGTGCGGGCGCGCGCCAACCGCAAGGACGATTTCTTCATTCGTCCCGCCGGCGGCGTCGATTTATGCAACGCGCCCGTGCCGGTGCGCCCGGCGCCGCGCGGCTGATCCGAGGATCGCTCAGGCCGCCCAGGCGTGGTGGTCGCGGTTCTTGTGCTGGATGATGACCGGCCGGTTGTGCGAGTGCATGCTCGCTTCCGCCAGCGGCAGAGCCGTCGCGCAGAAAGCGCATTCGGCCGAGACCCGGCCAATGATCCAGTGAGTGCGGCCGCAACCTGGGCAGTGGTTCACCTCGCGCTCGCGATACACGGCGTGATAGCCGCGAGCGGTCGGATGATAGGTCGCATCGTTCAGGCCTGAAATCGCAGGCATAGAAAGTTCCTTTCGGCGCTGGTGAACGAGCGAAAGCGCCGAGGGTTGCATTCCTGCCCCGAATCGGGATCGCGCGCCGCGATTTGGCGCGGGGCGAATTGGATCACCGCTCAGTAGCTTAGGGGTGATCGAGCCCGTCGAGCGAGATTGGCTCGGCGAACTCCGCGCCGAGCTTGTCTCCGGCCGTCCACTTGACGACGGCATTGGCGCGATCGCGGCCCGGGAGCATCAGCCAGACCCGCGAACCGACCTCGAATCGGCCGTCCGATTCGGCCATGAAACCGCGCTCGGAAATGTTGAGCACCCGCGCCTCGACACCATTGGTCCCGAGCTCGCGAACCCGCGCGTCGATCTCCACCGGCAGTCGGGGAGCCCGCCTTCGGTCGTTCGGATCCGGGATTTCGGCGATGCGCGCCTTGATCATCGAATAACTCATCTCCACGCGCGGCTACTCCTGCAGGGCGGCGAAGCTCACGCCGATCTTTCCTTCCCTGGCCCGCCGGGCAGGTATGCCAACGCAAGGCAGCCCGGTACGCCCCATTCTTATCGGCTGGCTCGCTTCGGCGATCAAGGAGAAGATGGTCATTGCTTCGAACGTCCCATTGTCGGTGCCGCAATCATTGCCGCAAACCGTTTAAAGATTGGTTCTTATCCACAGCTTAGCAGCCTTCCTGTGGCTTTCGTCCACTGGTTGCCGGCGTTCAGCCTGTGTATTGTGCGGCGGGCATAGGACGCCCGGAAACCCGGGGACCGACGGAGCGAGACCGACCGTGAAGCGCAGCAGACGAACCAGGATAACCGCATTCCTCCTCGCAGCATCGGCGCTGCCGTTTGCGGCGCGCGCCCAGCAGCAGCCCGTTCCAGCCCAGCCCCAGGCGGCCATCCAGGCCCCAGCTCCTGTCCCGCTCGTCGAACCGGCGCCGCTTCCACCGCCGCTGTGGGAGATCGGCGACGTCCAGCAACTGCTCGGCTTCATCCGGCAAGTCGGAAAGGAAGGGTTGGACCCGGCCGATTATGATCCCCAGGGGCTGGAAGCGGCGCTTCGGAGCGGCGACCCGGTGGCGCTCAGCGCCGCGGCGACCGACCGCTTCAACCGGCTGTCGTCCGACCTCGCGCTTGGCCATGTCCGGGGCAAGGACCGGATCGACTGGCACATCAAGGACCCCGACCTCGACGGCGGGCGCCAGGACAAGCTGCTTCGCTGGGCGCTCCAAACGCACCAGGTCGCCGACACGCTTGCGGGGCTGCTTCCGGTCCACCCGCAATATACCTACCTCAAGCGCGCGCTCGAGGTGACGCCGCCGTCCGAGACCGCGAAGGTCAACCGGATCCGCCTCAACCTCGATCGCTGGCGCTGGCTCCCGCGCGACCTCGGCGAGCGGTACATCATCGTCAACGTCCCGGCCTACACGGCCGCCCTGGTCGAAGGGGGCGAGACCATCTCCCGCCATTATGCGGTGGCAGGCAAGATCTCGACCCCGACGCCGCAGCTGTCGGCGATCGCCACCGGAGTCATCCTCAACCCTTGGTGGGAGGTCCCCAAAAGCATCGAGCCGGAGGTGCGCGGCAAGGGCGGCTATGTCGCGGTCAAGGACAAGAACGGCAAGGTGGTTCGCTGGCGCCAGCCGCCGGGCCCGTCGAACGCACTCGGCAAGATGAAGTTCGTGATGCCCAATTCGAAGGCCATCTACCTCCATGACACCAACGCCAAGTCGCGCTTCAACAGCCGCGTGCGCGCGTTCAGCCACGGTTGCATCCGCACCAAGGACATCGAGCAGCTGGCAACGATCCTGTTGACCGAGGGCGGCACCGAATGGACCGCGGAGAAGGTGCAGGCGACGATCGCCAGCGGCAAGTCGGTCCAGGCCAATTTCCCCGAGCCGCTCCCGGTTTACATCGTCTACATGTCGTCGGCGGCCACGGTCGAAGGCAAGATCGTCGACTATCAGGACGTCTACAAGCGCGACGGCAAGGCGATCGCGGCGCTGCTCGACACCAGCGCCGCGCCGGCGGCGAAGAAGGTCGCGGCCCGCTAGGGCGAAGCCCCGACGGGGTTATTTGCGCTTGAGCGCCTGCACCGCCGCCAGCGTCTTTTGCACGTGCTGGCTCCAGTCCATCTGCGAATGGACGAAGACGATCCGCCCGTCCCTGGCGATGACATAGGAGGTGCGGTCGGTGAGGCCCGGCTTCTGCTTCAGGGCGACATCATAGGCGGCGATGATCTCGGGCTTCGCCGTCGCCACAGGAAAGGCGTTGCGGCATTCCTCGACCGAGAATTTCTGCAGGGTCGGAAGGTCGTCGGCCGACATGCCGATGACCCGAGCGCCGGCCTTCTTGAACTCGTCCATGGCTTCGCTGAAGGCGCGGGCTTCCAGCGTGCAGCCCTGGGTGAAAGCCTTGGGGAAGAAATAGAGGACGACGGGGCCGTTGCGGAGCTGCTCCTTGAGGTTCAGCCGGAACGGCTTGCCCGCGATCGCGCCGGTGGTCGTGAAGTCCGGCGCCCTGGCGCCGACCGGAAGCGCAGCCCAGGCCGGCGTCGACAGCCAGGCGAGGGCCAGCCCGGTCAAAAGCAACTTGCGCATGATCTTGCTCCTCGGTTCGAACCGGCTTGTACAGGCCCGGCGCCAGCCGCGCCAGCGCCGGCCGCTGCCACCAAGGCGGGCGTTCCGCGTTGTCGCCAGATGATCAGGCCCCTCCTTCTCACCGCCGCGCTGACCCTTTCCGCCTGCGGCCAGGCTCCGCAAGGTCCGGCGCAGCGCAACGGGTCCCCGGACGACCCGCTCGCCGCGGAGCCGCCGCTCCCGCCCGAAACGAACGCGGCGAGCGCGAACCCGCCACAAGCCGGCGCTCAGCCGCCGAGCCCGTGCCTCGTCCAGGATGGCAAGGCGGTCCCGGCGAACGCGATACGGGCAATCGGCACCGAGCCCTTCTGGGGTGCGAGCGTCGAGGGGCGGTGCGTGACCTATTCGACGCCCGAGGACCAGGGCGGCACGCGGGTATGGACCAAGTTTTCGGGAAGGGCGGAGAAGGGGCGCTGGACGGGAGCGCTGGGCGGCAGGCCGTTCGTCATGGAGATCCGTCCGGAGTCGCAATGTTCGGACGGAATGTCGGACAATGTCTATCCGATCGCGGTCACGCTTACGGTTGGCGGCGAACTGCGGACCGGCTGCGCCCGGCCGCTGGATGCCGCGGAAGGCCTGCAGCGAGCGAGACGATGATCACCGCTCAGCTGCAAGCCAACCCGTCAGAAGGTAGATAAGGACGACGACCGGGCCGGTCAGGAGCAGGAGCGCGACGAGCGCCAGCCTGATCACCAGGGCGTCGATCCCGGTGTAGTCGGCGATGCCGGCGGCAACGCCCATGATCTTGGCGTCCTGCCGGTTGATCAGGAAACGGTTGGCCAATTCAGCCTCCCTGTTCAGGCGATGAGCGAGGTGGCGGAGCTGACCAGCAGCATGGCGGTGACAAACGCACCGGCGAGCGCGGTGATGGTTTCACGGGCAGGATCGAAAATCGCGAACATGGCATTTTTCCCTTTTCTTTGCGACACCCTCCAGCGGGTCCGTGCCACTATCAATGCAGGGAGCGTGCCAAATTCAAAATGTCCAATGTTTTCAGTCTTCGCATTCTGCTGCCGGCATTGGATTGGTGGAACTTACCGCCACTGGTTGGCGCAAATACCCAACCTCAATCGCGATACCCGAGCTTTTCCGCCCAGGGCAGAAGGATCGGGAGCACCGGCTCGAGCTGCTTGCGATAGCGTTTCCAGCGGCCGGCGGGCTTGGTCGTCACCGGCTCGGTCACTTGGTCGTAGCTCGGCGTGACGATCGTCCCGCG
>DASTDZ010000126.1:0-7520 GCA_035710105.1 Sphingomicrobium sp. | reverse complement strand
GGCCAGCCGCGTGAAGCGGCTTCGCTCGGCCGTTTTTCGCGAAAATCCGCCGAAGGTCACGAAGCTGGCGAAGTTTGTGTCGCCCCGATTCGACGGTTTCGAAAAAGCCTTGCGTGACCTTCGCTACGGAACCAGCACCGTGTCCCGCGGCTCCGGCAGAAGCTCGGGATAATCGAGCGTGTAGTGAAGCCCGCGGCTTTCGTGGCGGCCGAGCGCCGAGCGGATGATCAGGTCGGCGACCTCGACCAGGTTCCGGAGCTCGATGAGGTCGGGCGTGACCCGGAAATGCTTGTAATAATCGGCGACCTCCTGGCGGATCATGTCGATCCGCCGCTTGGCGCGCTCGAGCCTCTTGGTCGTCCGCACGATGCCCACATAATTCCACATGAAGCGGCGGATCTCGCCCCACACCTGGTGGATGACGACCTCCTCGTCGCTGTCGGTCACGCGGCTTTCGTCCCAGGCGCGGATTTGCGGCGGCTCGGCCAGCGAGTCCCAGCGCGCGAGGATGTCGCGCGCCGCCGCCTCGCCGAACACCAGGCATTCGAGCAGGCTGTTGGAAGCCAGCCGGTTCGCACCGTGGAGCCCCGACTGGGTGACCTCGCCGGCCGCATAAAGGCCGGGCGCGTCGGTCCGGCCGGCGATGTCGACAACGATTCCGCCGCACGTGTAATGCTGCGCCGGGACCACCGGGATCGGCTCCTGCGTGATGTCGATGCCCAGCGTCGCCAGCTTCTTGTGGATGGTCGGGAAATGCTCGCGAACGAAGTCCGGGTCGCGGTGGCTGATGTCGAGCCATACGAAGTCGAGCCCGTCGCGCTTGATTTCGTTGTCGATTGCCCGGGCGACGATGTCGCGCGGCGCAAGCTCGGCGCGCTCGTCATAGTCGGGCATGAACCGGTGCCGGGTTTTGGGGTTGACCAGCAGCCCGCCCTCCCCGCGCACGGCCTCGGTGATCAGGAAGTTCTTGACCTCGAGGTTGTAGAGGCAGGTCGGGTGGAATTGCATGAACTCCATGTTCGACACCCGGCATCCCGCCCGCCACGCCATGGCGATGCCGTCGCCGGTCGCCCCGCGCGGCGCGGTCGAGAAAAGATAGGCGCGCCCCGCCCCGCCGCTGGCGAGGATCGTCGCTCGCCCGGTCAAGGTCTCCACCCGCTTCGTCTTGCGGTTGTAGGCATAGAGGCCGTGGACGTGGCCGCTCGTCGAAAAGTCGGCCGCGTGCCGCCCGGTGGCGAGGTCGATGGCGACCATACCGGGGATGAGCGTGATGTTCTCGTGCCTGGCGGCGGCGGTTTCGAGCGCCTGCTGCACCGCGCGGCCGGTCGCGTCGGCGACGTGGACGATCCGCCGGTGGCTGTGCCCGCCCTCGCGCGTCAGGTGCAGCGCCTCGCCCTCCATCGCGAACGGGACTCCCAGCTCGATCAGCCTGGCGATCGCCCTCGGCGCCTCGGCGACGACATGCTCGACGACCGAGCGGTCGTTGAGCCCGGCGCCGGCGATCATCGTGTCCTCGACATGCGCCTCGAACGTGTCGCCTTCCTCGAGCACCGCGGCGATCCCGCCCTGCGCCCAGTTGGTGGCGCCTTCGGCGATCGCGCCCTTGGCGATGACTCCCACCTTGCGGGTCGGCGCGAGGTTGAGCGCCGCGGTCAGCCCCGCTGCCCCGGAGCCGACGACAAGGACGTCGAAGTCGGTGCTCACCCTTCCGCCACCAGGCTCAGGAACACGTCCTCGAGATCGGGGTCGCGGGTCGAAACGTCGACGATGCCCAGCCCTTCGGCGCTCAGCGCCGCAAGCACCTCGCCGGCGTTCACCCGGTCCTTGCGATAGCTGATCTCCAGCGTGCGCTCGTCGACCAGCACGACATTGTCGAAGCAGCCGGCCTCCGGCACCCGCTCGAGGTCGCGGTCGAAGGTGACGACGACCGACTTCTCCTGCGTCTTGGCGACCAGCTCGCGGGTCGGCTCGTTGGCGATCACCCGGCCATGGTTGATGATTGCCACCCGGTCGCACAATTGCTCGGCTTCCTCGAGATAATGGGTGGTCAGGACGATTGTGACGCCCTGCGCGTTCAGCGATCGCACATAATCCCACAACTGGCGGCGGAGCTCGACGTCGACCCCGGCGGTTGGCTCGTCGAGGACCAGAATCGGCGGCGAATGGACCATTGCCTTGGCGACCAGCAGGCGCCGCTTCATTCCCCCCGACAGAGTGCGCGAATAGGCCTTTGCCTTGTCGGTCAGCCGCATCGCGGCGAGCAGGGCGTCGGTCTGCCGCTGCGACGGCGGGATTCCGTAGAGCCCGGCCTGGATCTCCAGCGTCTCGCGGGGCGTGAAGAACGGGTCGAAGATGATTTCCTGCGGGACGACGCCGATCGAGCGCTTCGCGTTCCTCGGATGCTGGTCGATGTCGAAGCCCCACACGACCGCCTTGCCGGCGGTCTTGGTGACGAGGCCGGCGAGGATGTTGATCAGGGTCGATTTGCCAGCGCCGTTGGGCCCCAGCAGTCCGAAGATCTGCCCGCTCGGGACGTCGAAGCTGACCGCGTCGAGCGCCAGCTTGGTCTCGGCGCCCTTGCCCGAATAGACCTTGGTCAGCGATTCGATTCGGATGGCCGGCTCGGATGGGGTCATTGCGCCCGCGGCCATAGCCGCCACCCAGCGGGGAAGGAAGCTGCCGAAGGTAAAGGCGCCTTTAACCCTAAGCGCCAAGGTCATCTTGACGTTAACCCTGTAAACGCCGCTCCCGATGAACCGGGCCCTTGCCTCCGCCTCGCTGCTCGCGGCGGCGCTGCTTGTCGCAGCGCCCGCGCAGGTGCGCGCGGCGCCGGCGGCCGCGACCTCGGGCGCCGACGCGATCGTGTTGAAGCCGCTGACCCTGCTCAAGGTCGAGGACATGGATTTCGGCGCCCTGTTCCCGTCGGCGAGCGCTGGGACGGCGACCATCGACCCCTATACCGGCGCGGTCAGCGTCGCCGGCGGGGTGACTCTCGGCCCCGGTCCGACGACCGCGGCATTGTTCACGGGCGCGGGCACTCGGCGGGCGCCGGTCATCATCCGCCTTCCGAAGAATCCGATCACCCTGACCAGGACCGGCGGCACGGAGACGATGACGGTGTCCAACTGGACCCTGGACGGCAATTCGACCCGCCTCATCAATGCGTTCGAGGCCTTCGAATTTCGGGTCGGCGGGCAGCTGAACGTCGCCGCCAACCAGGCCGACGGGACCTATGTCGGAAGCTTCGACGTGACGGTCGTCTATCCCTAGCGTTCTGAGCCCCATGGTTTTCGGGGCTGGTTAAGATCGCGCCTACCGGGCTCCTTCAATCGCTGGTCACGGGCCGGCTGGATACTCGCACGCAAACGCACTGCTTGCGCGAAAGGAAATCCAGGTGGCACTTCGCACTCTCATCGGCGCTGGCTTGGCCGCGGCCATCGCCTTCGCTTCGGCGCCGGCGGCCGCGGCGCCGGTTCAGTCGCTCAATGACGCGGACGGGCGCGCGCTCATCCTCATCCCGCTGACTTTGACCAAGATCGAGGACCTAGACTTCGGCGGCGTGATCCCCTCCTCGGCCTCTGGGACGGTGTCGATCGACGCGGTGACTGGCGCGCGGACCTTCAGCGGCGGCGCGACCGGAGCTCCCAGCGATGCCGGCAACCGCGCCTATTTCGGGGGCGCCGGCTCGCCCAACTAGCAGGTCCTGGTCGCGCTGAGCCCGCCGACCCAGCTGACCAGCGCTGGCGGCGACACAATCACGGTTCTCGGCCTCACCCTCGATGGGCCGCCGATGCGCAGCATCGACCCGATCGCCCGCACCTTCTTCGTTGGGGTTGGCGGAACTCTGCAAATCGCCGCCGACCAGCCCGAAGGCGACCACAGCGCCGACTTCTGGGTGACCGCCATCTATCAGTGACCGGGCGCCGGGCGCCGCTTGCCGGGCCGCGCCTGCGCCCCTAAGTGGCACGGGCAATGAACGCGCTCGATCCGCCCGAAATCGTCCGGGTTGCCGGCCCGAAGGTCGTCTGCGACGGCTCGGGCGCGGTCTCGCCCGAACTCGGGCACCCGCGGGTCTATTTGCGAATCGACCCAGAGGTCGGCTTCGTCGAGTGCGGCTATTGCGACCGGCGATTCATCCTTGAGGGGGGACGGGCGGACATCGGCGCGCGATGATCCCCGACCCGCGCCAGCACCTCTACCGGACGCTCGATCCCGACGAGGCGCGGAGGCTCGCCGCCCGGCACCTTGCGGCGTGCGATGATGGCGAGCTGTTCCTCGAGCACCGGGTCAGCGAGGCGTTCGGCTTCGACGACGGCCGGCTGAAGACCGCGAGCTATGACAGCGGCTCGGGCTTCGGGCTGCGCGGTGTGACCGGCGAGACCACCGCCTTCGCCCACGCCAACGAGATCAGCGCCCAGGCGATCGACCGCGCGGCGGCGACGCTACGGCTGCTCGATCCGGCCTCAGGCGCGCCCGCGCCGCCGCCGCAGCGCACCAACCAGGCGATGTACGCACCCGACAATCCGCTGGCCGAGGTGCCGTTCGCCGACAAGGTGGCGCTGTGCCAGAAGATCGATTCCGCCGCCCGCGCCCGCGATCCGCGCGTCGCCCAGGTCAGCGTCTCTCTGTCGGCGAGCTGGCGGGTGATCGAGATCATCCGCGCCGACGGCTTTGTCGCATCTGATGTCCGGCCGCTGGTGCGCCTTGGCGTGCAGATCGTCGCCGCCGACGGCGGCCGGCGAGAAACCGGTCATTTCGGTTGTGGCGGCCGACACCTCTACGACCGGCTTTTCGAGCCCGCGACGTGGAACCGGGCGATCGACGAGGCGCTTGCCCAGGCGCTCACCAACCTGCGCTCACAGGCCGCTCCGGCCGGCGAAATGCCCGTCGTCCTCGGCCCGGGATGGTGCGGCGTGCTTCTCCACGAAGCCGTCGGCCACGGGCTGGAGGGCGACTTCAACCGCAAGGGCACCTCGGCCTTCAGTGGCCGGCTCGGCGAGCGCGTTGCCGTGCCCGGAGTGACGGTGGTCGACGACGGCGCGCTCGCTGAGCGGCGCGGCTCGCTGACTATCGACGACGAGGGCACGCCGACCCGCCGCAACGTCCTGATCGAGGACGGGATCCTGAAGGGCTATTTGCAGGACCGCCTGAATGCCCGCCTGATGGGAATGGAGCCGACCGGAAGCGGCCGCCGCGAAAGCTTCGCCCACGCGCCGATGCCGCGCATGACCAACACCTTCATGCTTGCCGGACGCGACGACCCTGCCGAGCTGGTCAGCCGTGTGAAGGACGGCATCTTCGCCAAGAGCTTCGGCGGCGGGCAGGTCGACATCACCAACGGCAAGTTCGTCTTCTCCTGCACCGAGGCGTACCGGATCCGCGGCGGCAAGATCGCCGAGCCGGTCAAGGGCGCGACCCTGATCGGCGACGGCCCGACCGTTCTCACGCGGATCAAGGGGATCGGCAACGATCTCGAGCTCGACGAGGGGATCGGCGTGTGCGGCAAGGGCGGCCAGTCGATCCCGGCCGGGGTCGGCCAGCCGACGCTTCTGGTTGACGGGCTGACCGTCGGCGGCACGGCGGCGTGACGGAACCGGCGGGCGACTGGCGGGGCGAGGTCCTGCGCTACTGGTTCGGCCTTAAGCCCGAGCAATGGTGGCGCGCCGACCCGACGGTCGACGATGAGGTGCGGGCCCGCTTCCTCGATCTGTGGAAGCAGAAGCGGCAGCTTCCGCCCGAGAGCTTTCTCGGCGATGCGCTCGCGGCGCTCGCCGCCGTCATCCTGTTCGACCAGTTCCCGCGCAACATGTTCCGGGGCCATGCCGATCAATTCTCGACCGACACGCTGGCTCTGGCGGTCGCAAAGGGCGCGGTCGAGCGCGGCTTCGACGAGAAGCTCGACAAGGCCGAGCGGCCGTTCCTTTACATGCCCTTCCAGCATAGCGAATCGCTGGACGACCAGCAGCGCTCGCTGGCGCTTTACACGCGGCTCGGCGACGATTTCCTGCTCGGCTATGCGAGGAAGCACCACGACGTGATCGCGCGGTTCGGCCGCTTCCCGCATCGCAACGCGATGCTCGGCCGGGCGCCGCGGCCAGACGAGATCGCGGCCGGCGAGGTCGTTCCCTGGTGAGCGCCGGCTAGAGCAGGTGCGCGACCGGGGAGAGATCGACCCCGGCCCGCGCCGCTGCCTGCTGAAGTTCGTCCAGGCTCGCGCCCTGCTCGCGCCGGGCGACCGCCCAGGCCAGCGCCGAGCGATTGCCGGAGCGGCAGAAGGCGAGCATCTTGCCCTCGGCGGCTTCGATCGCCTCGCGCATGCACTCGACGTCCGCCGGCCCGATCCCGCGCTGGATCGGCACGAAGCGATAGGCGATCCCGGCCGCTTCGGCGGCCGCCTCGATCTCGCTGGCGCGCGGCTGCCCGGGTTCCTCGCCGTCGGGGCGGTTGTTGACGATCATCGTCACGCCCGACTCCTTGAGCCGCGCGACCTCGTCGGGCCTGATCTGCCCGCTGACCAGCGTCTTCTCATCGAGGGGACGAATGTTCATGCGCGACTCCGCCAATCTGCCTGCGCCCTAGGTAGGGTTGCGTATGGGCGCGGCATAGGCCGCCAGCGAAAGGATTGGAACCGCTTGATTTTCCGGCGGTTGTTGAGCCGACCAAGAGGCAATCGAGGGCGCTTGCGATGGGACCGGGCTATTTCGTCATTGCGATCCTGGGCTGCGCCGACGGCTCGGCCGACTGCACGCCGGTGATGACGATGCCCGCCCGCTACGAGAGCGAGGCAGCGTGCGCCGCGGCCGCTCCCGAAGCGCTTCTAGCCAACAGCAGTTTCGACTTTCCCAGCCTGCTCGCGCAATGCCGCCCGGGCAAGGTCCCCGCCTCGGCGCCCCTCGATCCGGGCCCGCTCGATCCGGACGATCTTCGGAGGAGCTGATGTCCGACCTTGTCGAGCCGCGAGTCAGGGAATCGAAAGATCAACTTCCCGGTAGCGAGGAGAAGCTCGAGCCCAAGCCCGACTGGGAGCCGCGCTATCCGGGCTCCGGCCGGCTGGACGGAAAGGTGGCGCTGATCACCGGCGCCGACAGCGGCATCGGCCGGGCGGTCGCGGCGCTGTTCGCGCGCGAGGGCGCCGACATCGCTATCCTTTATCTGTGCGAGCATGAGGATGCGAAGAAGACGAAGGCGATCGTCGAGAAGGAGGGCCGGCGGGCGATCACGATCGCCGGCGACATCGGCAGCAAGGGCTTTTGCGAGCAGGCGGTCAGCCGGACCGTCAAGGAGCTGGGGCGGCTCGATATCCTCGTCAACAATGCGGGCGAGCAGCATTGGGACAAGGACGTTACCGATATCAGCGAGGAGCAGCTCAAGCGAACCTTCCAGACCAACGTCTATGGCATGTTTTTCATGACCCAGGCGGCACGGCCCCACCTCAAGAAGGGCTCGGCGATCATCAACTGCACGTCGGTGACGATGTACAAGGGATCGCCGCTGCTGCTGGACTACAGCGCGACCAAGGG